>JAAYBZ010000167.1 GCA_012744445.1 Myxococcales bacterium | reverse complement strand
TCGCGGCCCGCAATCACGAAAGACCAGAGCGTCCCCTCTCCGATCGGTGTGGGCACGGTGCGATCGGACGTGTCGCCCACACCGACCTGTCCCTTGTCGTTGCGGCCCCAGCCGAAGAGCCTTCCGTCCGACTTGAGCGCGAAGCTGTGGTCGTTGCCCGCGGCGACCGCGACCCAGTCCGCATCCGTCCCCACCTGCACAGGCGAGAAGTGATTGGTCGCATCGCCGGAACCGAGCTGACCGCGGTAGTTGTCCCCCCAGCTCCACAGCGTCCCGTCCGACTTGACCGCGAGGCTGTGGAGGTCGCCGCCGCTCACGGCGATCCAGTCCGAGTCCGTCCCGACCTGCGCGGGGGTCGAACGGAAGTCCTGATCGCCGAGACCGAGCTGACCGCCCTCGTTGTCTCCCCAGCTCCACAGCGTCCCGTCCGCCTTGATCGCGAAGCTGTGGTAGTTGCCCGCGGCGACCGCGACCCAGTCCGCATCCGTCCCGATCTGCTGCGGGGACGAGCGGTCGTCGTCGTCTCCCAGGCCGAGCTGCCCGTACTCGTTGTGCCCCCAGCTCCACAACGTCCCGTCCGCTTTGAGGGCGAGGGCGTGATACATGCCCACGCTCAGCGCGGTCCAGTCCGCATCCGTCCCGATCTGCTCGGGCGTCGGACGGCTGACCGTATCGCCGTGACCGAGCTGACCGTAATAGTTTTCGCCTCAGCTCCAGAGCGTCCCGTCCGCCTTGAGGGCGATGCTGTGGAGATAGCCCGCGGCCACGGCCGTCCAGTCCGCGTCCGTCCCGACCTGCACAAGGGACGTGCCGGCGGGGTTACCACCCCAACTCCAGAGCGTGCCGTCCGCCTTGATGGCGAGCGTATGGAACACTCCGGCCGAGATGAGGGCGAAGCCGGTGCAGCTCACGTCGACGTCCATCACGCCACCCTCGGGGATGATCCCCGTGGCGTTCTCGATCGTGCAGACGTGCTGCACGGGCTGCTCGGCCATGGTGACCTCGTAGGTGCTCCCCACCGGCAGCTCGACGTCGAAGTCGTAGGCCTGTTCGCTCGCCGTGTGATCGAGGACGAGCTCGTGCTCACCGTTCAGCCGCAGCGTGAGCGTCCTGCCGCTCGAGAGCCCGGTGAGCCTCCCGCCGACGGAGAAGCGGGTGCCGCCGCCATCTCCCTCGGCTTCGTCACCTCCGCTGCCGCCGCACGCCTGCACGGCGAGCGCAGCCAACATCACCATCAGCCACTGCACGCTTCTCACCACGGTGCTCTCCTGTTCCGCACGAGGTCCTGCGCTCGTCGGATGAAGGCGTCTTCACGCCACACAAGTCCTCTGGGCGCCTTCATCCGGGGGCGGAGTATACGGATTCGGCACACCGCGGAAACTGGACTCGATCGTCGACGCGGAGCGCTCTTGCGGGAGGTCAACCGAAGCGCGCGCGGAGCTCCTCGAGCACGCGCGGGAGATCCTTCTTGGCGACGCTCACGCGCGTGGGCATCCCGCCCTCGAGGCCGAAGATCTCGAGGAGGTTCACGCCGCTGTCGAAGCGCGCGGCGATCGTGACCGTGGTCTCGTCGTGGACCACGGCCACCTTGGCGCGCTCCTGGCCGAGGAGGAGGAGCATCGTCTTGTCGTAGAAGCCGTTGCGCGAGGTCGCGTCGCAGACCGCGAGCGAGCCTTCGATCTCGTAGCCCTTGGCGATGCGGAGCGTCTCCTCTTCGTGCCGCGCGAGCTCGCGCCCCGCGGACTCGAAGATTTCGCGCATCCCGGCGTCGCGCGCGCCCTCGACGAGGAAGCGGACGAGGAGGCCCTTGAGGCCGTCGTCGCGCGGGCGGCCGCGGAGCGCACGGTCGAGGAGCTGCCCGAGCTCGCTCGGCTTGCCGAGGCGCGTGTCGATCGCGCGCGCGTCGGCGTCGGCGCCCGGGTACGGCTCCTCACCGCCGCGGATCCACTTCGCCGCGGCGCAGAGCCCGTCGAAGTCGCCGTGGCAACAGATCGTGTCGACGGGCCCGGCGGCCTCGACGATCGCGGGTGTCACCAGCTCGGGGCACGCGGGCGCCTCGGCCTTGGTGCGCAGCACGAAGCGCGGATCCTGCCTGTAATGCGCGTGGCGCTCGTGATCGTGGTGATCGACCCACATCGCGAGGCGATCGCCGAGCCCCTCGATGAAGGGCAGCGTCACCTTCTCGAAGCTCGCGCCGCCGGCCGTGGACGCGAACGCGATGTCGAGGACGACGACACGCCCGGGGAGGCTCTTGGCCTTGGGCAGCTTGCGCGGAGTGCCGTACGCGAGGTTCGGGAAGACCATGTGGCATCGAAGGTGAGCGCAACGCGAGGAGAACGCAATCGAAGGGACCTCGAAGCCGCAGAGCAACGATCACGACATACGAGAGAAGCACACCTTAAACACGCCAGAAATGTTTCGAAACATTCGAGAGAAAATCCGCGTGCAATCCTGAAATCAGGCGGCGATCTGCGTGCCAATCCTGTTTTTTCCCTCCGGAGAAATGTCCGAAACAAGCCGGCAATAGTGGCAGTTCATTCTCGACCTTAGCCACGGATGCATCGTCCATGGCCCCACCATCGAGGTTCGAGAAATGGATGAAGCTACTCTCCAATCCGTACTGAACAGCATCTGGATCCTGGTCGCTGCGTGCCTCGTGTTCTTCATGCACTCCGGGTTCGCGCTCGTCGAGAGCGGCTTCTGCCGGAAGAAGAACACCGTCATGGTGCTGCTCAAGAACGCGGGCGTCGTCGCCATCGCCGGCATCTTGTACTACCTCGTGGGGTGGGGCGTGATGTACGGCGAGGGCAACGCCTTCATCGGGCTCTCGGAGTTCGCGCCTGACGGCTCCGGGCGTTCCCCGGGCGAGCTGCCCTACTTCGTCGACCTGTTCTTCCAACTCGTGTTCGCCGCCACGGCCTGCACCATCGTCTCCGGTGCAGTCGCGGAGCGCGCGCGGCTCGGGACCTTCTTCGTCTTCACGGCCATCGCGACGGTCTGCATCTACGCCATCGTCGGACACTGGAAGTGGGGCGGAGGCTGGCTCGAGGACATGGGCTTCCAAGACTTCGCCGGCTCGACGCTCGTGCACGGCGTGGGCGGTGCCATGGCGCTCGCGGGCGCCATCGTCGTCGGCCCGCGCATCGGGAAGTACCTGCCCGACGGCACCGTGAAGCCGATGCCCGCGCACAGCTTCCCGCTCGCGACGCTTGGCGTCCTCATCCTCTGGCTCGGCTGGTTCGGCTTCAACGGCGGCTCGCAACTCGCGGCCTCCAGCTGGGAAGACGTCGTCGCCATCGGCTCCATCGTCTTCGTGACGAACCTCGCGGCCTCCGCGGGCTTCCTCGGCGCCCTCACCTGGACGAAGATCCGCACGGGCATGTACGACCTGTCGATGGGCCTCAACGGCGCCCTCGGCGGCCTCGTCGGCATCACCGCTGGCGCCGACGTCATCGCGCCGCTCCCCTCGCTCGTCGTCGGCCTCATCGCCTCGATCATCGTCGTCGAGACGGTCTTCCTCCTCGACAAGATGAAGATCGACGATCCCGTCGGCGCCATCGCGGTCCACGGCGCGGCGGGCATCTTCGGCACGCTCGCGGTCGGCATCTTCGGCGAGAACGCGTCGGTCGAGCTCCTCGGCATCCAAGCGCTCGGCGCGGCGGCCGGCATCGGCTTCGCCTTCATCGCGGGCATGGGCCTCTGGCTCGCGCTCAAGGTCCTCGTCCCCGGTGGCGTCCGCGTCCCGGCGGCCGACGAGATCGAAGGTCTCGACCTCGCCGAGTGTGGCGTCTCCGCCTACGGCGAAGAGCTCACCGGCGTGAGCGGTGCGGCCGAGGAGGCGGCGGCGGGTCTCGTCGCGCGCACCGAGTCCGCGACCGCCTGATCCCGCGCGAGGCGCGCGCTCCCAAGGCCGCGCGCCTCGCCCCCGAGGTCCCTTTCAACCGACTGATTTCGCCTCGGCGTTCCCCCCCGAGGCTCCGGCGAAACGCTGGGTGGAGGAATTCGTGAAAAATCTGAAGGCCATCGTCGCAGTTCTGACAGCCATGGCGGTACCAAGCGTGGTCCTCGCTCAAACGGCAGAACCGCTCGCAGAAGAAGCAACGGAGGAGCGCTGGTACGACGACATCTCGCTCGGAGCGTTCGCGGACGCGTTCTACTCGGTCGACTGGCACATGCCGAGCAACCCGCAAGCCTGGACGACGGGCGCGGCCGGCGACATCCCTCACCGCGCGTACGACTACACCAACGGCTTCGGCCTGGCCTTCGCGGGTCTCGACGTCGCCTACAACGGTGAGAAGGTCGGAGCCACGCTCAGCCTGCGCTACGGCGCCGGCGCGGCGCGCCTCATCGGCAACGACAACCCGGTCCTCTCGACGATCGCGCAAGCGTTCGTGACCTGGACGCCGAACGACAAGCTCACGTTCGACCTCGGTCAATTCGGCACCATCTACGGCGCCGAGGTGGCCGAGAACTGGCAAAACATGAACTACACGCGCGGCGCGCTCTACTACCTGATGCAACCCTTCTATCACACGGGTTTGCGCGCGGCCTACCAAGTGAACGACACCTTCGGCCTCACGGCCCTCGTGGTGAACGGCACGAACCTCAACGGGCTCGGCGGCTTTGGTGAAGACGGCAACCACAGCCCGCACCTCGGCTTGCAAGCCACGATCACGCCCTCCGACGCGCTCAACCTCGCGGTGGGCTGGTACGGCGGCGCCGGCGGCTCGGGCTTCGGTCCCAACGCCCCCGACGACGACGGCAACTGGGAGCACTTCTTCGACGTCGTCGTGAACGGCTCGGTCGGCAAGCTCTCCTACATCGGCAACTTCGACTTCTACGTGATCCCCGACGCGGGCGCCGGCGACGCCGCCTTCTACTGGGGCATCATGGGTGGTCTCGCCTACTCGCTCACCGACACCTTCGGCGTCGCGGGCCGCCTCGAGTACCTCGACGATCCGAAGGGCCGCTACATCAGCGGCATGTACGACGGCCTCTTCACCGCCACGGCGACCCTCGACTACAAGCCGGTGAAGAACCTCGCCATCCGCCTCGACGCCATCCGCATCGAGAAGGCCTTCGGCGCCGGCGCGGACATCTACGCCACCAAGGACGGCGCGAGCTCCGTCGGCATCACCTCCACGCTCGGCGTGGTCGTGTTCGGCGGCTACTGAGCCTCATCCGATAGACCACACGCCGGAGCACCGGGCCCTCGTCAGGGGGTCCGGCGTTTCGCGTCTCCGGGGGAACGATCGAGGAGACGCGAGAGCTCGGCGACGACGCCCGCGACGAGAGGCTCCTCCGACTCCACCCGGCCGAGCCTCTCGATCGCGGCGTCTTCTTGGAGGTGCCGCTTGGCTTCTTCGGACGCCGCGAGCGGGTGCCGCACGACGCCGAGCGCGTGGAGGAAGGCCCGCCGCACGGCGTGCGCCGCAGGGGCCTCGAGCGCGCGCGCATCGACGTCGAGGAGGCGCGCGTAGAGCGAGAGCTTCGCGAGGGCGAGCTGCTCCACGAGGGTGAGCGCGACGTCGAGCGCCGGCGCCGAGGGATCGAGGCCGAGCACGCCCACGCGCCGCTCCACGCCGCGCTCGAGCGGGACGACGAGACGGAAGAAGCGGCCGAGCTCCATCGCCTCGGTGGGCGCGGCCGCGTCGAGGAGCCGCAGCGCGTGCTCGAGGGTGCGGCGCCCTTCTCCCCCGAGCGGTCGCGACTTCATGCCGAAGGCCTCGCCCGCCGCGGCCGAGATCGGGAGATCGCGGATCGTCTGCGTCTCGAGCGGCGCGATCGCCTCGTCGCCGACGGGGAACGCGCCCTCGTCGAGCGTTCCCACGCGCGGCGGCTCGAGCGCGAAGAGCTTGGTCGGCGCGCCCCGCACGTGGATCGACCGCGTGAGCCCTGGGCCGAGCTGGAGCGCGAAGAGCCCCGCGCACGCCGCCTCGACGATGGCGGTGAGATCGCCGCCGAAGATCACGCGCTCGAGCGGGACGCGCACGAAGGGCGAGGCGAGGACGGCGACGCGCGCCTTGGGGCGCCCAGGGAGGAGCGCGTCCATCTCACGCCGGAAGGCCGAGAAGGCGTGGCGCGCGCGGGCGTCGTCGAATCGCTCGGCGGGGAAGGCGGCGAACGCCTCGTTGAGGCGCCGGAGGCCGAGCGACGCTATCGCGCGGCCGGTCGTCGAGTGCGGCTCCGGCCGGAGCAGATCGCGCGTCTCGCCCGGTCGGAAGCTCATCCCACGAGCCGCTCCACGAGCTCGGGGACGAGGCTCCCGGCCGGTCCCCGGAGGAATTCACCGCCCGTGACCTCGGCGAATTCCACGAAGGGGTTCGGCTCGAGATCGACGACGTGGACGGGGATGCGACGCTGCGCTGCGATGGCCCCGATGCGCATGGGCAGGTTGGTGAGCCCCGTCGTCCCGACGACGACGAGCGCGCTCGCCTCGAGGGCCTTCCGTTGGGCGCTCTCGCAGTGGAAGCGCGGCTCGTCGTAGTACTCGTCGAAGAAGAGCACGTGCGGCCTCCCGTCGGCGCCGCACCGCGGGCAGCGAAGGCGAGCACGCTCCTCGGGCGTCGGGAGGCGGTCCTTCGCCCAATCGAGCGGGAGCGCGTCGGGGATCGGATAGGTCTCCGCCGTGCACTCGCGCGCGCACCGGAAGAAGTCGATCATCCCGTGGATCGCGTAGGTCCGCGCGAGCGAGCTCCCCGCGCGGAGGTGGAGCCCGTCGACGTTCTGCGTGACGAGGTGGAAGCGGTCGCCGAGGCGCTCCTCCGCGCGGACGATGGCGAGGTGCGCGGCGTTGGGCGAGGCATGGCGGCACACGCCGCGGCGGTAGAGGTACCAACCCCAGACCACGTCGGGCATGCGCGAGAACGCCTGGAAGGTCGCGAGCTCCTGCGGCCTGTAGTTGACCGAGCCCACGCGCCAATAGCCCTCGGGGCCGCGAAAGGTGGGGATCCCGCTCTCGGCGGAGATGCCCGCCCCGGTGAGGAAGAGGAGGAGTCCGCCGTCGCGTTCAGCCATTTCGCTTGGGGAGCACGATCTTCGGCTTCTCTTCGTGCATCCGGTAGAGCATCACGATGCGCCCGACCTTGCCCACCACGTAGGAGCCGGTGGCGTCGGCGAGGAGCTCGCCCGCCTCGTCCTTGTCGAGCGGGGCGTTCTCGAGCACGCGCACCTTGATGAGCTCGTGCGCCCGGAGCGCCTCGCGGACCGCGGCGACGACCCCGCGCTCGATCCCGTCCTTGCCGATCTGGACGACCGGATCGAGCGAGTGGGCGAGCCCTCGCAGATACCGGCGCTGCTTCCCGTCGAGGGGGACGTTCGGCCTCGGAGAGGGCTTCTTCTGGGCTTGTTCGGACATGCGCCGGCCTCTTACGTCAGCTCGCGCCGCCGAGCGAGCCGAATCGCCCGAGAAGATACCAAGCGAACCCTCGACCCGCGAGCGCGGCTCACCTCGGCACGCGCCGGAGGACGTGCACCTTGAAGACGACACGTCGGTTGCGCGCGTGATCGCCGGGCGCTTCGACCTCGTCCTTGCCGCGCGCGACGACCTCGATGCGGCTCGGATCGACGCCTCCCAGGATGAGGAGCTCGCGGACGCGCTCGGCGCGGCGCTGGCTCAGGCGGTAATTCGCCTCCGGTGAGCCGGTCTCACTGGCATGGCCTTCGATGGTGATCTTCTCCCATTGCGGGTGCGCTTCGAGGAGCTGCCCGACGCGCACGAGCGCCGCCATCGAGTCGACGATCGGCTCGTCGCTGCCGTGCGGGAAGAGGATGCGGGCGCCCACCTCTTGGAGCTCGCGCACCGCGACCGCCTCGGCCTCGTCCGCGTCGTCCGCGGTGAGCTCCTCGAGCTCGGGCTCGGGCTCGGCCTCCGCCACGGCCATCGGCGCCGGCGCTTCGATCGTCTCCTCGACGGCCTCGTCCTCCGCGGCATCCTCGGCGGGCGCGTCCTTCGCGCGCCGCTTCGGCGAATAGGCCAGGGAGATGCCGAGCTGAAGGAAGCCGGCATCGGCGCCGCCGAGCGCGTCGCTCGAGGGCTGGAAGACGTGCGCGTAGCGCGCGTAGGGGCCGAGCCGGAAGCACTCGCCGAGCCGGAATTCGAAGCCCGCGCCCGCCTCGAGGCCGAAGCGCGTGAGATCGCCCGTGAAGACCACGTCGCCGCCGCCGGCGATCCACAGGTCGCCGATCGAGAGGTGAGGGAGCGGATGCGCGCGGAGCGCGAGGCCCGCGGCGTGGTACCCGCCGAAACCATCGCCGTTCGCCTCGGGGAAGAAGAACCCCGAGTAGCGCCCCTCGACGCCGAGGTGATCGACGGGCCGGAGCTCGTAGCCGAGCCCGAAGCCGCCGCCGAGATCGAAGCGATCCGATTGCTCGCCGACCATGAGCGCGGCCGCGGCGTCGAGCCTCAGGGTGTGCGTCGGCGCGTCTGCGGAGGCGAGGCCGGGGCCCAAGAGGAGGAGGACCAGGGACAGCCCTCCCCATGAGAGGGACCGCGGCGGGGTGGAAAATCGGTATCGCATCCGGACGGACCCCTTTTATCAGAATCGGATTTTTTGATACACGGCAAAATGTCACCCGATGAGGATTCCCTCATCGGTGCCCCTCCGCGTCTTCCACGCCCGCTTCGAAAGCGAACGCCCATGTCTCGATCCATCGCGCTCTTCTGGCTGTCCCTCGCGATCCTCGGCTTCACGGCGGGCTGCGGAAACCCCATCGTCGGCGGCGATGACGACGAAACATGCGAGGAAGGGCTCGTCGCCTGCGACGACGCGTGCGTCGATCTGGCGAGCGACCTCGAGCACTGCGGCGACTGCGGCGTGCGCTGCGGCCTCTCGGAGATCTGCGACGCCGGCCGCTGCGAGCTCGTCTGTCCGAGCGGGCTCTCGGCCTGTGACGGCGCCTGCCGCGACGTCCGCTTCGATCCCGCGCACTGCGGCGCGTGTGGGAACGAATGCGGCGACGGCGAGGTCTGCCGCCTCGGCCAATGCGCGACCGGCTGCGGCGACGCCCTCCTCGAGTGCGACGGAGGCTGCCGTGACGGAAACGCCGATCGGGACCACTGCGGCGCGTGCGGCAACACCTGCGGAGACGACGAGATCTGCCAAGACGGAGCGTGCGTCCTCCACTGCGCCTCGGGCCTCAGCGAGTGCGACGGCGCCTGCCGCGACCTCGACGTCGATCGCGACAACTGCGGCGCGTGTGGCAACACCTGCGGAGACGACGAGATCTGCCAAGACGGAGCGTGCGTCCTCCACTGCGCCTCGGGCCTCAGCGAGTGCGACGGCGCCTGCCGCGACCTCGACGCCGATCGCGAGCACTGCGGCGCGTGCGGGAACGTCTGCGACGACGGCGAGGTCTGTTCGCTCGGCACCTGCGCGCTCTCCTGCCAGGCCGGCCTCACGGAATGCGACGGCGTCTGCCGCGACCTCTCCGCCGACCGCGCCCACTGCGGCACCTGCGGGAGCGCCTGCGGCGACGGCGAGGTCTGCGCGAGCGGCGAGTGCGCGACCTCCTGCGGCGTCGGCCTCACGGATTGCGCGGGCGTCTGCCGTGACCTCGACACCGACCTCCAGCACTGCGGCGCGTGCGGCTACGCCTGCGCGCCCGGCGAGGTCTGCTCCGGTGGCGTCTGTGGGCTCTCCTGCCAGGACGAGCTCACCGACTGCGGCGGCGTCTGCCGCGACCTCGACACCGATCGGATGAACTGCGGCGCCTGCGGCGCTGCGTGCGCGCCCGGCGAGGTCTGCTTGGACGGCGGCTGCGTGCTCTCCTGCGGCGCCGGGCTCGCCGTCTGCGACCTCGCCTGCCACGACCTCGCGACCGATCGCTTCCACTGCGGCGCCTGCGGACACGGCTGCGCCGAGGGCGAGATCTGCGAGGACGGCGAATGCACGCTCTCCTGCCCGACCGGTCAGGCCGCCTGCGGCGGAACGTGCCGTGATCTTTCTACCGATAACCAGCACTGCGGCGCGTGCAACCTCCCCTGCGGCGCGGGCCAGCTCTGCGTCGCCGGCGACTGCGTGACGAGCTGCGGCGCCGGGCTCTTCGACTGCGGCGGCGTCTGCCGCGACCTCGAGAACGACCGCGCCCACTGCGGCGCCTGCGGCAACGAATGCGCCGCGGGCCAGATCTGCGTGGGCGGCGAGTGCGCCCTCTCCTGCCCCACGAACCTCACGCAATGCAGCGGCGTCTGCCGTGACCTCGAGGTGGATCGCCGCCACTGTGGCGCCTGCGGCAACGAGTGCGCGCAGGGCGAGATCTGCGAGGACGGCGAGTGCGTCGTCGCCTGCGGTCCCGGGCAGATCGCGTGCGGCGCGCCCGGCGCCGAGCGCTGCGTGGATCCGAGCCTCGACCTCGAGAACTGCGGCGAGTGCGATCTCGCCTGCGCCGACGAGGAGGTCTGCTCGATGGGCGTCTGCCAGGCGTTCTGCGCCGACGGCCTCGAGTACTGCGCCGAGGACGGCTCCTGCCACGACACGGACACCGACCTCTATCACTGCGGCGCGTGCGGCGCGCCGTGCGACCCCGGCCAGGTCTGCTCGGGCGGCGTCTGCACCACCCACTGCGGCCCGGGTCTCACCGATTGCGGCGGCGTCTGCCGCGATCTCTCGAACCACCCCTTCTTCTGCGGGGCGTGCGACACGACCTGCGCCGCCGGTGAGTACTGCGCCGCGGGCGAGTGCGCGCTCTCGTGCAGCGGCGGCGGGCTCCGCGATTGCGGCGGCATCTGCCGCGACACCGACGCCGACGCGAACCACTGCGGCGAGTGCGGCAACGTCTGCGCCGAAGGCGAGCGCTGCGTGGACGGCGAGTGCGTGCTCTCCTGCGGCGGCGGCACCACGCTCTGCGACGGCGCCTGCCGCGACTTCGCGAGCGATCCGGGCCACTGCGGCGGCTGCGGCGTCGTCTGCGCCGCGGGCGAGGTCTGCAACAACGGCGTCTGCGAGCTCTCCTGCGGCGGCGGCACCGCGCTCTGCGACGGTCGCTGCCGCGACTTCCAGACCGACCTCGAGAACTGCGGCGGCTGCGTCGCCGACGGCGAGGGCGACGTCTGCGCCGCGGGCGAGGTCTGCAGCGAAGGCCTCTGCGACGTGACCTGCCAGGGCGGGCTCACCGAGTGCAACGGCGTCTGCCGCGACTTCGCGGCCGACCGCATGAACTGCGGCGGCTGCGTCGCCGACGGCGAGGGCGAGATCTGCGCGCCGGGTTACGTGTGCAGCAACGGCGAGTGCGCGCTCTCCTGCCAGGGCGGGCTCACGGAGTGCAGCGGCGTCTGCCGCGACCTCGACACCGACCTCGCGAATTGCGGCGCCTGCGGCGCGGCCTGCCCCTCGGGCGCGGTCTGCTCGGGCGGCAGCTGCCAGCTCTCCTGCCAGAATGGGCTCACGGAGTGCAGCGGCGTCTGCCGTGATCTCTCCACCGATCGGATGAATTGCGGCGGCTGCGGCGTCGCCTGCCCGTCCGGCCAGGTCTGCAGCAACGGCGAGTGCACGCTCACCTGCCAGGGCGAGCTCACCTCGTGCGGCGGCGTCTGCCGCGATCTGGACACCGACCTCGCGAACTGCGGCGCCTGCGGCGCGGCCTGCCCCTCGGGCACGGTCTGCTCGGGCGGCAGCTGCCAGCTCTCCTGCCAGTACGGGCTCACCGAGTGCGGCGGCGTCTGCCGCGACACCACGAGCGATCGCATGAACTGCGGCGGCTGCGGCGTCGCCTGCCCGTCGGGCTTCGTCTGCGCGGCGTCGACCTGCGTGCCGAGCTGCGCGGCGGGGCTCACCTACTGCGCCGACGGCACCTGCAACGACCTCCAGAGCGACAACGACAACTGCGGCGCGTGCGGCAACGTCTGCCCCGCGGGCCGCTCGTGCATCGCCGGGAGCTGCGAGGTGACCTGCCCGTTCGGCTACACCAACTGCGGCGGCGTCTGCCGTGACCTCATGAACGACGTCCAGCACTGTGGCGCGTGCGACTCGCCCTGCTCGAACCCGCACTCGACGCAGGCCGTCTGCGACATGGGCGTCTGCGAGATCCAGGGCTGCCTGCCGAACTACTGGGACCTCGACGGCGATCCGAGCAACGGCTGCGAGTACCACTGCGTCTACACCTCGGCGAACGATCCCGTCGACGACACGTACACCGACGCGAACTGCGACGGCGTCGACGGCATCGCGAGCCAGGGCATCTTCGTGGCCACGACGGGCAGCGACCTGAACCCGGGCACGATGGACGCGCCCATGCAGACCATCCAGGCCGCGCTCGCCCGCGCGCAATCGACGGGCGCGAGCGCGCTCTTCGTCGCGGGCGGCGTGTACTCGTCGGACACCGTCTCGCTCGTGAACGGGATCTCGATCTACGGCGGCTACGACGCGTCGAACTGGGCCGTGCGCGGGCCCTCGAACCAGGCCTTCATCCTCAAGACCGCGACCGTCTCGTCCGGCCGCATCATCGGCGTGCAGGGGCAGAACATCGACGCCCTCACGGTGCTCGACCACGTGAGCATCCAGACGCCCGACGCGCCCCCGAATGGCGGCGTCTCCAACTACGGCCTCCACTGCCAGAGCTGCTCGGGCCTCGTCTTCCGGCGCGGCGAGATCCGCGCGGGGCGCGGAGGCTCGGGGGCCCCGGGCAATGCCGGCCAGAAGGGCGACGACGGCTCGCGCGGTGGCGACGGTGGGGGCGGCCACTGTGACAGCGATCCCTCCGCCTCGGGCGGCGCGGGTGGCGCCTCGAGCTGCGAGCGACGGGGCGGCGGCGGTGGCCAGGGCGCGCACGGCAACAACACCGGTGGCGGCGGCGGCTCCGGGGAAGAAGTGGGTGCCGGCGGCGGTTCCGGCGGCGCCGGCGGCGCGGGTCACGGCTGCAGCGGGAACGCCGGCAACGGCAGCGCGGGTGGCACAGGTCAGTCCGGCGACGCCGGCCCCGACGGCGCGGCCGGCAGCGGCGGCGCGGCCGGCGTCTTCTGGACGACGAGCGCGGGCGGCAACGGAGCCGACGGCGAGCACGGCCACGGTGGCGGCGGTGGCGGCGGCGGCGGCGGTCAGGCCGGCTTCGGCTGCCTCTCCGGTCGCGGCTCGGGCGGCGGCGGCGGTGGCGGCGGCGGTTGCGGCGGCACCGCGGGCGAGGGTGGCACAGGCGGCGGCGGCTCCTTCGGCATGTACCTCTACGATTCGTCGGCGTACCTCGAGTACGTGGAGATCCACGGCGGCGACGGCGGCGCGGGCGGCGCAGGCGGCGCGGGCGGCGCAGGCGGCTCGGGCGGCGCGGGCGGCATCCGTGGCAACATCGATGGTCTCCCCGTGCTCGGTTGCAGCAGCGGCGAGGTCGGGTACGGCGGCAACGGCGGCGCGGGCGGCAGCGGCGGCCGCGGCGGTCACGGCGGTGGCGGCGCGGGCGGCCCGTCCTACGGCGTATATCGCGCGGGCACGACCGTGGTCGAGGAGGGGCCGAACGTGACGCTCGGCCACGGTCAGGGCGGCGCCGGCGGCAGCTCTCTCGCTCCCGGCAGCGCCGGCGCCAACGGCGCGACGGGCGGCATGAACTGAGCGCGCCGGGCCGCCTCGGCCCGGCGTGGCCCTCAGCCGTAGAAGAGCGACTCGTAGCCCACGTAGGCGGCCCGGCAGGGCGGGCCGTCGGCGTAGGCGTAGCGGATCACCCGCCCCGGCTCGGCGGCGCAGATCGTCGACGAGACGGTGCCGTACGAGGTGGTGTGCACGCAGATGGCCTGGAGCCGCTTCACCACGTCGAGCGGGATCGGGCTCCCCTTGGGCGGCGGCGGAATCCGTCGCTCGTCGGGGAGGTCGTGCGAGGCCATCGCCTCGCCGAGGATGCGGAGCGCCTCGTCGATCGGCGCGTCGATCGCCCGCCGCGAGAGCGAGAGCGCGTGGTCCGTCTTGGGGAATTCCTTGGAGCCGAGCCGATCGTTCGCGAGGGCGTAGAAGCCGGGCTCGAGCGTCTCGAGCGTCACGCCTTTTCCACGGCGCGCGTAGGCCAGGCGCAGGGTCTCTCCGTCGCCGAAGACGAGGTTGAAGTCGTTGTAGAGGTCGGCGTCGAGCTCGGCGAGGAGATCCTCGGCCGCGCGCACGGAGCCGGCGGAGAGCACGCCGAGCGCCACCTCACCGCGCGAGCGGAGCGAGGCGTCGGGCACGCGCCAGGTGCGCTGGTTGGTGATGCCCACGAAGAAGCCGCTCGCGGTGGCGCCCATCCAGGTGCCGCCGCGCTCGCCGTCGACGCCTCCCACCACGCGCGGCACGTCGCGGAGGATGCGCGGCGCGTGCCCACGCCGCGAGTAGAACTCGTCGCGGTTCGCGGCGACGAGGAGCGGTGCCTCGGGGTGGATGCGATGGGCGATGACGATCGTGCACATCTCAGGGGGATCTTCGGGCGATCAGGCGCGGCGCGCGACCACGAGGCGCTCGCCCTGGAAGAGCTTCGCGAGGTGCCGGTCGACCCCCGCCTCCCGCGCCCAGGTGTCGCCGCCGTCGTCGCGCACCACCGAGAAGCCGTGCGCCGAGAGCAACGAACGCATGGCCTCCGGCGTGAACTCGCCGATCATGGGCTCGCCGAACACGAGACCGAAGAGGACCTTCTTGGCGAGCTCACCCACGGGCGATCCGAGCGGGTTCGGGATCGAGTACGTGGTGGCCAGCAGCGAGCCCGGCGCCGCCACGCGGGCGATGCGCTCGAGCGTTCCGTCGACGGCATCGTGCGAGAGGTACATCGTCACGCCCTCCCACAGGAAGAGCGCCGGACGGCCCGCGTCGAAGCCGGCCTCGATCAAGCGCTCGTCGAGCGCCTCGCGCCCGAAGTCGACCGAGACGTAGACGAGCTCGGCGAGCGGCGCGGGGAGGCGCTTGGTCCGCGCGCGCTTGAAGCGCTGCGTGGCCGGGAGATCGACCTCGTAGACCTTGGTCCCCGCGAGCGCGGGGAGGCGATAGGCGCGCGCGTCGAGGCCGGCGCCGAGGATCACGATCTGATCGAGCCCCTCGCGGACCCCTTCCTCCACGAGCGCGTCGATGGCGAGCGTGCGGAGCGAGACGTGATCGACGAGACCGAGCGAGGCGTAGCGGAGGAGCGTGCGCCCGAGCGGGCGGAGGGCCTCGGAGTCGCGCACGCGGCGGAGCGCGAGGCCGAGCGGCCCGGGGAGGAGCTCACCCGCGAGCGGATCGGGGATGGGCTCGTGGACCCCCACGCCCCTCGCGAAGCTCACGAGCGCGGCGGTGATGCTGGGCCGCCCCTCACGCAAGCGCGTTCTCCAGCTCGGCGCCGAGCCGCCGGATGGCGCGGGCGTTGGCCTCGCGCGCGAGCTTCGAGAAGTGCATCGCGACGAAGCCGTGGATGAGCCGGCCCTCGCAGACGTCCTGCACGCGCACCCCGGCGTCGGCGAGGCGCGCGGCGTATTCGCGCCCCTCGTCGCGGAGGGGGTCGAAGCCCGCCGTGATCACCTGCGCGCTCGGGAGGCCCGAGAGATCCGGCGTGAGGATCGGCGAGGTGCGGAAGTCGTCCTCGGGATCCTTGCCGACGTAGCTCTCGCGGAAGAAGTCGATCGTCGCGCCCTCGAGGAAGTAGCCGCGGCCGAAGAGGCGGTGCGACTCGGTGTCCGCGTGGGGCCGCGTCACCGGGTAGTAGAGCATCTGGTGGCAGGGCCCCGGGAGGTCGGCGTCGCGGCGGAGGATGCTCACCACCGTGGCGAGGTTCGCGCCCGCGCTGTCGCCGCCCACGGCGACGCGCTTGGGATCGACGCCGAGGCCCTTGGCGTTGTCGAGCACCCACCCAAAGGCCGCGAGGCAGTCTTCGACGGGCGCCGGGAAGGGATGCTCGGGCGCGAGGCGGTAGTCGACGCTGATGACGACGCAGCGGGCGCCGAGCGCCACGCGGCGACAGAAGGCGTCGGTGACGTCGGGGCTCCCGAGGACGAAGCCGCCGCCGTGGTAGTAGACGAGCGCGGGGAGCGCGGGGCCGCTCGCGACGGGGCCGTAGATGCGCACGGGGATCTCGCCCGCCGGGCCCGGGATGCGGCGCTCCTCGAGCCGCGGCACCGAGGGGCCCATTCCGTCGGTCATCTTGCAGATGAACTCGTATTGCTCGCGCGCGACCTCGAGCGGGACCTCGTGGATGCCCGGGCGGGGTGGGCCGTTGAGGATGCCGAGGAAGAGCTGGATCTGCGGGCAGAGCGGCTCTCCGTCGACTCGATGCGGCGGGACGAACGAGGCCACCGCCTTGGGCACCGAGAGCACGCCGGAGAGGATCAAACGCTCGATTCGTCGTTGGATGTTCGGGATCTCCATCGTCGCGTCCACGTGAATATCACGAAGCGGGGCGCTTCAGGGCGCGAAGGCGCTCCGGCTCCGTCGCGAGCGTGCGCACCGTGCGCGCCGTCGCCGAACGCGGCGTCGACTCCGTCCCGACCACGTGATCGAAGACGGCCGCGCCGCCGCTCGTGAAGCCCACGAGCTGCGTCTCCACGAAGGCCGGCCCCGGCGCGACGACGGGCGCGTAATAGGTCACCGTCTCCGCCACGGGCACGAGCTCGAGCGGGCGGATCTGGTTGGCGTAGAGGAGGTGGCTCACCGACTCGTCGACGAAGTCGACGTAGGCCGGGTGATTCACGTGATCGAGCGGATCCATGATCACGAAGGGGATCGGGAACTCGTGCCGAAAGGTGACGCCTCCCTCGATCGGCTCGAACGCCGGCATCACGGGCGAAGGCGGGCCCCCTTCGTGGATGCGCAGATCGGCCACGACCTGCGGGTGCGCGCGGCAGGCCCTTCCGTCCTCGCCGACGTGGACCCACTCCTGCACGCCGTCGGCGACGGGGCCGTCCTCGCCGAAGAGCCGCACCTCGCGCGAGCAGAGGGTGTCGCGGCGGAAGCGCGTGACCCAGCTCTGGCCGCGCAGGCGAACGCCGAAGCGCGTCTCGCGGTGGTGCACCACGGTCTGGCTCCGGACCACGAAGGCCGCGCCGTAGTCGCGGAAGCGGTGCGGAGGCCAGCCGGCCCGCGCGGCGGCCCCGACGGCCACGTCTTGGAAGGCGCGCCAAATGTCGCCCGCGCGCGCCGCATCGCGGGCGTTGAAGGCGTTCCGCGGCAGCTCGTACGGGAATTCCCAGATGGTCTCGCTCGGCACTTGGCTTGGATTA
>JAAYBZ010000166.1 GCA_012744445.1 Myxococcales bacterium | reverse complement strand
TGCCCGAGGCAGACGCCGAAGATGGAGATCTTGGATCCGAGCTCGCGGATCACGTCGAGGCTGATGCCCGCCTCCTGTGGCGTGCCCGGGCCGGGCGAGACGAGGACGCCCTCGGGGCGCATCGCGGCAACGTCTTCGACCGTGAGCTCGTCGTTGCGACGCACGACGACCTCGGCGCCGAGCTCCCCCAGGTATTGTACGAGGTTGTAGGTGAACGAGTCGTAGTTGTCGATGACGAGGATCAAAGGGCGGGCCTCTCGGCGAAGGTTATGAACCTGGACCACGGTGACAAGCAAAAAGGGGGTCGCGTGGAGGCGAGGTCGTACCTCGCCCACGCGTGGGGGCGATGGCTTCCCCGCGGTGGAAGGGCGTGAGAACTTCGCAAGAAGCGAGGGGGCCGCGCCGCGCTTCCGTGTTGACACGCCTTCGGGGCGAGCGATACGGTGCAGGGCCTCTCGGCGCATTCTCCGCTACCGGCCCAAGACCGGCGAAATCATGGCAGAAGAAGAGAAACAGCCTCGCAAGATCAAGGACCTCAAGGCGCGACTCGGCCGCACCATCGCCCCGACCACGGCGGCGGGGACCGTCACGCCGCCGGCCGGGATCACTCCGCCGCCTCCGAGCGGCGTGGTCGCGCCTCCGCCCTTCCTCCAGGACGACAAGGGCGATCCCTTCGCGGCCGCCGCGGCGGCCCAGGGTGGCTCGGGTGAGGTGCGCATCGTCATCGACGAGTCCGCCGCCCTCGAAGTCTCGGAGAAGAGCAAGAAGGAGCGCACGCGCGCCGTCCTCATCGCCGCCGGCCTCACGCTCGTGCTCGGCAGCGTCGTGGGCTACGGCATCGGCGGCTCGATGTCCGAGCGCGCTCGCTACAACCTGGCCATCCAGGAGAGCAAGGAGATCTACGCCGCGGTCGATTCGGCCACCGAGCCGCTCGTCCGCGCGAACGAGCTCATCAACCGCGTGGTCCGCAAGGCCAACGAGCAGGAGATCGACTGGGCGGCGCTCGAGGAGCTCCGCGCCATCCCCAACCCGTTCAACGCCGACGCCTTCTCCGGCCGTGACTACTCGCTCTTCAGCGGTCAGGCCGTGAACGCCATCTTCTCGTTCTACCGCGAGACCTCGGCGGTCTTCACGCAGATCTCCGCCTTCGCCCAGAAGAACCTCGCGGCCAAGGGCAAGGAGCGGCTCGAGGCCGCCCTCGAGGCCGAAAAGGGCATGAAGAACCCCAAGGACTCGGCGTTTGCCCAGGGCTTCGGTTGGATGCAGGCGCAGACGGGCTGCAAGCTCACCACCGACGGCCCGGTCCCCCGCTGCGACCTCGTCTACGTCGACCAGCCGCCCCTCAACGAGGCCGGCACCGAGCTCACCTCGCTCACGGTCAAGATCGGCCCCACCGCCCGCAGCCAGACGCAGGAGCGGAAGATCTACACCGGCCAGGAAGACCTCAAGAAGAAGGCCGACGAGCTCGTGATCCTCGTGAACACGCCCGGCTCGCTCGGGGTGCTCGGCGAGCGTGCCTCGGCCTTCACCGAGTTCCTCCGCGAGGCGACGCGCATCAAGGAGGCCCTCGAGGAGAAGGTCGACAAGGAGCGCATCCGCGCCAAGCAGGAGCTCGACCGTATCCGCAAGGAAGAGCAGCTCTGAGCCACGCCCCTGTGTGAACGAGAAGGCCGCCCCGACACAGGCGGCCTTTTTTCGTCCGTCCCAGGGCGACGGTCGTCGACGGCTTTCCACGCGCGGTGATAGTCTCCTCCCGGGTGCGTCGCTTCAGGCTTCGATATCGCTCCACGGATCTCGAGCTTCCCCTCGGCGAGTTCATCGTCGGGCGGAGCTCGGAGTGCCATCTCGCGCTCGACGACGCGCGCGTCTCGCGGCGCCATGCGCGCTTCCACGTCGAGCCGGCGAGCGTGCACGTCGACGATCTCGGGAGCCGCAACGGCGTCCACGTGAACGGGCATCGCATCCAGGAGCCGACGCGCCTCGATCACCTCGCGCGCGTGGGCATCGGCGACCAGCTCCTCACGCTGGTCGTCCTCGACGAGGATCCGCACCGCACCCTGGAGCTCGCCGTGGTGCATTGCGTCCGCTGCGGCGCCCCCAACGCGCGCGGCGCCGAGCGCTGTGAGCGCTGTCGCGAGCCGCTCCCCGGCTCGCGCCGGCACCTGGCGCAGACGGTCGAGCTCCCGCGCCCCGTCGGTGAGACAGAGACGCCCCGGAGCACGCCGCAATCCAGCTTCGACGTCGTGCGCGGGCTCGCCGAGAAGGCGTTCGCCCTCGGGAAGCGCGACGACGCCGAGCGCCTGCTCCGCCCTCAGCTCGAGAGCCTCCTCGCCCTCGCCCAGAGCAAAGGCGAGCTCGACGACGCGCTCTTCTCCGCCGCCGCGCAGGCCGCGCTCCGCCTCGTCGATCAGGGGCCGGCGACGCGGTGGATCGACTGGCTCTTCGCCTTCCACGAGAGCGCCTCGCGCCTCATGAGCCTCGAGATCATCGACGGGCTCTACGAGAAGGCGCGCAAGGTGGGCTATGCCGATCCGCGCCCCGCACACGCCTACGTGGCTTCGCTCGCCGCCGCGGCGCGCGATTACGGCCCCGCGGAGCGCTTCCGCCTCAAACGCATCGAAGGTCTCGTCCGTGTCCTCCGTGGTTGATCCCTCGATCGAGCCCGCCATCGCGCGGCTCACCGCCGAGATCCTCGTGCCGCTCTTCGAGGCCGATGGGAGCGTCGTCCACGGCGTGCGTCGGAAGGACGGCGTCTACGTCGTCACCGTGGGCGGCGCCATCGTCGGCTCGCCCGCGGTCGACCTCGTGCGTCGGACGGTGCTCGAACCCGCCTTCTCGAAGGCGCTCGGCGGAGCGGTCCACGTGGAGATCGAGACTCGCGCCCTCGTCCCGTGAGCGGGCCGACGGGGATGGATCGCGAGGCCGGCCCGCGTTAGCTTGTCGCGTGATGCTCTCTTCCGGGGCCGCGCCTCGACGCTTCCTTGCGTGCTTGCTCGCCGCGCTGCTCGGTTGCGGAGCGCGCACCGACCTCCCGGCGCCGCCGATCCCCGACGCCGCGGTCGAGGTCCCGCGCGTCATCCCGTGCATCGAGGTGCCCGCCGATGGGACGCCCGTGCGCGCCAACCTCGTCCTCCGCGCCGAGATCGGCAACGCCGACATCGTCTTCCTCATCGACGCCACGGCGAGCATGCGCCAGGAGATCGAGCAGATCCGGAAGCGCCTCCGCGATCGCATCGCGCCTGGCATCAACGAGGCCATCCCCGGCGCGCGCCTCGGCGTCGCCACCTTCGCCGACTTCCCCGCCGGCAATTACGGCGATCCCGCGACGGACTATCCGTTCCGGCTCCACCTGCGCACCTCGAGCGAGCTCGAGCAGGTCCAGGCCGCGGTCGACTCCATCCGCCTCGGCAACGGCATGGACGAGCCGGAGAGCCAGGTGGAGGCGCTCTACCAGCTCGCCACCGGCGAGGGCATCGGCGCGTACGTGCCCGCGAGCCTCGGCTGCCCCGGCGGCGGTCGCGGTTACGCCTGCTTCCGCGACGACGCCCTCCCCGTCGTGCTCCTCTTCACCGACGCCTCGTTCCACGAAGGTCCGGGCGGACACTCGCGCTATTCGCCCGCGGTGCTCGGCCTCACGCCGCATTCCTACGCCGACGCGGTCGACGCGCTCAACGGGCTCGGCGCCAAGGTCATCGGCTTCGACTCCGGGCCTGGATCGCTCGCGGGCAACCACCTCCGCGCGCTCGCGCGCGACACGGGCACCGTCGACGACCGCGGGCAGCCGCTCGTCTTCGACATCGGTCCCACCGGCACGAACCTCGAGAACGACGTCGTCGACGCGGTCCGCACCTTCGCGAGCACGCTCGTCCAGGACGTCGACGCGTACGCGCGCGACGCCGATCCCGACGACGGCGTCGACGTGGAGACCTGGGTGCAGGCGCTCGTGCCCGTCTCCGCGGATCCGCCCGAGGGCGTCGAAGCGATCGACCTGGAGAACAACGTCTTCCGCGGCGTGACCGTGGGCACGCTGATCACCTTCGAGATCCTGGTCTCCGCAGGCGTGGTCGAGCCGGGCCCCGAGCCGCTCGTCGTGCTCGCCGACATCGTCTTCCGCGGCGATGGGCGAAACACGCTCGACGTGACGCGCGTGGAGCTCGTCGTGCCCGCCCTCGACGGAACGGGGTGCGAGGATCCGCTCGACGCCGAAGTGCTCGAGGCTCGCTAGCGCCGACGGCGGCGGACGACGCGCGCCTTCGCGGCGCGCGCGAGGGCGTGATCGCGGCCATAGAGCGAGGCGAAGTCGATCTCGCTCGTCCCGGAGGGCACCGCGTCGGGGAGCCTCCGCAGCTTGAGCTCCAGGTCGCGGAAGAGATCGGACATCGCCTTCTTCACGCGCGCGGAGGTGAGATCCGTATCCCTCGCCTCGAGCAGCGCGAGGGCCGTCTTCTTCCCGACGAAGCCACGGCGCGCGAGGTCGTCGAAGCTCGCGCCGAGCGCCTCCGGGCTCATGCCGCGCTCCTGGAGGATGGCCGCGCCCACGCGGAGCGCCGCCTGCGCGGTGAAGACGCCGTCCTCGACGAGCACGAGCGCGGGCTGGAGGTAGTTGTAGAAGGGGCAGACGCGGCTCCCGAGCTCGACGAAGCTGTCGGCGGGACGCACGCGATCGAGGTGGATGAAGATGCGCTCCACGGCCTCGGCGTGCGTGATCGAGCGCGCGAATTCGAGGATGCGCTTGACGTCTTCTTCGTAGGCGCCCGTCTCGGCGAGCACGCGCAGGAGGACCTCTTCGTTGGCGCGCCCCGCGACGACCTCGGCGTAGAGCGAGTAGACGAACGCGTCGGCTTCGGCGTCGTCGCCGAAGAGGATCTCCACCGTGAAGGGATCGACGCTCGCGCGCGACTCGAGGAGCGCGCCGAGCTTGTAGGCGACTTGATCCTTGAGGAAGCGGAAGTGCCCGCGCGTGAGCTTCTTGACGACGGGCTTGAGCGTGAAGCCGTCCCATTGGATCCCGTCGAGGAGGAGCTTCTGCTCGAGCCGCTTGCGCATCTGCTCGGGGCTGCCCGAGAGGATGTACACGCCCGCCGGCCCCGTCGCGCGGATCTCGCGGAGGATGGCCGCGGCGCCCGGCACCGTGCGCTTTCGCGCGGGGGGCTCCAACGCCGTGCGGAGCAGATCACGGACGGTGTCGAACTCGGTGCGGAGATAGGTCTTGTCGAGATCCCAGCGGAAGATCCGGTGACCTGGCTCGATCCTGCTCACGTACCGCACGATAGCAGGGGTCGACGCTCGAGGGCTGCTATGATCCGCCCGTGGCTCTCGCGGAGGTTTCGATCGACGAGCGGCTGGCCCGAGAGGCCAGCGAGGCGCGCCGCCAAGAGTGGCTCACGCTCTGCCGCGAGCTCGTGGCCGCCTGGTCGGAGCTCCCCCGGGAGGACGCGCATACGCTCCGCATCACGCTCCTCGATCGGGCCTTCGGTCTCGCGCTCCTCGACGAAGCCGGTCGGGAGCTCGTCTTCGTCTCGGTGACCTTCGAGGCGCTCGCCGAGCACCTCGACGAATACGTCGACATCGTGCGGCAGATCGCGCGCGAAGACGCCTCCGCGGGCGTGCTCCGCCTCGAGGCCCTCGACATGGCCAAGAAGGTCGTCCACGACCGCGCCGGCCGGATGCTCAAGAAAGCCTGCCGCGAGATGGGCGTCGACCTCGAGGGGGCGCGGCGCCTCTTCTCCCTCCTCGTCTCGCTCCGCATCGACACGACGCGCCTCGTGGGCATCCACGGCCACCGCCTCTGAGCGGACGACCGAGAAAGGAACCCCTGGGCGCGATTTTCGCGCCGGGGGGCCCTTGCGCGCGCCTCGGAGCTGGGACAGCATAATTGGTATGACCAATTTGAAATCGATGCTCGCCGCCGCGAAACCCGACATGGACGAGATCGAGCGCTACCTCGACGGGCTCTCGAACTCCGCACGCACGGAACAGGCCCTCTCGCTCGATCGGGACGAGCAGGCGAAGCTCTTCGAGCTCGCTCGCGGCCGCGCGCTCGATCTCGCGTACTTCGTGCCCGAAGGGACGCCCCCCATGCGCGAGGTCGTGCACGAGGGACGCAACTCGCTGCCGGCGTTCACGCGCTTCGCCAAGGTCTTCGTCCGCCCCGACGGCGACGAGGCGGGGAGCACGCAGCTCTGGGGCTACAACCGCAACCCCAAGCTCATCGAGACGGTCGTCGGCCCCGGCTACTTCGTCACCCTGCCCTACAAGGTCCCGGGCGAGGTCGTCATCGACTACCGCAAGCTCCCGCCGCGCAAGCCGGCGCACTGGCCGCCCATCCTCTCCAACAAGGCGCGCCTCTCCATCGTGGTCTACAACGGCATGGAGGACGTGATGCGCCGCGTGTCCAAGCACGTCTCCATCGGGCGCGCGACGAAGGGTGGCAAGGAGCTCGACAACTGGTTCGTGCTCTGCCGTCAGGAGTGATTGGCGCCCCCTCTTCGCTCTCCTAGACTCTCGGGATGAGCGACGCCCCCACCTACGATTTCGTCGTGATCGGCGCTGGATCCGCGGGGGTCCGCGCCGCGCGGATCGCCGCCTCGCTCGGCGCCCGCGTCGCCATCGTCGAGTCGTCCGCCTACGGCGGCACCTGCGTCAACCTCGGCTGCATCCCCAAGAAGCTCCTCGTCTACGCGTCGGAATTCCCCGAGGCCTGCCACATCGCCTCGTCCTACGGCTTCCGCGTCCGAGGCGTGGAGCACGACTTCGCGGCGCTCATCGCCAACAAGAACCGCGAGATCGCGCGCCTCAACGGCGTCTACGAGCGCCTGCTCCGAAACGCCGGCGTGGAGATCGTCGACGGGCTCGCGCGCTTCGTCGATCCGCACACGCTCGAGGTCGGCGAGCGCCGGCTGCGCGGGGAGCAGATCCTCATCGCCACCGGCGGTGAGCCCTATCGCCTCCACGTCCCGGGCAACCACCTCGGCATCACCTCCAACGAGGTCTTCTTCCTCGAGGAGCGCCCGCGCTCGGTGGTCCTCGTGGGGAGCGGCTACATCGCGCTCGAGTTCGCCATGATGTTCCGCGGACTCGGCGCCGAGACGCACCTCGTCTTCCGCGCCGATCGCGTGCTCCGCGGCTTCGACTCGGACATCCGCGACGCCATCACGCGCGAGCTCGTGCACCGCGGCGTCGAGCTCCATCCGGGCGCCGAGATCCAAGAGTTCCGCGAGGTCGACGGCGAGACGGCCGTCGTCGCGAAGCACCGCGAGATCCGCGCCGAGCTCCTCGTGCACGCCACCGGACGGCGCCCGCTCGTCGCGCCGCTCGCGCTCGAGAACGCGGGTGTCGAGGTCGACGAGGACGGATTCATCCGCGTCGACGAGTCGCTCCGCACGAGCGTCCCCCACATCTACGCCGCGGGCGACGTCGTCGGCCGCGCGCCGCTCACGCCCGTCGCGCTCGCCGAGGGCATGTACGTCGCGCGTCGGCTCTTCGGCGGCGAGCCGCGCCCCGTGGACTACGAGCTCATCCCGACGGCGGTCTTCACCACGCCGCCCATCGCGACCGTGGGGCTCACCGAGGAGCAGGCGCGCGAGCGCGGCCACGAGCTGCGGATCTTCATGAGCACCTTCCGGCCGCTCAAGCTCACGCTCACCGACAGCGAGTCGCGCACCACGATGAAGCTCGTGGTCGACGCGAAGACCGATCGCGTGCTCGGCTGCCACATGGTGGGCGCGGACGCGCCGGAGATCATCCAGGGGCTCGCCGTGGCGATGCAGGCCGGCGCCACCAAGGCGCACTTCGACCGCACGCTCGGCATCCACCCGACGGCGGCCGAAGAGTTCGTCACCATGCGCGAGCCCGTGCGCTGAGCCGGGCCCGCGCCCCGCTCACTTCTTGGCGCGTTCGAGCGCGGCGGCGAAGGCGTTGTTGGAGAAGCCCGAGCCCTTGGGCCGCCCGCCCCCGTCACGCGAGGGCCCGCGTCGATCGTCACGCGAGGGCCCGCGTCGATCGCCGCCCTTGGGCGCCGCGTCCTTCTTGCCGAAGGCGCCGGGTTTGCCGGCCGACGCGCCCGCGTCCGAGCGCGCCGAGAGCGAGATGCGCTTCCGCACGAGATCGACCTCGAGCACGCGCACGACGAGCTTCTGGCCGACCTTCACCACCTTGGAGGGATCGTCGACGAAATGGTCGGCGAGCTGGCTGACGTGGACGAGGCCGTCCTGCTTCACGCCCACGTCGACGAAGGCGCCGAAGTTGGTGACGTTGGTGACGACGCCCTCGAGCACCATCCCCTCGCGGAGATCCTCGAGCGTGTGCACGTCGTCGCGGAAGGCCGGCGCCTCGAAGACGTCGCGCGGGTCGCGGCCGGGCTTCTCGAGCTCGGCGAGGATGTCGCGCAGCGTGAGATCACCCACGTCGTCGCCGCGGTAGGCCGCGAGATCGATCTTCTTGAGGAGCTCGCGCGAGCCGATGATCGCCGAGACGGAGACGCCGAGATCGGCCGCCATCTTCTCGACGAGGGCGTATCGCTCGGGGTGCACGGCCGACGCGTCGAGCGGGTTGGACGATTCGCGCACGCGGAGGAAGCCCGCCGCCTGCTCGAAGGCCCGCGGGCCGAAGCCGGGGACCTCGCGGAGCGCCTCGCGCGACCGGAAGGGGCCCTTGGCCGCGCGCGTCTCGACGATGCGCTTGGCGAGGCTCGGGCCGACGCCGGCCACGTAGGAGAGGAGCGAAGCGCTCGCCGTGTTGAGCTCGACGCCCACCGCGTTCACCGCGCTCTCGACCACCTCGCCGAGCTTCCGCTTGAGGAGGCTCTCCTGCACGTCGTGCTGGTACTGGCCGACGCCGATGGACTTGGGATCGATCTTCACGAGCTCGGCCAGGGGATCCTGGAGCCTGCGCGCGATGCTGATGGCGCCGCGCACAGTGAGGTCGAGGTCGGGGAACTCCTCGCGCGCCACGTCCGAGGCGCTGTAGACGCTCGCGCCGGCCTCGCTCACGAGGACGACGATCACGTTCTTCACGTTGCCCTGCTTGAGCGCGTCGCGGACGAAGCGCTCGGTCTCGCGGCCGGCCGTGCCGTTGCCCACGGCGATGGCGCTCGGCGCGTGACGCTCCACGAAGGCGAGGAATTCGCGCTCGGCGCGCGCGGCGTCGCTCGTGAAGGGATAGATGGTGATGTTGTCGAGGTAGCGGCCGGTGGCGTCGACGGCCGCGCACTTGCAGCCGGTGCGGAGGCCGGGGTCGACGCCGATGACCGGGCGCGCGCCGTATGGGGCCGCGAGGAGGAGGTGCCGCAGGTTCTCGGCGAAGACCTGCACCGCCTGTCGATCGGCCTTGAGCTTGAGCTCCACGCGCACGTCGGTCTCGACGCTCGGACCGAGCAGACGGCGCAGCGAATCGCGGCAGGCCTTCGCGAGCTCGCCCGCGAAGGGCGAGGCCGGCACGTGCTTCATCGCGCGGAGGATGTCGGCGACGGCCTCGTCCTCGTCGATGACGATCTTGGTGCGCAGCACGCCCTCGGTCTCGCCGCGGCGGATCGCGTGGAAGCGATGTGGCGGGATGACGGAGACCTTCTCGCGGTAGTCGTAGTAGTCCTCGAATTTGGTGCGCGCCTCCTTGTGCTCGGGCACGACCGTGGACTCGAGGATGCCGGTGGTCTCGAAGCGCGCGCGGAGCTTCGCGCGGATGTCGGCGTCGTCGGCGACCATCTGCGCGATGATGTCGCGCGCGCCGGAGAGCGCCGCGGCCACGTCGGCGACGCCCTTCTCGGCCGAGACGAAGGCCTCGGCTTCCTTCTCGGGATCGCCGGAGAGCGGCTGCTCGAGGACGCGCTGCGCGAGGGGCTCGAGGCCGGCCTCACGCGCGACGTCGGCCTTGGTCTTCCGCTTGCGCTTGTAGGGGGCGTAGAGGTCCTCGAGGCGCGCCTTCTCGGTGCAGGCGCGGATGCGGGCCTCGAGGCCGGGGGTGAGCTTCCCTTGTTCCTCGATGGCGCGGAGGACGACCTCCTTGCGCTCTTCGAGCTCCTTGAAGTAGGCGCGCTTCTCCTGGATCTCGCGCACGGCGACCTCGTCCAGCCCGCCGGTCGCCTCTTTGCGGTAGCGCGCGATGAAGGGGACGGTGGCGGACTCGTCGAGGAGTTGGATGACCGCGGCGACGGCGCGTTCCGGGAGCGAGAGCGCCTCGGCGACGAGCGATGCGAGCGAGGGGGACTGACTCATGGGAGGTCGCGAAGTAGCAGAAAGCCCCTCCCCGCTCCAAGGCCGAACGTGCGCTCGGGCTATATTCTTGATCTATTTGGTCAACTTGCACACCCGCCGGAAACCATCACGGCCCCTCGATTTTTCAGAGATTTCGCGACCAATTGCTAGATGTCGCACATTCGGCCGTTGCATATCCCAAGGATTCTTGTCAACTTACCAGGAACCGCGATGCCCAGCGTCGAACCCATTCGCCCGGATCTCGACCTCGATCTCGAGGCCGCCAATCGAGAGCTCGAAGACGCCCGCCCCGAGGAGGTCATCGCCTGGGCCGCGAGCCGCTTCGGCGATCGACTCGCCCTTTCGACGAGCTTCGGCGCTCAATCCGCCGTGATGCTCCACCTCGTCGCCAAGACCGCGCCGGCGACGAAGGTCATCTGCATCGACACGGGTTACCTCTTCCCTGAGACCTACCGGTTCGCCGAAGAGCTCGAGAAGCGCTTCGGCCTCCAGGTCCACTGGTACGCCGCCACCATGACGGCCGCCCGCCAGGAGGCCCTCTACGGCAAGCTCTGGGAGCAGGGCCCCGAGGGCGTCGAGCGCTACCTACGGATCAACAAGGTGGAGCCGATGAACCGCGCGCTCGAGGAGCTCGGGATCACGGCGTGGATGGCCGGGCTCCGCCGCGAGCAGACGGAGCATCGGCGCACGCTCCGCAAGGTCATGCTCCAGAACGGGCGGGTGAAGATCCACCCGATCCTCTCGTTCTCCGACGCCGACGTCGAAGCCTACATGGCCGAGCACGATCTCCCGCACCACCCGCTCGTGGCCGAGGGATACCGCTCCATCGGCGATCACCACAGCACGCTGCCCACCACGCCGGACATGGATCCGCGCGAGGGCCGCATCCTCGGCAAGTCGCGCGAGTGCGGCCTGCACCTCCCGCTCTCCGAGGACCAGAAGAAGAGCTACAAGAGCTCGAGCCTCTGAAGACGCGCGGTCACCAACGCAACGAGCCGGGGTCGTCGAACGATCCCGGCTCGCTTCGTCTGGCGCGGCGGATCACCAGGTGAGATCGAAGACCACGCGCTGGTGGTGGTTGCCGACCGGCCCCTCGATGCGCCCGTCGAACCTGGGACGCGCAACGCCCTGCGAGCTCATCGTGCCGGTGAGGATCCCGCGGAAGGTCTCGATGAAGAACGGACTGGGCTCGACCTTGCCGATCCAGCGCACGTGCACGTCGGAGAGGATCTCGATCTTGTGATCGTTGTGCGGCACCGAAACCGCGTAGGCGTCGCGGAGCCGCTTCACGATGGTGATGGGCTCACTTCCGAGCAAGAGCCCCATCGTGCGCCCCGCGGCGCTCTCGAGCCAGATGGGGAAGAAGGTCTCGGCGATGCGCTCCATCCCCTGCGAGATCGTCGCGCCGCGGTGCGCGACGGGAATCGCCGCGAACCACAGCTTGTAGAAGTCGCGGTGATGGTAGAGCGAGAACGGCACGAGTCGCTTCGGGATGCCGTGCATCTCGATGAGCGCCGCGGCTTCCGCGATGCCCGCGTTACGTTCGAGCACCTGTCTGAGCGCGCCGAAGAAGAGCCCCCTCACCATTCCGTCGGGTGGGAACTCGTAGAGCGTGCGCGCGACGCGTTCGCGATCGACCGACGTGATCGCGAGTGTCGAAGCGAACTGTTCGACCTGCTGCCAGGTCAGCTTGGATCTTCCCCACGTTGCCGCGTATTCCGCCACTCCGTCCATGGGGTGATTCTACGTAACAATCAATCGAGGGTCACAACGAAAATCCCTCGGGGACGATCGGTTCCGGACCTTACCTCGCCCTTCGGGACGATCCCTTATATTCCGTTCTCATGGCCACCTTCCCCGACCGAATCTCCATCCATCTCACCGGACAATCCGCCGACGAGCTGGTCGCCGCCGCCCGGGAAGCAGAGTCGGCGGGCGTAGCCAGCATCTTCGCGTCCGAACTGTACGGAAACCCATTTGTCCCACTCGCTGCGGTGGCCTCGCATACGAGCTCGATGAAGCTCGGCACGGGGATCGCGCTCGCCTTCGTACGTAGCCCGCTCGCGCTCGCGCTCGAGGCCTTCGAGATGGATTCGCTCACGAACGGGCGTTTCATCCTCGGGCTCGGCGCCGGCGCACGACGACTCAACGAGGCGTGGCACGGCGTCACGAATTACGGCGGCCCCGTCGCCCACATGCGCGAGGTCATCGAGTTCGTCCGCCGCTTCGAGGCGAACGCGCACCGCGGTCTCCCCATCGAGATCCAAGGTGAATTCGTCCACGCGAACATCACTGGTTACAAGCGCCCGTTCGCGCCGAAATGCGAGCGACTTCCGATTTATCTCGGCGCGAATCGTCCGGGGATGCTCCGCCTCGCCGGCGAGGTCGCCGACGGCGTCCTCGGCCACGTTTTCCTCTCGCCTCGGTACCTCCGCGAGGAGTTCCTCCCGCCCATCCACGAAGGGCTGAAGAAGGCGGGACGCGAGCGCGCGTCCATCGACGTCGGCGCGGGCATCGTCTGCGCCATCGACGACGACGTGAAGACGGCGCGGCGCCACGCCGCAGGCGTGCTCGCCTTCTACGCCACGGTGAAGACCTACGAGCCGATCTTCGCGAGCGACGGCTTCCTCGAAGAGTGCCGCCGCATCCGGGCGGCGTTCCACTCGGGCGTGCGCGAGCGCGCCATCGACGAGGTGACCGACGCGATGATCGACACCTACTGCGCCGCCGGCACCGTCGACGACGTGAGGCGGCGCGTCGCCGAGTACGAGGGTCTCCTCGATACGCTCGGGCTCACGCCGCCTCGTCATTTCTGCCCGCCGGACGCCTGGGCGGCCTACAGGCGAAAGATGCTCGACGTCTTCGGGAAGTGAGCGCGCGGCTCACTCGGCTTCGGCCTGGTCTTCCGCCTCTTCCGCCTTTTCCGCCTCGGCGGCTTCCTCGGCCTCGACGGTGATGCGGATCTCGTCCTTGAGCTCGGGGCCGTAGCTGCGGTGCGCGCCGTCGGCGAGCTGGAGCGTGAGCCGATGCTCGCCCGGCGCGAGCGGGAGGACGGCCTCGGTCTGCGCCTTGCCGAAGTGGATGTGCTTCTCGTCGGCCGGGACGGCGACGCCGAAGGGCACGTCCTCCACGTCGACGAGGATGTGATGGTGACCGGAGCCGTCCTTGACCTCGCCGGCGGGCTCGATGGCCACGCCCTTGGCGCCCATCTCGAATTTCACCTCCACCTTGCCGTCGACGAGGGGACCTCGGACGACGGCGCCGTTCGACGGCGTGACGAAGAACACGCGCGCGTCCTCGGCGAGCGTGGGCATCGGGAGGGGCTGGGGGCTCGCCGCGTGATCGCCGTGCGAGGCGGGCTCTTCGGAGCGGCAGGCGAAGAGCGCGAGGCTGAGTACGAGAGCAAAGATGCGCATGCGCAGATCTTCGCCAACATCCGCGCGCAGCGCAAACGCCTCACTCGAGCGTGCTGTTCACCACCGCGGGGGATTCCTTCGCGCGGACGAAGATGCCCGGGAACCCCGAGGTCTCGAAGCCCTCGCTCGGATTGCGTCGCAAGGTGGAGTCCTCGATGTGGAGGGTCCCGCTGCGATCGTTGCTCACGAAGAAGATCGCGCCGCCTCCCTCACGCGCGTGGTTGTCCTCGATGACGGTGTCGCAGAGCGTCAGCGTGAAGGTGTTGCCGTCGTTGTAGATGGCGCCGCCGCTCCCGCCGCCGGGCGTCCCGGGACGCGCCGGGTTGGCGCCCACCCCGATGGCGCGGTTGTGGCTGAAGCGGCTGCCGATGACGGTGAACGAGACGCCGATGCTGCTCAGGCCCCCGCCATTGGAGCAGATGTTGCCCTCGCCCTCCTCGCCGCCGAAGACGCTGTCCACCACGTAGACGGGGAGGTCGTCGTGTTGATCGAGGACGCGCACGGCCGCGCCGCCCACGTCGGGGCCGGTCTCGTCGCAGCGGTTCCGCACGAACTTGGAGTGGAGGATCTTGAGCCGGCCGCCGCGCACGAAGATCGCGCCGCCGCCATCGGGATCCTCGCCCGTGGCGTTGCCGTCGGCGAAGGTGAGGTTCTGCACCGTGAGGCGCGGATGATCCTGGTCGTCGCAGTGCGGCGTGGTCCAGACCTGCGCCGGATCGCAGGTGTTCATGTAGAGGATGCGGCGCGCGCCACCGCCGCTCAGCGTCACGAGCCCGCCGCCGTCGATGACGATCTCCTCCGCGGCGTCGTTGAACACCCTGGCCGTCTCCTCGAGCACGATGGTGACGGGATCGGGCCCGCAGTCGAAGGTGATGATGCCGCCTCTCGCCACGGCGTCGACGAAGGCCTCGCTCGTGCAGCTCTCGGGCGTGCCGGTGCCCACCACGACGTCGGGGTTGGACGTGTCCACCTCGAGCGCGCGGACGTCGACGTCACAAGGCCCTCGGCGTTTTCCGTCCCCGATCCACGGGTCGCGCTGGAGGTGTCCGCTGGATTCACCGCACGAGGCGAGGAGGGCTGCGCACGCGAGCGAGACGAGGGCTCTCATGGCCCCCGAGGCTATCACGGGCCCTCGTCCCGAGACGACGCCCTCCCGCGCATGACCGAGGTGGGGCTCACGCCGGAGGCGAGGATGAACTCGCGCACCTCGTCGGTGACCTCGTCCATGATGCGGTCGGGTGTGGTCGACGCGATCACGTGGCCGAAGTGGAGCACCGTCACGGTGTCGGCGATGCGGAAGACGCTCGCCATATCGTGGCTGATGACCACGGAGGTGAGCCCGAAGCGCTCGCCCGCCTCGAGGATGAGCTCGTCGACGGTGCGCGTGGTGAGTGGATCGAGGCCGGTCGTGGGCTCGTCGTAGACCACGAGCTCCGTCTCGAGGACGAGCGCCCGCGCGACGGCCACGCGCCGCTGCATGCCGCCGGAGAGCTCGGGCGGCATCTTGTATGCTGCGTCGGCGATTCCGAGCGTCTCGAGGCGATGGAAGACGCGGTCGCGGATCTCGGCCCGGCTGAGCTTGGTGTGCTCGCGGAGCGGGAACGCGACGTTGTCGAAGACGTTCATGAAGTCGAAGAGCGCCGAGTGCTGGAAGACCATCCCGAACCGGCGCCGGAGGGCGGAGAGCGCCTTGCCCTTCGCGTGCGCGATGTCGACGCCGTCGAAGAGGATCTGACCTCCGTCGGGCTCCTCGAGGCGGATGAGCTGGCGCATCATCACGCTCTTGCCCGAGCCGGAGGGGCCGATGATCACGTTCGTCTTCCCGCGGAGCACGTCGAAGTCGACGCCGTGGAGCACGGCGCGCCCGCCGTACGACTTGGTCACCCCGCGGACCTCGACGATGACGTCACCCTTCATCAGAAGAGCCCCTGTCCGAGCGAGAGGGCGGTGAGCACGTAGTCGAGCGCCAGGATGGCGATGGCCGAGTGCACGACGGCGCGGTTCGTCGCGCGCCCCACGCCCTCGGCGCCGCCGCTCGTGTGATAGCCCTGGCGGCACGCGATGAGGCAGACGGCCACACCGAACACGCTGGCCTTCACGAGGCCGTGCGTGATGTCTTCGGGCTGGAGCTGCTGCTTGAGGTTGTCGAGGAAGATGCCGCTGTCGAGCGCGAGCATCTTCACGCTCACGAGCCACGCGCCGAAGACGGCGACGACGTTGAAGATGGCCGTGAGGATGGGCACCGTCACGAGGCCCGCGACGAGGCGCGGGCTCACGAGGTATTGGATGGGGTGCACGGCCATCGTCTTGAGCGCGTCGATCTGGCTCGAGACGCGCATCGAGCCGAGCTGCGCCGCCATGGCGCTCCCTGCGCGGCTCGAGACCATGAGCGCGGTGAACACGGGGCCGAGCTCGCGCGCGAGACCGAAGCCCACCACCGCGCTCGTCTGGTTCTCGAGCCCGACCTTGCGGAAGTTCTCCACGAGCTGGAGGCCGAGCACCGCGCCGGTGAAGAAGCCCGTGAGGCTCACGATGAAGATCGACCCGATCCCCACGAACTCGATCGCCGCGACGTAGTTCCCCACGCGGAACGGCGGCCGGAAGATCGCGAAGACGGCCGAGACGAGCATCTTGTAGAGCGTGCCGATCTCGGCGAAGGGCGTGAGGACGAGCCGGGCGGCTTCCGTGAGCACGCTCGTCAGCCACGTGCGGATCTGCGTCGACGTTCGCTCGGCCTCGGCCACGGCGGGAGGTGTACCACGGAGGCCCGAAGGCGCGCCTCTCCTCGGGCGCGCTCAGCCGCGGGTGACGTAGAAGCGAGGGACGCGCCGCGAGACGTTGGTGAGGACCTCGTAGGGGAGGATCCCCGCGGCCTCGGCCACCTCGTCGACCCGGATGACGTCGGCGCCCTGCGCGCCGAGCAGCACGGCCTCGTCGCCCACGCGCGCCTCCGGCACGCGCGTCACGTCCACGCCGGTGAGGTCCATGCTCACGTTGCCGACGATGGGGCAGCGCACGCCGCGCACGAGCACCGTGCCGCGGTTGGACAGCCCGCGGGAGAGGCCGTCGCCATAGCCGATCGCGAGCGTCGCCACGCGCGTGGGCGCGGTGGCCGTGAACGTCCCCGAGTAGCCCACCCGCTCGCCCGGCTCGAGCGCGCGCACGCTGATGATCTCCGTGCGGAGGCGCATGCTCGGGCGGAGATCCCCTTGGAGATCGCCCGTCGGCGAGTGGCCGTAGAGCGCGATACCGAGCCGCACCCAGTCGCGCCTCGCCTCGGGATAGCGGAGGGCCGCGGCGCTGTTGGCGACGTGGAGGTGCTCGGGCTCGTGCCCCGCGGCGCGGATGGCGGCGAGCGCTTCGTCGAAGCGGGCGAGCTGCCTCCGCGTGATCGCCTCGTCCCCTTCGGCCTCGGCGAGGTGCGTCATCACGCCCGAGATGCGCACGCGCGGCAGCCCGCGGAGCGCGTCGAGGAAGGCGCCGAGCTCGCGCAGGGGCACGCCGAGGCGCGCCATGCCCGTGTCGATCTTGAGGTGGACGTGCACGGGCTCGCGCGCCGCCGCGTCGAAGGCGCGCGCCTCGCCGATCTCGTAGACGACGGGCGTGAGCTGCTTCTCGATGATGGCGCGGTGCGCGCCGCCGTGGATGCCGTTGAGGACGAGGATGGGCACGTGGATCCCGGCCTCGCGGAGCTCGAGCCCTTCTTCGGCGAGCGCGACGCCGAATCCATCGACGCCGTTCGCCTGGAGCCGCCGCGCGACGGGCACGACGCCGTGTCCGTAGGCGTCGGCCTTCACCACGGCGAGGACGCGCGCCGAGCCGATGTGCCCTCGGAGCGCCTCGAGGTTCGAGGCGATGGCGTCGAGGTCGATCTCGGCGCGCGTCGGGCGGAGGCAATCCTCGGGCGAGGAGAGACTCGGCCTCAGCACGAGCGGCGGATCGAAGCGATGCACGGCGCCTTGAGTTTCGGGAGGAACCCGCCGCGGTCAAGCGCCTCCGGTGCTAGTCTCACCCCGCATGACGCGTCGCACCCTCGCCCTCATCGCCCTCCTCTCGCTCGTCGGCTGCCGCGACCGGACGGAGGTCGTGGAGCGCGTCCAGATCGACCGCGCCCCGAAGGCGCTCGCGCCCGAGAGGCTCCGCGTGGAGGTCGTGCGCCGCCTCCCCCACGACGTCGGGGCGTTCACCCAGGGGCTCCTCATCGACGAGGGGAGGCTCTTCGAGAGCACGGGGCTCGTCGGCGAGAGCACCTTGCGCGAGGTCGATCTCGAGTCGGGGCGCGTGATCCGTCGACGCGACGTGCCCCCGCCGCACTTCGGCGAAGGGCTCGTGAAGGTCGGCGACGAGCTCATCCTCCTCACCTGGCAGACGGGGAAGGCCTTCCGCTTCCGCGCCGAGACCTTCGAGCCGCTCGGCGAGCACGACTACGAAGGCGAAGGCTGGGGCCTCACCTTCGACGGATCGCGCCTCGTGATGAGCGACGGGAGCGCCACGCTGCAGTTCCGGGATCCGCGCACCTTCGCGCTCCTCTCCACGGTGGACGTCCGCCTCGAGGGGCGCCCCGTCCATCGCCTCAACGAGCTCGAGTACGCGCGCGGCCTCGTCTGGGCCAACGTCTGGCAGACCGATCGTATCGTCGCGATCGATCCCGCGACCGGGAACGTCGTGAAGGTCGTCGACGCGCGGGGGCTCCTCGATCGAGCAGAGCGCTTCCGCGCCGACGTGCTCAACGGGATCGCGTACGACTCACGCCGGGGGGCGTTCTACGTGACGGGCAAGCGCTGGCCGTGGCTCTTCGAGGTGCGCTTCGTCCCCGAGGAGAAAAACCCGTAGTCGGGGCTTCATTTTCACCCATCGGCGCGCTTGAATGGGGTGATGACACGACACCTCACCCTTCACCTCTTGGCGCTAGCCGCGCTCGCCGCCTTTGCAGGATGCAAGGACGACGGCCCGCGCGGCGACGTCTCGATCGAGGGCGTCGAAGGCCCCGTCACCGCACGCTTCGACGAGGTCGGCATGCTCCACCTCGAGTGCCGCACCGACGCCGATTGCGTCGCCGCGCTCGGATACTTCCACGCCCGCGATCGCTTCTGGCAGATGGACGTGCGCCGGCGCTTCGCCACCGGCCGCCTCTCCACGCTCGCCGGCGCGCTCGTCGTCGAAATCGACGGCGCCAACCGCGCGCTCTTCGCCGACCGCGAGGGCCGCTGGGCCGAGGAGAGGCTCCTCGAGAGCATCGGCGACGAGACGCGCGCGTGGATGGAGGCCTACGCGCGCGGCGTGAACGCCTGGCTCGACGACCTCGAGGCCGGCCGGAACGGCGCCAAGCTCCCGCGCGAGTACTCGCACCCGCTCATCAACGGCGAGGACATCCCGCGTTGGACGCCCGCGGACAGCTTCGCCACGGTGCTCGCGCTCGTGAACGATCTCACGAACGACAGCTCCACCGAGATCGCGCTCGGCCAGGTCTACGCACAGCTCGCCGGGAGCCCGGAGATCTACGAGGACTTCTACGGGAACCGCCCCGCGCGGCTCGTGAACGTCATCGACGACTACACCTGCCCGTCGACGCCGAGCCCCTCGCGCCGGCTCCGTCGCGATCCCCGCACCGCGCTCACGCCCGAGCTCGCCCCGCTCCTCGAGCGCGCGCTCGGCGTGACCTCGGCCTTCGACGTCCTCCGCGGCGCGCCGCGCGGCGCCGACTCCATCGGATCGAACAACTGGGCCGTCGCCCCCGACGGGACGGCCGTGGGTCACGCGCTCTTCTCCAACGATCCGCACCTCGGCCTCTCGCAGCCGTCGGTCTGGTACATGGCGCACCTCGACGCCAAGACCCATGGGACGGGCACGCTGCACGTGGCGGGGCACAGCTTCGCCGGCCTCCCGTGGATCATCATCGGCCAGAACGAGCACATCGCGTGGGGCGCCACCACCACCTACTTCGACTTCACCGACGTGTACGTGGAGCAGCTCACCCCATCGGGTGACGGCGTGATCTTCAACGGTGAAGAGGTGCCCTTCGTCGAGCGCGAGTTCACCCTGGAGCTCGCCGGCGGCGGCACGCGCACGGAGACCTTGCGCTGGGTGCCGCACCACGGCCCGCTGCTCGCCATCGACGAGGAGGCGGGCACGGCGCTCTCGCTCCGCTGGACGGCGGGCGCAGGAGCTCTCGACCGACGGCGAGGTGCTCACCCACCTCTCCCGCGCCACGAGCGTCGAAGAAGCGCGCGAGGCCCTCACGGGTTTCACGACCATCGGCCAGAACTGGGTCGTCGTCGACGTCGAGGGCACGATCGGCTGGTTCCCATACAACCGCCTCCCCTACCGGCCCTTCGCCGACATGGGCGAGTACGCGCCCTTCCGGCCGCTGCCCGGCGACGGCTCGGCCGAGTGGGTGGGCACGATCCCGCTCGAAGAGCTCCCGCAGCTCCTCTCGACCTCGGGCTACGTCGCCACGGCCAACAACGACATGACCGGCCACCTCGACGACGGCGATCCCACCAACGACTGCCCCGGCGTCGTCCTCCAGAGCCAGGCGGCCGCGGGCTATCGCCAGGAGCGCATCCAGTCCGAGCTCCAGACGGGCTTCGGTGAGCACACCGTCGACACGATGCTCGCGCTCGTCGGCGACGTGCACTCGGCCATCGGAGAGCAGCTCACCCCGGCGCTCGTGCAGGCGGCGACCGAGGGAGCCGACGACCTCACGGCCGGCGGCCAGGCCATCCTCGCGGCCCTCGAGGCGTGGGCGTACACCTGCCCCACCGGCCTCGACGGCTTCCGTGTGGACTCTCCCCTCGCCTCGAGCGCGAGCGAGCTCGCCGAGGCGCGCGGGTGCGCCGCCTTCCACGCCACGATCGACTACCTGCGCGGCCTCCTCTGGAATGACGAGGTCGAGGCCTACGGGCTCTCCCGCAGCCCGAACCTCCAGCTCCTCGTCTTCTCGCTCGCCCAGCCCGACGCCCTCGCGGCCGGCGACATCTACTGGGACGACGTCCGCACGGACGCCACGGAGACCAAGGCGCAGCTCGTCGCGGCCGCGATGAACGCCGCGGCGGCGCGGCTCCAGACGCTCCTCGGCGCGGATCCCGCCGAGTGGGTCTGGGGACGCGTTCACACCGTCTCGCCCGCGGCCGATCTCTTCTCGATGATCGGCGTGACCGACTACGACGGCCCGCGCTACGCGAACGACGGCGGCCTCTTCACCGTCGACGTGGCGAACCCGCGGATGGGCGGCAACTACGATCACCGCGCCGGCGCGAGCACGCGCTTCGTCTGCGAGGCGCCGGCTTCGGGCGTGCGCTGCACCTTCCAGCTCCCGGGCGGGCAGGTGGACGATCGGCAGAGCCCGCACTTCGCCGATCTCCTCGAGCGCTACGTCGTGAACGAGCCCACGCCCATCGTCTTCGACGTGCGCGCGGTCGAGGCCGTGGAGACCTTGACCCTTCGCTGATCGCCTCGCGCCCTCGCGTCAGAGCTCGTCGATCGTACGCACGAGCGGCGCGTAGGGCGCGAGCCGTCTCTCCATCACCTCGATGGCGGCGGGCTCGCGATCGACGAGGACGAAGCCGCGCCCGTTCCGCGCGGCCGCCTCGCCGGTCGTCCCCGAGCCCGCGAAGAAGTCGAGCACCACATCGCCCGGCGCGCTGTGCACCTTGACGATGCGCTCGAGGATGCCGAGCGGCTTCTGGGTGGGGTAGCCCGTCTTCTCGCGCCCGTTGGTGGGGACGATGGTGTGCCACCAGACGTCGGTGGGCGTCTTCCCACGCTCGGCCTTCTCCTTGCTGACGAGCCCCGGCGCCATGTAGGGGATGCGATCGATGGCGTCGTAGTCGAAGACGTAGCGCTCGGGATCGCGCGCGTACCAGAAGATGACGTCGTGCTTGGGCGACCAGCGGCGCTTGGTGCGCGCCCCGTAGTCGTAAGCCCAGATGATCTCGTTCATGAAGGCCCGCCGCCCGAGGAGCCCGTCGAGCGCGACCTTCACGTAATGGCTCTCGCGCGGATCGACGTGGACGAAGATCGAGGCGTCCTGCGTCGTGCACCTGAGCGCGGCTTCGACGCGCGTCATGAGGAACGCGACGTAGTCGTCGAAGCGATCCGCGTACCTGGGGCTCGGCGTGGCCTCGACGGTGAAGGCGTGCCCGCCGAACCCGCGGCGCGAGCCGGCCTCGTCGCGCCGCACCTTGAGGCGCGTGCGCGTCTGCGTCTTCCCGGTGTTGAAGGGCGGGTCGATGTAGACGAGGCGCGCGAACGCTTCGGGCAAACGCCTCAGCAACTCGAGGTTCTCGCCCTGGATGATCTCCCTCACGCCGCGAGAGGCTACGCGAGCCGCGCGGCGACGCAATCTCAATGCGCGTGGACGCCCCAGCCGCGCTTGAGCGCGTTTCCGTCATAGCCCGCCGACGAGAGGATGGCGCGCGCGTCGTAGACGAACGGAGACGTGCCGAAGTTCGCGACGAGCTGCGGCCCGGTGCCATCGCCCATCGTGCCGTAGAGCATCGGATGGACCGGCGTTGTCGCGTCGTCCACGTGGACCGACGCCGCGAGCACGCCCGCCACGATCACGTGCACGATGGGATAGTCCCGGCCGTTCGGCAGGGAGCGTCGATAGTCGACGGCGAAGCCGACCGTCTGGTGCGGTCCGCCCTCGGGCTGGGACGCGACCCAGATGATGTCGTGCCAGATGCCCGAGATGAAGTTCATCGACATCGAGGCCGGTACGGCGCGGAGCGCATAGGGCGCGATGCTCCCCGCCTCCACCACGATGCCCGTGCCGAAGTTGCCGTAAGGACCCACGTGGGAGACCTCGAAGTACCAGAAGTCGTCGATGAGCCCTTGGTTGGCGCGGACGCCGTCCTTGGTGACCTGCGTGAAGCGCACGCCGCGTCCGCTCGCGTCGATGAGCGCGCCGTCGCCGGGGGCGTTCACGAGCCTCACCTCGGCGTGCATCGTCGGCGGGCCCGCGACGTCGACGACGTGCACGGCCGTCGTCCGCTTCCCCCCCGCGTCGACGACGCTCGCGCGCAGGCGATGCCGGCCGACGATCGAGGTGCGGTAGACGCCGCCCGGCTCGAGCTGGATCGCGCGCGCCGAGTGGGGAAGCGCGTCGTCCTCGAAGATCACGCGCGCCGTGAGGTCACCGTCCTCCGCGTCGTGGGCGGAGACGACGAGCGCGATGCCCTCGCCGGGGAGCGCGCTCGACGGCCCCGTGAGGGTGACGACCGGCGGCTCGTTCCACGGCTTCGAGCCCGTGTCGCCGAAGCCGAGCACGAGCTCCTCGGCCGCCCCGGGATCGACCGCGGCGAGCGCCGCGCGCGCGTCGTAGCGGAAGGGGAAATTCGTGGTGTCGTGGCCGGCGTTGTACCGAGCCTGCGGTCCGAGCGCGAGACGCGGCCCCGAGACGAAGGCGTGGAGCGGACCGTCGGGCGCGTCGAGCAAGACGCTCGCGACGATCTCGCCCTGCGGGTGGGCCGGCGTCGCGATCACGAGGTGGATCACCGTCTCCTCGCGCCGATCGACGACGAAGCCGAAGGTGTCGGCGGAGCCCTCGTAGTCCTCCACGATCACCCCGTTCACGAAGATCACGCCGGTCTCGGTGGCGCCGAGGCTCCCCGGATGATCGCCGACGTCGCCCTCGAGCGGCATGTCGGCCGGTCCGACGCCGAAGCGCTGTCGGCGATCCGAGACGAGCGTCTGCATCTCGAAGTAGAAGACGCCCTCGCCCGCCTCGACGCCGCGCGCCGAGCCCGCGGCCTCCGAGGCGATGGCGATGCGCTCGAATTCGCGTCCGTCGTCGCTCAAGATCACGAAGGGACCGGCGCGCTCTGCGCTGAGGACGTACCAGGGCTCCTCCGGCGGTTGCGTCGACCCATCCGTCGCGCCGTCGGGCGCGCTGCCGTCACCGCCGTCGGCCGCTCCGTCGCCGGGGCTGCCGTCGGGCGTCGCGTCGGGGCTACCGTCCAGGACCACATCCGGCACGTCCACGTCGGGCAGACCGCCCTCCGGCGGCTCGCCCCCGTTCGGACCGTCGTCCCCGCATCCGAAGAGCCCCAAACTCAGCGCCAGCGCACACCCCAACCATCGTCGCATGCATCCTCATACGGAGGACGTCCGCCCCCTCCTCCCTGGGAATTCGTGCGCCGCCGGCAGGACTTGCTCCCCAACCGCGGGCGACCTACCCTCGTCGCATGCGCCTCCGAGTCAATGGGACCGAACGCGACGTCGAAGACGCGATCACCGTCCGCGGTCTGATCGAGAGCCTCGGCCTCGGCGACGCCCTCGTCGCGGTCGAGCGCAACCGCGAGATCGTGCCGCGCGCCCGTCACGCAGAAACCACGCTCCGAGAAGGCGACGAGCTCGAGATCGTCCACTTCGTCGGCGGCGGCTGAATCCCCGAGAGAACCATCTCGATGAACGACGAAGACATCCTCCGTATCGGGAGCTTCGAATTCCGCTCCCGCCTCTTCACGGGCACGGGCAAGTACCCCGATCCCGAGACCGCGCGCGCCGCGCTCCGCGAGAGCGGCTGCGAGGTGGTGACGGTGGCCGTGCGGCGCGTCGATCTCGCCGACCGCACGCCCGACTCGATCATCGGCATCCTCCTTCAGGGCGGGTACACCATCCTCCCCAACACGGCCGGCTGCTACACGGTCGAGGACGCCGTCCGCACCGCCCGCCTCGCGCGTGAGATGCTCGACACGCCGCTCGTGAAGCTCGAGGTCATCGGCGACGAGCGCACGCTCTTCCCCGACGTGCCCGCCACGATCGAGGCCGCGAAGATCCTCGTGAAGGAGGGCTTCGTCGTGCTCCCCTACTTCAACGACGACCCCGTCGCCGCCAAGCGCCTCGAGGACATCGGGTGCGCGGCCGTGATGCCCCTCGCGGCGCCCATCGGCAGCGGCCTCGGCATCCGCAACCCCACCAACCTCGAGATCATCGTCGAGCACGCGAACGTGCCCGTCATCGTCGACGCGGGGGTGGGCACGGCCTCCGACGCGACGATCGCCATGGAGCTCGGCGTCGACGCGCTCCTCATGAACACGGCCATCGCCTCGGCCAAGGATCCGGTGCGCATGGCGCGCGCCATGAAGCTCGGCGTCGAGGCCGGCCGCCTCGCCTACCGCGCGGGGCGCATCCCCAAGAAACTCTACGCCACCGCGTCGAGCCCCCTCGAGGGCGTCATCGGATCCAAGCACTCATGAAGCTCCTCTCCCTCGCCCTGGCCTTCACGCTGACCAGCCTGGCGCCGTTCCAGTGCAGCAAGCCCGACCCGAACAAGCGCCCGGAGGACTCGGCGCCGCAGGCGCTCTTCCTCCTCAGCGAGCGCTTCCACGAGGCCGGCGACGAAGGCGCGCGTCGCCTCGTCCTCGAGACGATCGTCGAGCGCTATCCCTCGTCGCGTGAGGCCCAGCGCGCCAAGCTCGCGCTCGAAGGCCGCGACGTGAGCAGCGAGCCGAGCTCCGGCGACGAGGCGGCGAACTGAGCGCCCTCCCCGCGATCCACCTCATCACCGATCCGAGCGCGCCCGGCGGCGTCGTGCGGAGCGTCGCCCGCGCGCTCGAACGCCCGACGCGCGCGCTCGTCGCCGTCCACCTCCGCGTCCCCGGCGCAGGCGATCGCGAGCTCCTCGGCCTCGCGCGCGAGCTCCGGCGCGTGACGAGGGACGCCGGCGCGAAGCTCCTCGTCAACCGTCGCCCCGACATCGCCCTCGTCGCGGACGCCGACGGCGTGCATCTCCCCGAGTCGGGCCTGCCCGTCGAGGCCGTCCGGAGCCTCGCCCCGCGCTGGCTCGTGGGGGTCTCCCGCCACGACCGCGAGGGGCTCGAGGCGGCCGCGGGGGCGGACTACGCCTTCCTCAGCCCCGTCCACGCGACCCCCGGCAAGGGCGCGCCCCTCGGCCCCGCGGGCTTCGACGCCCTCGCCGCCCAATCCCCCGTGCCGGTGATCGCGCTCGGCGGCATGGACGCCGCGCGACTCCGTGAGCTACGTCACGCGCGGGGCGTCGCCCTGATCCGCGCCGTGCTCCACGCCGACGATCCGGCCGCCGAAATGCAGGCCATCGACCTCGCGCTTTCGGATTCGCGGTAGAGTTGCGCCACCGATGCTGAACCTCGTCCGCGGTCTCCTGAAGCTCGCTCTCTGGCTCTTCGCGTTCCTCCTCGTGGTGGGCGCGATCCTCAAGATCTTCTTCGTCGACATCCTCTACGTGGGCCACAACGGCATGGCGCCGACGCTCGTCCGCGGCGAGCGCGTGCTCGTCTGGCGCGGCGCCGAGCCCAAGTTCGGCCGCGTGATGCTCTGCAAGCTCCCCTCGAGCGGCGAGCACGTCATCGGCCGTGTGATGGGGACCGCCGGGCGCGAGGTGGGCTCGAGCCGCGGCCGCCTCACCCTCGGGGGCAAGACGCCGCCGGTCGATTGGAAGAGCAAGGTGGAGTTCTTCGACGAGGACACCGGCCGCACCGAGGTACACCACCTCGGCATCGAGGACATCGCCGTCCTCTCGCACCCGATCCTCGAGAAGGAGATCGGGAGCTTCCGCATCCGCGCACGTTCCGTGGCCGATGGGCGCATCTACCTCCTCGGCGACAACCGCTCGCACCTCGGCCAGGACAGCCGGAGCTTCGGCGACATCCCGGCCGATGCCTGCATCGGCGCGGTCTTCCTCCGCCTCCTCCCGACGGATCAGGCCAAGGAGAAGTTCGGGCACCGCGCCGTGCAGCTCATCGACTGAGGCTCAGCCCTCTTCGGCGAGCCGTGGCGGCGTGAAGTTCTCGGGGTACTTCCCGACCTTGTCGGCGTAGAAGGCGCGGATGAGATCCATGTCGGCCTTCACGTCGCCGCTCGGAAAGATCAGCGGACCGAAGCCGCCGAGCTTCTTCGCGTAGTCGAGGTAGGCCGGGAGGATGGGCACGCCGGCCTTGCGCGCGATGTGATAGAAGCCACTCTTCCAGAGCTCGCCTCGGCTCCGCGTGCCCTCGGCCGGCACCACGAGCGCGAGCTCCTCGCGCCGATCGAACTCGGCGACGAGCTGGTCGACGAGGTTCGACTTCCGCGAGCGATCCACCGGGATGCCGCCCACGGCGCGGAGCGCCGGGCCGAAGGGGAAGCGAAAGAGCGAGTCCTTCGCGAAGAACTGCATCGGGATGTGGAGCTTCCAGGCGACCGCGAGGGTGATCGGGAAGTCCCAGTTGGTCGTGTGCGGCGCGGCGATGATGACGAGCTTCTTCTGATCGCGAGGATAGCTCTCGTCCACACGCCAGCCATAGGCCCGCAGAAATGCACGACCCACGGTCGACTTCAGCATTTGCGTTCTCTCTGGGGGAAAAGACGTCGGAGGCGGCGGAGGGCGCCGCCGCCTCGACGAGTTCTAGCTCAGGGCTCGCCGAGCTCCTTGAGGAAGTCGGCCGCCTCCTGGAGATCGGGATCCTCGGTGCGCGCCTTGCGGGCCCAGAGGAGCGCGCGGCGGCCCTCGCCTCGCTCCTGCGCGATCTTGGCCTGGAGGAGGAAGGCCATCGCGCGGCTCATCGGGCCGTCGGTCTTGGCGATGGTGATGGCGCGCAGCGCCTCGAGCGCGATCTCGTACTCCCCGAGCTCCATCGAGAGCTCGGCCAGCTCGGCCGCGACGTAGACGTTCTGCTTGTCGGTGAGGAGCGCCTGGTTGAGCCAGTCCATCTCGAGCTTGCGGTCGCCCGCTGCGCCCGCGAGGCGAGCCATGCGGTGCTGGAGCTGGCTGAGCTCGGGCGAACGACGCTTGGGGTGGTTCTCGATGGCCTGCTCGAGGAGCGCCCCGGCCTCGGCGTGGAGCCCGGCGAGCGTGCGCGCGTCGACGAGCGCCACCACGGTGCGGTGGTCGTCCGGCTGCATCGCGTAGGCCGCCTCGAGCGCCGGCAGCGCCGCTTCGCCCTCGCCGATCCCGACGAGGAGCTCGCCGGCGTGACGGAAGAGCTCGAAGCGCTGCGCCTCGTCCTCGGCCTCGGCGGCTTCGGCGAGGAGGATCTCGGCGAGCTCACGGTGCGCGCCCGACGCCTCGTAGAGGCTCTTGAGCCGATCGCGGAGGATCGCGGAGGGCTGCGCCGCGAGGACGCTCTCGAGCGCGGAGCGCGCATCGCCCGGCGAGCCGGCGTTGTCGCAGGCGTCGCAGAGCGCGAGCACGGCCTCGATCTGCGCCTCGCCCGTGGAGATCTCCACGAGCCGCTCGCAGGCCCAGGCCACGCCCGGCCAGTTCTGCGTCTTCCCGTCGGCCACGCGGAGGCGATGGAGCGCCTCGACGTCGGACGGCTGGATGGAGAGGTAGTGCGCGAGCGCGTCGCGCGCCTCGAGCTCACGGCCGGCGCCCTCGAGGAGATCCACGAGCCGCATCGCGTGCGCGCGGAAGGCGGCGTCGTCGCCCACGGAGGCCTGGTCCCGCGCCTCCGCGAGCGCCTCGGCCAGCTCGTCGATCACGGCCGGCGAGGCCGCGTAGGCCTGCTCGAGATCGGCCGCCGCCGCCCCCGCCTGACCGAGCCCTCGAAGGAGCCGTGCGCGCAAGCGGAGGAGCTCGATGCGACGCGCCGAGCCTTCCGCCTCGGCCTCGATGAGGTGGCCGATCTGCTCGAGCGCCTCGCCGTGCTGACCGGCGGCCTCGTAGCAGCGCACCATCTCGTCGACGAGGGCCGGGTTCGGACGCGCCGCCACCACGTCGCGGAGCTTGCGCGCGGCCTCTTCCGGCTTGCCCACCTCTTCGCGGAGGATCGTCGCCGCCTCGACGACGCGCTCGAGCGCCGCCTCGGGCGAGCTCTCGGCGAGCCGCCCGGCGTCGACGAACAAGAAGCTCGCCAGCGCCTCGCGGAGGCCGCTCTCGCGGTAGTGGGCCTCGAGTCGCTCGCGGAGCTCGTCGTCGGCGGGGTTGCCGCGGAAGCCCAGGTCGAGCGCGCGGAGCACCGCCTCCTGATCGTCGCGCGCCTCGTGCGCGGCGATGAGCTTCCGCGCGAGCGCGCTCGCCTCGTCGCCGGTGGAGACGCCGAGCAGGAGTTCGGTGAGGTGCGTGCGCTCGTCCTCGTCGCCGTCCTCGCCGAGGAGCGTGAGGAGCGCCTCGATGAGGCCGCGATCGTCGGTGACGACGTCGACCGCGCGCCGGTAGGTCTCGAGGGCGTCCTCACGATCGACCTTCTCGAGGAGCGCGCCGAGCTTGAGGGTGGCGGTGACGATGACCTCGCGATCCTGCGCGTCGTACGCGACGTCGAGCTTGCGGCGGAGGAGCTCGACGAGCTCCTCGTCGTAGCCGGACTCCTCGTAGATCTTGCCGAGGAGCTCGGCCGCGGCCGCGTGATCCGGCTGATCGTCGAGCGCGTCCTTGAGCACCTCGACCGCGTCGTACTGGCGATCCGGCTTGCCGAGCAGGTAGCGCGCCCGGATGACGCGGATCTCGTTGCGCGCCTCCACGTCGAGGAGCGCCTCGAGGAGCTGGGCGACGAGATCGGCGTGCGCCGCGTCGTCGTCGAGCGCCGCGAGGACCTCGAGGAGCGGGTGGTAGATCTCGGGATCGGCCGGCGAATCCGCGAGGAGCTCGCGGTAGAGCTCGGCCGCGATCTGGAGGTCGCCGCCCGGGCGGCGCGCCATCTCGGCGAGATCACGCTGCATCTCGCGGCGCTCGTCGCCTTCGGCCGCGCCGAGCGCCCGGCGGAGCCACTCGATGGCGCCGACGAGATCGCCCTCGCTCTCGCGCTGATCGGCGAGGCGGCGGTAGGCCCAACGCGCCTCGTCGCGCGCGCCTTCGAGCTCGGCGCGCTCGGCCAGCGACTCGAGCATGGGGCGGGCCACGTCGAAGCGGCCCACCGCGATGGCCTTCTCGGCGCCTTCGCGGAGCTGCTCGAAGGTCACGCCCTCGCGCTGGCTGCGGAGGACGAAGAAGTCGAGGAGGATCGCGTCGTCGGCCGAGCCGCGCGCCACCTCTTCGTAGAAGGCGAAGACCTCTTCGGACGCGCCCTCGACCTCCGCGAGCTGCTTGAGCACCGGGAGCGCGAGCGAGGCGCG
>JAAYBZ010000165.1 GCA_012744445.1 Myxococcales bacterium | reverse complement strand
GCTTACGGCATGGCGCGACCGGGCGGCCGAGGGCACTCGGCACGCGCCCTTCAAGCCCCGGCCCGATGCTGCTATGACAGCGCGGATGCTCCGCCGCGCCCAAGCCGTCGTCACCCTCGCGGTCCTCTCGTTCGTCCTGCCCGCCTGCCAGCTCGAGTCCACCTTGGGCTCGAAGGCGGCGTATCTGGAGGTGCACGTGGAGCCGGAGACGGCGCGGGTGGTGGTGGACGACGAGAGCGTGGGGAGCGCGCGGGTGGTGGCGGCGAATCCGGTGAAGCTCTCGCCGGGCAAGCACTACGTGACGATCGAGGCCAAGGGGTACTTCCCGCACGACCTCGAGCTCGATCTGCCGCCGGGGCTCACCAAGGTCGAGGTGCAGCTCCGGCCGCTCCCGCAATGAGCTGGACCATGGCCGCGCCTTCGCGTGTGCCTTCCTGACCCAGCCGCTCTCGCCGCGGGGGAATCCCCGACGCCGAGCGAGTGCCCCTAGGGGGCGCGGGAGCTCGGATTCGCGTCCAGAAATGTAGACTGCCGGCCATGGCGCCGCGTCCCAAGCTCCCGCCGAGAGCGCGCAAGAACGCGCTCCGGCAGCTCCTCCTCCTCATCGAATGCCCGTACAAGCCGATGTGGGAGGGCTATGCGGAGCACGGGCCGCTCTTTCGCGTGAAGCTCCTCGGCCAGCCCGAGTGGACCATCGTCGGCGATCCCGAGCTCGTGCGCCTGCTCTTCAAGATGAGCGCCGACGAGGCGCACGGCGACTCCAACGCGCTCCGCGCCTTCCTCGGCCCCGAGACCATCCTCTTCAAGAACGGCGAAGATCATCGCCGCGCGCGCCGCGTGCTCACGCCGCCGTTCAAACACCAGCGGCTCGGCGTCTACGCGGGGACGATGATCGAGAAGATGGACCGCCGCCTCGAGGCGCTCCGGCCGGGGGAGCGCGTGACGGTCCAATCGCTCGTCGTCGACGTGAGCCTCGCGACGATCATGGAGTGCATCTTCGGCGTGGTGGACGAGGCCCGGAGCCGGCGGCTCACGCGCCTCTTCTCCGAGTGGATGCACACCGTGCAGCATCCGGCCTTCCTCTTCGCGTCGATGGCCCTCGGTGGCGAGCCCGTGCGCGTGGCGGTGCGCGCGCTCGCCGAGCGGAGCCGCGCCCGCTACCGCCCCGACGATCCGCCGCTCCCGAAGAACCCCGTCGCGCGGCTCGCCGAGGTGGTGCGCGAGATCGACGCGATCCTCTTCGACGAGATCGCGCGCGCCCGGGCCGAGGCCGACGACTCGCGCGAGGACGTGCTCGCGATGCTCGTCCGCGCCCGCTACGAAGACGGCTCGCCGCTCACCGACGACGACGTCTACGACCAGCTCGTCACGTTCCTCGTGGGCGGCCACGAGACCACCTCCATGACGATGAGCTGGGTGGTCTACTTCCTCCTCCGCCACCCGGCGTGGTGGCGCGCCGTGAAGGAGGAGGCGGACGCGCTCCTCGGGGACCGCGCGCCGGGCTTCGACGACGCGCAGCGGGTCCCCATCACCACGGCCGTCATCGAAGAGGCGATGCGCCTCCGCCCCGTCGCGGCCAATGTCCCGCGCGTGCTCACCCAGCCGCTCGCCTACGGCGGCTACGAGATGCCGGCCGGCACGCGCGTCTTCCCGAGCCCTTCGGTGCTCCACTTCCGCGAGGACCTCTGGCCCGATCCGCACCGCTTCGACCCGACGCGCTTCCTCGAGAAGAAGGCGAGCCCTTTCGAATACCTCCCCTTCGGCGGGGGCTCGCGCTCCTGCCTCGGCAAGCCCTTCGCCATGCTCCAGATGCGGCTGCTCACCCTGCGCCTCGTCCAGCGCGCCGAGCTCGAGCTCGCCCCGGACTGTGATCCGAAGCCCGCGGCCTTAGGAATCCTCACGGGACCGTCGGACGGCGTGCCCATCGTCGTACGAAAGGTGAGGTCCCTGCCCACGAACGAGGACGCGGACCTCCTCGGAGAATCGTCTGCATCGTCTTGATATAGCGACGGATTTCCCGGAGCCGACGCGGGTCGCGCGCCTCCGCCGACGAGATATCCAAGGGTCCCCGACGTCTGCCATTCCCCATGACAGGCGCGGTGTCCTATACTTCCGGGAGATCGGATGGAGCTGAAGCAGCAAATCAAGCTTTCGCAGCAGCTGGTGATGACGCCGCAGTTGCAACAAGCGATCCGGCTGCTGCAGATGTCCCGCATGGAGCTCACCGAGATGGTGCAGGAGGAGCTCCTCGAGAACCCGGTCCTGGAGGACTCGCTCGAAGGCCGCGACAGCCGCGAGGTGAGCGACCCCACCGAGATGATGAGCCCGCTCGAGGCCCAGATCGCGCGCGACGATCGCGCGGTCGTCGACGAGGGCCAGTCCCAGAAGGACGAGATCGACTGGGAGCGCTACCTCGAGAACCACTCGCTCCAGGCGCCGATGCCCGTCTCGCGCGGCGGCGGCGACGACGAGATGCCCAGCTACGAGGGCGTGGCGGCCTCGGGTCGGGGGCTCGCGGATCACCTCCTCTGGCAGCTCCAGATGGGCGACTACGCCGAGGACGAGCTGCGCTTCGCGGCGCTCGTGATCGGCAACCTCGACGAGCACGGCTACCTCCGCCTCGACGGCGTCGAGCCGGCCGACGTGGTGCCCACGCTGGCCGAGGAGGCGGGGCTCGATCCCGACGACGCCGAAGAGGTCCTCAAGATCATCCAGCGCTTCGATCCGCCGGGCGTGGCGGCGCGCTCGCTCGCCGAGTGCCTCCACGTGCAGGCCGAGATCTACGGGCTCGACGCGCTCGTGCTCAAGGTCATCGACGAGCACCTCGGCGACCTCGAGCGGCGGCAGTACCAGGCCATCGCCAAGGCCCTCGAGATCACGGTCGAGGAGGTCTACGACATCGCGCAGATGATCGCGGAGCTCGAGCCGCGTCCGGGCCGCAACTTCACGAGCGAAGAGCCGCGCTACATCACGCCCGACGTCTACGTGCACCGCGTGGGCGACGACTACGTCGTCACGGCCAACGACGACGGGATGCCCAAGCTCAAGATCAGTGGCTTCTACCGCGCCGCGATGACGGACAACCCCAAGGCGAGGGAGTACATCCAGAGCAAGCTCCGCAGCGCGCAGTGGCTCATCCGCAGCATCGAGCAGCGTCGTAAGACCATCGCCAAGGTCACGGAGTGCATCGTCGAGAAGCAGCGCGACTTCTTCGACTACGGCATCGAGCACCTCAAGCCGATGATCCTCCGCGACGTGGCCGACGCCGTCGGGATGCACGAGAGCACCATCTCGCGGGTCACGAGCAACAAGTACGTCCACACCCCGCGGGGGATCTTCGAGCTCAAGTTCTTCTTCAACAGCGCCATCAAGCGCGGCTCGCAGGAGGACATCGCCTCCGAGAGCGTGAAGCAGGCCATCAAGAAGATCGTGGACGGCGAGGATCCTCGCAATCCGTACTCGGATCAGAAGATCGTGGAGCTCCTCGCCCAACAGGACATCGACATCGCGCGGCGCACCGTCGCCAAATATCGCGACATGCTTGGCATCCTCAGCTCGTCGAAGAGGAAGAAATACTTCTAACGCTTGTTTTGGTAAATTGACGACATAGCTTGAAGACACCACCGGCAGCGTTCGCTGCGGAAAGCCGAGGGAGACCTGATGCGCATCAACTTCACGTTCCGTAACCTCGAGTCTTCGGATGGGATCAAGGCATACGCCTCGGAGAAGGTCGCCAAGCTACAGAAGTACCTACGGGCTCCGATCGACGCGGAGGTCACGTGCTCGATGGAGCGGCACAACCAGCAGGTGGATGTCTCCATCGTCTCGGGCGGACGTCGCTACTCGGCGAGTGAAGTCTCCGACGACATGTACGCGTCGATCGACCTCGTGATGGACAAGATCGACCGCCAGGTGCGCGACGACAAGGGCGCCGCGGTCGGTCGCAAGCGCCACGCCTCGGCCGAGATCCTCGCCGCGGGTGGCGGCAAGTCGAGCTGAGCGCGCTCCACGAGGAGCCCACACCAAAGAGCCCACGTGTCGAGCGACGCGTGGGCTCTCGGCTTTCTGGGGGCGGAAGCGAAAGAGCCCGCGTGTCGATCGACGCGCGGGCTCTCGCCTACGTGGGGCCCGCGCAAGGCGAGCCCCGCTCACTCAACCGGGGATGACGAAGCTCAGCTTGCAGTTGGTCTGGCAGTAGGAGCCGGCGGTGCCGTTCCGCTCGCCATCGTCGCACTCCTCGAACTGCGGCTGACGGATGCCGTCGCCGCAGCGCGGGCCGATGGTGCAGTCCGGGTTGCAGCCGCCGTACTGGCCGAGGTTCTGACGGCCGTCGTCGCACTCCTCGTGCTCCTCTTGCACGGTGCCGTCGCCGCAGCGCGGGCCGAAGGAGCGGCAATCGGCCGAGCAGCCGCCATAGACGTCGTCGCCGTTCTCGTCGCCGTCGTCGCACACCTCGTCGGCCGCGACGATGCCATCACCGCACTCGGACGCGCAGACCGAGCGCGCCTTCTCGAAGCCCGAGAGCGTGAGCTGGTAGTTGGAGCCCGTGGGGTTGCGCTCGGCCTGGAAGACGGCGACCTCGAAGATGGGCTTGGTGCCCGGCGGGAGCGCCGCGACCTTGTCCTCGAGGTAGGCCTTGCAGTCGGCGACGAGCTGGCGGTTCGCGACGATGTTGCCGGTGTCCGCGGGGTTGGCGAAATCGATGACGCCGTTCTCCTGGCCGTGGATGCCGCCGATGTCGAGACAGAGGCGGCCGTCGATGAAGACCCAGACGTCGTCGTCGCCGTAGAACTGGAGGCGCTCGTTACCGGCGTACTCGAACCAGTAGCGCGTCTCGCTGGTGAAGCCGAAGTTGTGCGAGCCGGAGGGCGTGCCACCGGTCGCGTTGGGCTCCGGATTCGGCGAGACCGCGCGCCAACCCTTGTTGTCGACGGGGAAGAAATTCTGGCTCGAGAACTGGTAGACGCCTTCGTCGATGCTGTTCAGCGTGAGGGTCTCCACCGGAAGCCGCATGGCGTAGGGGTTGTCGTCCCGATACCACTGGCTGAAGCTCGTGGGGCTGTCGGGCGTGCAGTTGTTCTGCTGGTTGCAGATATGGTTCTCGTAGTTCGGGATGGGCTTGAGGACGGGCTTCCCTTCGTCGTCGAGGAAGTCCTCCACGAGCCCGAAGCAGATGCCGCCGGAGTAGGCGCCGTTGCCCGCGCGATCGAAGTCGATGTGCGCATGCGCCGGGCGGTTCGGGACGTCGTGACGATAGAAGTCGCGGTAGATGATGGGGAGCTGGACCTGCGTGGGTAGCGACTCGACCTCGAGCGTGCAGGTGAAGCCGGCCTCCAGCTTGCAGTCCGACGAGCAGCCGTCGCCGTTCCGCGTGTTGCCGTCGTCGCACTCCTCGCCGGCGCCGAAGATCACGCCGTCGCCGCAGAACGACTCGCAGACGCCGCCGGAGCACTGCGGCTCGCGCTTGCACTGGTAGCAGCCGTCGAACGGCAGGTCGTTCCCGTCGTCGCACTGCTCGAGGCCCTGCACGAGGCCGTCGCCGCAATGCGTGGGCGCGCAGTCTTCGCCCGGCACGGGGCAGTGGTAGCCCTCCTCGAGCTGGCAAGTGGAGTCGCAGCCGTCGCCGTCGTCGTCGTTGCCGTCGTCGCAGGCCTCGATGCCGGCCACGATGCCGTCACCGCAGCGCTCGGCCTGGCAGGGGAGGCCCGGGTGCGGGCAGAGCCAGCCGGGCTCGAGCGTGCAGTCGGACGAGCAGCCATCGCCGTCGTCGTCGTTGCCGTCGTCGCACTGCTCGGTGGCCTCGACCAGGCCGTCGCCGCAGACGATCGCGATGCAGTCCAAGCCGACGACCGGGCAGTAGTAGCCGGGCTCGATCTCCTGGCAGTCCCCGGAGCAGCCGTCTCCGTCGTCGTCGTTGCCGTCGTCGCAGGCCTCGGTGATGCCGAGGATTCCGTCGCCGCAGACGTCGCCGATGTTCACGTCGCCATCGGGCGCGCTTCCATCGGGTGCGTTCCCATCGGGTGCGTTCCCATCGGGCGCGCTTCCGTCGGGCACCTGGCCGTCGGGGAAGCTGCCGTCGAACTTGTCGCCGGGCGAATCGTCACCGCAGCCGGCGAATAGACAGAGGAGGAGGACCCCGAGGGCGGGGAAGACCAAGCGACGAGGCGTCATCCCGCGATGGTAGGGCAATTCGCGGGGGCGGCGCAATTGCCCAAAGTTCCGGGAGTTACGTGGAACGCTCGCGGCGTCGTTGCACGAGCCCTGCGGATCGGCTAACGCGCGGTTCGTGCTCACGCTTGCCGAGATCCTCCCCGAGCGGTGCGTCTCCACCTCGCTCGATGCCACCTCCAAATCCGAGGTGCTGAGGCAGCTCGCCACGCTCTACACCCACTCGGACCTCACGGTCGATCCCGAGACCATCTCGGAGGTCCTCGAGGAGCGCGAGCGCCTCGCGAGCACCGGCGTGGGCAGCGGGGTCGCCATCCCGCACGGCCGCCTGACGGACATCCCGGGCGTTCGCCTCGTCCTCGGCACGCACCGGGCCGGGGTGGACTTCGACGCGGTCGACGGCCGCCCCGTCCACATCTTCGTGGGCGTGCTCGCCCCCGACGGCCAGGCGAGCCAGCACCTCAAGGTCCTCGCGCGCGTCTCGCGGCTCCTCCGCGACCCGCAGCTCCGCGAGCGCCTGCTCCAGGCCTCCTCCCCGAGCGAGGCCTACCGGTGTCTGATCGAGATGGACGAGCGCCTCTCGATGGGCTGATCGGGTAGACTCTCCCCATGCCATCCCTGCGGCACGCCCCCGAGGGCGCCCAGATCTCGGTCGCGCAGCTCCTCGGCTACCCCGGCGCCTCCGACGTCCTGAGCCTCGTCGCGGGGCACGAGGGGGTGGACCGGGCCATCACGCACCCGCGCGTCCAGAAGTCGGGCCTGGTCTTCGTGGGGCATACGCGCGGGATCGTGCCCACGCGCGTCCAGGTGATCGGCGAGACCGAGTACACCTTCCTCGAGGCCTGCGCGCCCGAGGCGCGCAAGCGCGGCATCGAGGCCCTCTTCTCGCTCTCGCCCTCGCTCGTCGTGGTCACGCGCGGCGTCGATCCCTTCGCCGAGCTCGTCGAGGCGAGCGCCCGTACCGGCACGCCGCTCGTCGTCTCGCGCGAGCGCTCGAGCCGCACGATCCACCTCGTGCACCGCTCGCTCGATTGGCTCCTCGCGCCGCGCAAGACGGTGCACGGGGTGCTCCTCGACGTGCACGGCGTGGGGATGCTCCTCACGGGGCCGAGCGCGGTGGGCAAGAGCGAGTGCGCGCTCTTCCTGCTCGAGCGCGGGCACCGGCTCGTGGCCGACGATCGGGTCGAGCTCGTGCGGCTCCCGACCGATCACATCGAGGGCTCGTCGCCCGAGCTCCTCCGTAACCACCTCGAGCTCCGCGGCATCGGCATCGTGAACGTGCGCGATCTCTTCGGCGCCGCCGCCGTGCGCGAGAAGAAGCACGTGAACCTCGTCGTCGAGCTCTGCCCCTTCGACGAGTTCGAGGACTACGACCGCCTCGGGCTCGACGATCCGCAGGTCGAGCTCCTCGGCCTCTCGCTGCCCTCGCTCCGCATCCCGGTGCGGCCCGGCCGGAACATGGCCGTCATCCTCGAGGTGGCCGCGCGCAACCACCTGCTCAAGCGCGCCGGGCGGAACGCGGCGCGGCGCTTCGTCGAGCGGCTCGAGGAAGAGCTCCTCGCCGGCGGGCGCGACCAAGGAGAAGGCCCGTGAGCGGCGCGGCGTGCAGGGTCACGGTGGTCACGGGGCTCTCGGGGGCCGGGCGGAGCACCGCGCTCAACGTCCTCGAGGACCTCGGCTACTACTGCGTCGACAACCTCCCGCCCTCGCTCGCGCCGCAGCTCATCGAGCGCGTCTCGGGGAGCGGCGTGCGCCAGGTCGGCCTCGGCATCGACGTGCGCTCGGGGCGCTTCCTCGACGCGGCGATCCCCACGATCGACATGCTCGTCGAGGTGGGGCACCACGTGGAGGTCATCTTCCTCGACTGCGCCGAGCCCGTGCTGCTCCGGCGTTTCAGCGAGACGCGGCGTCCGCACAAGCTCGCGGCCGGCGGCGACGTGGCCGAGGCCGTGCGCCTCGAGCGCGAGCGCCTCGCCGATCTCCGCGAGCGCGCCGACATCATCTTCGACACGACGACCTTCTCCGTGCACGACCTGCGGAGGGCCCTCGTGAGCCACCTCTCGCGCGGCGGCGAAGGCCCGTGGCGGATGGTCACGCGCCTCCTCAGCTTCGGCTTCAAGCACGGGCTGCCGGCCGAGGCCAACCTCGTCTTCGACGTGCGCTACCTGCCCAATCCGCACTTCGAGCCCGACCTCCGACCGCACTCGGGCCACAACCCCGACGTCGCGGCCTACGTGCTCGGCTCGCCCGAGGGGCGGGAGCTCGTGGAAAAGATCGAGGACCTCCTCCGCACGGCGCTCCCCGGCTACGAGTCCGAGGGGAAGGCCTACCTCACCATCGCCATCGGCTGCACCGGCGGGCGCCATCGATCGGTGGCCATCGCCGAAGAGCTCGGGCGGCGGCTCGCCCCGATCGCGAACGTCGTCGTCTACCACCGGGACATCGAGCGGAGCGGGTGATGGAGCGCGCCGAAGGGACCTTCATGATCGTGAACGAGCTCGGCATGCACGCGCGGGCGGCGGCCAAGCTCGTGCGTCTCGCGAGCGGCTTCGAGTGCGCCGTCACGGTCGAGAAGGACGGCCAGCGCGCCGACGCCAAGAGCGTGATGGGCGTGCTCCTCCTCTGCGGGCAGAAGGGCGCGGAGCTCCGCGTGGTCGCCGAGGGACCCGACGCGGAGCGCGCGGTGCGGGAGATCGGCGCCCTCATCGCGGACCGCTTCCACGAGGAGCGATGAGCCAGAGCACGATCTTCAAGGGCATCGCGGCGTGCCCGGGCGTGGCCGTGGGGCCCCTCTGGGTGATCGATCGCGGCGGCACGCACCCGCCGCGCGTGCGCGTCCCCGAGTCCAAGGTCGAGGAGCAGATCGCGCGCGTCCGCGCCGCCATCGCGCGATCCCGCGAGTCGCTCGAGGCGATCATGCACTCGCTCGTGGAGACGCACGGGCCGGCCTACGGGCAGCTCATCGAGCCGCAGCTCCTCATGTACGGCGACTCGCTCTTCGTCGACGGCATCGAGCGCGCGATCCGCGAGCGGCGCCTCGGCGCCGAGTGGGCGGTGCGCGAGACGGTCGACGCGCTCAAGCGCCCGCTGCTCGACGCCGACGCGCCGTATTTCCGCGAGCGCGCCGAGGACGTGGAGCAGGTGGGCCTCCAGATCCTCCGCGAGTTGGCGGGCGAGGACGACGGGCTCCCGCCGCGCGACGCCGAGGTGATCGTCGTCGCCAACGTGCTCTCGCCCGCCGACGCGGCCGAGCTCCGCAATTCCCGCGTGCTCGCCATCGCCACCGAGAGCGGCTCCGCGACGAGCCACACCGCCATCCTCGCGCGCGCGCTCGGGCTCCCGGCCGTCGTCGCGGCCAAGGGCGTCGCGCGCCGCTCCGAGGTGGGGCACACGGCCATCGTGGACGCGATCCGCGGCGAGGTCGTGGTCGATCCCGACCCGGCCGAGTGCGCCGACGCCGAGCGCCGCGCCGAGCGATACCAGCACTTCGCGCGCGCCCTCCGCGCGCATCAGGACGCGCCCGTCGTCACGACCGACGGCCACCCGGTGGAGATCCTCGCGAACGTGGAGCTCGCCTTCGAGGTGGAGCGCATCGCGGCCTCGGGCGCCTCGGGCGTGGGGCTCTTCCGCACCGAGTTCCTCTACCTCAACCGAAGGAAGCCGCCTTCCGAGGAAGAGCAGTACGCCGTCTACGCGCGCACGGTGGAGAAGCTCGAGGGGCGCCCCGTCGTCTTCCGCACCTTCGATCTCGGCGCCGACAAGATGCCGCGCTTCGACGGCCTCCCGCGGCCGAGCGCGACCTTCGGGCGCACGGGCCTCCGCTACTCGCTCACGGTGCCCGAGCTCTTCGAGACGCAGCTCCGCGCGCTCGTGCGCGCTTCGGCGCACGGTCCGGTGCGGGTGATGTTCCCGGGCGTCTCCGGCGTGGACGAGCTCCGGGAGGCGACGGAGAGGCTCCGGCGCGTGCGGGAGGAGCTCGCGCGCGAGGGGGTGCCGCTCGAGGAGGTGCCGGTGGGGAGCATGATCGAGATCCCGTCGGCCGCGCTCCGATCGCACAAGCTCGCCGAGTCCTGCGACTTCTTCTCGGTCGGCACCAACGACCTCATCCAGCACACGCTCGCCGTCGACCGCACCGACGCGGGGCTCACCTCGCTCTCGAGCTCGCTCGATCCGGCCGTGATCGAGCTCCTCCAGATGACGGCGGCGAGCGCGAAGGCGCGCGGCATCCCGCTCTCGATGTGCGGGGACATGGCGGCCGATCCGCTGGCGCTTCCCGTCGTGCTCGGGCTCGGCTTCACGCAGCTCAGCGTGCCGCTCGGCATGATCCCCATGGTGCAGGAGACGATCCGGCGCATCTCGATGGAGCGTTGCCGCGAGGTGGTGCGCGCGGCGGCCGCATGCAGCTCGGCGCGCGCCGTCCGCGAGGCCGTCGTGGAGGCTTTCTCCGCCGAGCTCGGCGAGATCTGGCGCGAGCAGGGCGTCGTCACGGATTGAGCCCGCGCGCCGACGCGGCGCGGCCCGAGCTCAGCGCCCGCGCGACTTGGCGCGCACGAGCATCTCGTCGAGCTCCTTGGGCTGGAGCACACCCTCGACCTTCTCGACGACGCGCCCCTGGGGGTCGACGGTGATGACCATGGGCACGCCGCCGATGCGCCCCACGGGCGAGCGCGCGCTCGCGAGGACGTCCTGCGGATCCCAGCCGACGGGGAAGGGCGGCTCGAGCGCCTGCGCCCAGACCTCGACGAGCTGGCGCGCGTCGGGCTGGTAGGCGACGCCCACGAAGAAGCACTCGGGATGCGCCTCGGAAACGAGCGAGAGCGGCGTGAGCATCGCCTGGCTCGCCGTGTCGAAGGTGGAGAAGACGAAGATGAGCCCGGCGCGCCCGCGCATCTCGCCGACCTCGAAGAAGCCCCGCCCCGGCACGTGGATGGAGAGCTCGATCGGGGCGCTCGGGAAGTCCTCGACGTTCGTCGGCGGGGGCAGATCCAGCGTCTCCGGGGGCTTGGAGGCGCCGCAGCCGGCGAGGAGGCAGAGGAGCGTGACGCGCTTGGCCAGGTTCACGGCGTCATCTTACGCGCGCGGCGCGGGGAATCGTACAGACGCGCTTCATCACGCACGCGCCGCAGATCGACTCGTCGACGCGGCTCGGGCACTGCCTCGCGATCCCGAAGTGGCAGAGCGCGAAGTCGAAGCGCACGGGATCTTCGGGATCGAAGCGCCGGAACACGGCCGTGACCTCCTCGGCCGCCGCCCAGCTCGCCGTCTCGCGCGAGGTGAGGGCGAGGTTCTTGGCGATGCGGTGGACGTGCGTGTCGAGCGGCACGAGGAGGACGCTCGGCGGCGCGTCGAAGACCCCGAGATCGACGCCGTCGTCCGGGCGGACCATCCACCGGAGGTAGAGGTGGAGCCGCTTGCAGGCGCTCCCGGCGCGCGGATCCGGCACGAGGTGCGCCATCGCCCGCGTGGGCGCGGGGCCGCGGAGGGCGTCGGCGAGCTCGGCGAGGGCGGGCTGGAGCGCGAGGTCGTGGCGCTCGAGGCGCGCCTTGAACGCGGCGCCGATCGAGCCCTCTTCGGCGCGGAGGCGCGCGGCGTTCCGGAGGAGGCGCGAGACCTCCGCGCCGGTCCAGACGCGGTGACGGAAGGTGCGGAGCCCGCGCGAGAGCGCGCGCGGATCCTTCGATTCGAGCGCCTCCGCGGGAGAGGGGCCGAGGAGCTCGAGGACGCGCGAGACGTTCCGCCGGATCACCTGCACCGAGCCGAAGGCGAGCAGCGCCGCGACGAGGCCGGCCACCTCGCGGTCCTCGGGGCGCGCGTAGGGACGCACGAGGCCGACGGGATCGTTCTCGATCCGCGCGCGCGGATCGGTCGAGCGCACGAGGCGTTCGAGGGTCTCGCCGAGGCGCGGATCGAGCTGGGCCATCAGGTGCGGAGGAAGGCGGTGAGCTTCGCCTCGTACTCGAAGAGGTCGTCGCGCGAGCGCACGGCCGGGCCGGGGACGAGGCGGTCGTTGGCCTCGAAGGCGACGAGCTCGTGGTCGCGGAGGCTCTTGAGCGCCGGCTCGAGCTTGAGCTGCGAGAGGGCCTCGCGGTGCGCGATCTCGCCGGAGAGGTACATGCGCTGGCCGAGCTGGAGGGCGCGCTTGAACCACTCCTTCTTGGTCATCGGCTCGTCGAGGAGGAGCGCCGACGCGCGGATCGCGAGGAGGTAGCTCTCGAAGTACGAGCCGAGCATCTCGGCGTAGATCTCCACCATCGCCCCCTCGGGGCCGCGGCCGACGGAGTAGCGATCGCCGACCTTCTCGACGGCGCCCTCGGAGAGGAGCCGCGCGAGCGCCTCGTCGAAGATCTCGTCGAAGGTCGCGTCCGCGCGGTACATGAACTCGTACTTGAACGCGCGGCTGAGCTCCTGGACGCGCGCCCGCAGCGTGCGCTCCGAGATGCTCGAGCGGTTGCCCACGAGCAGCGCGGCCGAGACGAGCGCGCTCGGCACGAAGAAGTGGATGAGGTTGTTCTTGTAGTAGTCGAGCGCGAGCCGCCGCTCGTCGAGGATGGAGTAGATCGTCTCCTCGCCGGCCTCGTGACGCTGGATGAGCTTGGCGTCGAGGAAGAGCTCGAGCGCCTCGTCGATCATCTCCTTGCGGACGGTGCCGGGCGCGTCCGAGATCGTGGTGGCGATGCGCGCGCCCTCGCGCTCGAGCTTGCCGAGGAGGCGGACGCACATCGCCTCGAGATCGGAGCGACGCATGCCGCGCCGGCGATGCGCGAAGAGGGCGGAGGCGACGAGCGCGGCCGGCGTGACGACGGTGACGGCGTTGATCTCGTAGGTCACGCGGTGCGCGATGCGCTGCACGAGCGTGCGCCGCGCGGCGGGGGAGAGCTTGTCGGTGCCGTGGCGATCGAGGCCGTGCTCGAGGCGCGCCTCCTGCACGAGCTCGTCGAAGCTGAGCACCTCGCCGAATTGCACGTAGAGGCGGCCGTAGCGCGAGCGGAGGATCGTGGTGGACTTGAGGAGGCCGCCGACGTTCTCCTTCTGCTTCTCCTCGCCGGAGAGCTCGCGCACGTAGGACTGCTCCTCGATGATGCGCTCGTAGCCGATGCTGATGGGCACGAAGCTCACCTTCTTGCCGCGGAGCATGAGCGCGGCGTCGACCACCATGGAGAGCAGGCCGAATTTGGGCGGGAGGAGCTTGCCCGAGCGCGAGCGCCCGCCCTCGAGGAAGAACTCGACGCCGTAGCCCTCGACGAGGAGCTTGCGCATGTACGCGTCGACGAGGGCCGCGTAGAGCTTCTGCCCCTTGAAGCTGCGGCGGATGAAGAAGGCGCCGCCGCGGCGGAGGATGGGGCCGGCCGGGAAGAAGCTCAAGTTCTCGCCCGCCGCGATGAGGGGCGGCAGGAGCGAGTTCTTGTAGAGCACGTACGAGAGCACGAGGTAGTCGATGTGGCTCTTGTGGCTCGGCAGGTAGATGACGGCGCCCTCGCGCGCGGCCTCGCGGATGCGCTCGAGCCCCTGCTGGTCGATGACGATGCCGTCGTAGATGCGGTTCCAGAACCAGGTGAGGAACGAGGCGAGCATCCGGAGGACGAAGGGCGTCTGCCGCGCGGCGAGCTTGTCGATGATCTTGGCGGCCTGGCGCTCGACCTTGGCGATGGAGCGGCCCGAGGCCCGGGCCTCGGCCTCGATGTGCTTGCGCACGCGCGGGCTGCGGAGGAGCTCCTCCTTGACGCGGCCGGGGGTCTTCTTGGTGGGCCCGATGACGATCGCGCGCTCGCGCTCGATACGGCGGAGCAGGGCGAAGGCCACGCGATCGGCGATCTCGGCGTCGCTCTTCTCCTCGTGATCGCGGACGAAGCGCTGGAGATCGAAGGGCTGCCCGGTGCGGATCTGGGCGTTCTGGTAGTTGAAGACGAACTGGAAGAAGCGCCGGATGCGCCCCGGCCACTCCACCGGCCCGAAGAAGAGATCGGCGAGGCCGCGCTTGGCGTTGGGCGGGGCCTCCGTCCAGATGAAGACGTTGGGGACGAGGAGGATCGGCCGATCGAGCGTGCGCTGGAGGGCGATGAGCTCGCGGATGAGATCGGAGGGCGGCTTGGTCTTCTCCCGGCCCGTCTCGCCGAAACGCGGCCGGCGCCGGAGGAAGAGGAGGGCGCTGTGGCCGGTCTCGACGGCGGTGCGGATCGCCTCGTTCTCGGGGATCTGGCGCCGGAAACGGAGCCGCCGGCCGCCCTTGCCGAAGGGCTCGAGGATGCCGAGGCCCAGATCGTTGACGAAATGGACGAGCGGCAGCCCGAATTTGCGGAGGAGGAAGTCGAGGCAGAGGAAATCGAGGATGGAGATCGTCCGCATCACGTGGACGACCACCCCCCGTTCGGCGGCGGCTTGGACCTGATCACTCCACGAGGCGTCGACTCCGATGTGCGAGAAGAGGCGCTTGTACAGCCACGCGAGCACGCGATTGGGCTGGTGGGGGCTGATGGCGATCTCTTGGGATTCGGCGGGTTGCATCGCGAAGTGCGGGGAAACTAGAGCGGAGGGGAGGCATACGTCCAGCCGAACGCATGATTCGGGGCTATCCTGGGCTGGGTTTCCTTGACACCCGGGGGCCCAGCGGGTATCTCACCCGCCCCTTGGCCTGGGGCCAAGGCTACGTTTCGCCTGCAGAGTCTCCGATGGGCACCACCAAGAGCGCAAAAGCAAACGAGATCGAGCGACGCTGGTTCGTCGTCGACGCCTCGAACCAATCTCTCGGCCGTTTGGCCTCCGAGGTCGCGAAGATCCTCCGGGGCAAGCACCGTCCCGAGTACACCCCGCACGTGGACACCGGTGATTTCGTCATCGTCGTCAACGCCGAGAAGGTGGGCCTGACGGGCAACAAGACGCGCGACAAGATGTACTACAACCACTCGGGCTATCCCGGTGGTCTTCGCGCCGAGGCCGCCGGCGACCTCCTCGCCCGCCGGCCCACCGTGCTCATCGAGCGTGCCGTCCGCGGCATGCTCCCCAAGAACTCGCTCGGTCGCGCCATGGGCAAGAAGCTCAAGGTCTACGCCGGCGCGTCCCACCCGCACACGGCCCAAAAGCCCGAGCCCCTTTCTTTCTGAGTTGAACTGACATGCCGCACTCCAAGGTCATCGACGGCCGCTACTACGGTACTGGAAAGCGTAAGACCGCCGTCGCGCGCGTCTTCCTCAGCCCGGGCTCGGGCACGACCACCGTCAACGGTCGTGCGTTCGAGGATTACTTCCCGAACCCGGTTCTCCGCATGATCATCGCCCAGCCCTTCGAGACCGTCTCCAAGGTCGGGCAGTTCGACGTCGAGGTGAACGTCGCCGGTGGCGGCGTCGCCGCGCAGGCCGAGGCCGTGCGTCACGGCATCTCGCGTGCCCTCGTGGGCATGGACGAGGCGCTCAAGCCCGCGCTCAAGAAGCAGGGGCTCCTCACCCGCGACGCTCGCAAGAAGGAGCGTAAGAAGCCGGGTCAGCCGGGCGCGCGCAAGAAGTTCCAGTTCTCCAAGCGCTGAGACTTCGGCACGTTCGGGACGCGGACTCCGCGAGCCCCCTCGAAGGTCGCGGTCCCCCGCGGCCTTTTTCTTTTCCGGGTGCTCGCGGGGAGCACCCCCGAGGACGGCAGATGACGAAGAAGATCCGGGTCTCCATCGTGGGCGCGACGGGCTACACGGGCGCCGAGCTCTTGCGTCTCGTGCTGGGTCACCCCGACCTCGAGCTCGCGGCGATCGTGGGCCAGAGCAAGGCGGGCCAGCGTGTCTCCGACGTCCTGCCGAGCTTTGCCGGCATCCTCGACGGCGAGGTCGAGGCGTTCGACGCGGCGAGCGTGGCCGAGCGCTCCGACGCGGCCTTCTGCGCGCTGCCGCACGGGGCGAGCGCGCCCATCGTGGAGGAGCTCTGCGATCGCGGCCTCAAGGTCTTCGATCTCAGCGCCGACTTCCGCCTGCGCGATCCGGCCGTCTTCGAGGCCTGGTACAAGGCCAAGCCCTCGGGACGGTTCGGCAAGGCCGTCTACGGCCTCGTCGAGCTCTACCGCGAGGCGCTGCGCACGGCCGATCTCGTCGCCGTGCCCGGCTGCTACCCCACCTCGGCGATCCTCGCGATCGCGCCCCTGCTCAGGAGCGGCCTCGTCGAGGCCGACGGGATCGTCGTCGACTCCAAGAGCGGCGTGAGCGGGGCCGGTCGTTCGCCGCTCCCCTCCACGCACTTCCCCGAGACGGCCGAGGGCATCCGCGCCTACAAGGTCGCGAGCCACCGCCACACGCCGGAGATCGAGCAGGAGCTCTCGGTGGCCGCGGGGCGTGAGGTGAAGCTCGTCTTCACGCCGCACCTCGTGCCGTATACGCGCGGCATCCTCTCCACGAGCTACATGGTGGCCAAGCCCGGCGTGACGGCGGCCGAGTGCACCGAGGCGGCGCGCGCGCTCTATCAGGGCTCGCCCTCGGTCGTGGTGCGCGATCCGGGCGTCGCCCCCGACACGCTCTGGGTGCGCGGATCCAACCGCGTGCAGATCGCCTACGCGCACGATCCGCGGACGGGCCGCATCATCGCGCTCTCGGCGATCGACAACCTCGTGAAGGGCGCGTCCGGGCAGGCGGTCCAGTGCCTCAACGTCCGCTTCGGCCTCGACGAGGGCGCGGGGCTCCGGGGCGCGCCCCAGTGGCCCTGAGCCAAGGGGACGCGGGGGCGATCGACCCCTCTGCTAAGCTCGCGCCGGTGCGCATCCTCCACGTCAGCGATCTGCACATCGAGGAAGGCTTCTCCGAGGTTCCCGCGGGCGAGCTCCTCAACAAGCGCCTCGTGGGGCTCATGAGCCTCTGGCTCAAGCGGCGGCGGCTCTGGCGCGACGCCAAGCCCAAGGTCGCGGCGCTCGCCAAGGCCGCCTCCGCGTGGGACGTGGACCTCGTCATCGCGACGGGTGATTTCACCGCGCTCGGCACGGCGCGCGAGCTCGAGATCGCCAAGGAGGTGGTGCGCCCGCTCTTCGATCGGCCGCTCGGCGCGGTCTGCCTGCCCGGCAACCACGATCTCTACGTGCGCGACGGCGGCCTCGAGCGCTTCGAGGCCACCTTCGCCGACGCGCTCCACGACGATCTCGGCGGCCGCGCCTTCCCGCGCGTGCGCTTCGTCGGCGAGACGATCGCGATCGTGACCTTCGAGTCGGCGCGTCCCAACCCCGAGTTCTGGCTCTCGAGCGGGCGGGTGCCGGAGGCGCAGCTCGAGGCGCTCCACGCGCTCGGCCGCTCCGGCGTGCTCGGCGATCGCCGCGTCTTCCTCGCGACGCACTACGCCCCCTTCGTCGAAGACGGCGGGCCCGATCACGCGCGGCACGGCCTCGAGAACGCCGAGGCGCTCGTCGAGGCGCTCCGCCCCTTCGGGGAGGCGATCTTCCTCCACGGCCACGTCCACCGGCGCTACCACGTCCGCGTCCCGCACTCCGATCTCTGGTTCTTCTGCGCGGGGAGCTCGACGATGCAGCGGCGCGAGGGCTTCTGGATCTTCGACGTCGACGGGCGCGAGGTCCGTGCGACGCCGGGGCGCTTCGTCGACGGGAAGCCCACCCTCGAGCCCGAGCACGCGGTTTTCTTGAGGTGATGTAGGACAGTGTCGTAGCTTTCCTTCATCCAAAGGAGAGCACGATGGAAGCACGTCCCCTCGAGATGCCGAAGCAGGCGCGCGGCTCACTTCGCCGCGGCGTGGAGATCCCCGTGGAGCTGAGCTCGTCGTATTGGGACGGAAAGCTCACGCTCGTCTCGTCCGATCTCTCCGGCTCGGGCGTCTTCGTCGAGTGCCCGCTCCCCCTCGAGGTGGGCGACGAGGTGGAGGTCCGGTTCCTCGCGCCGTCGATCTCGCTCCCCTTCGAGCTCTCCGGGCGCGTGCAGCGCGTCTCGCTCCCGCGGCGCCGTGGGGACGCGGGCCGGAGCGGGATGGGCATCGCGTTCACCGAGATGAGCGCGACGACGCGTGAGATCCTCGAGTACCTGCTCGAGGGGCTGCCGCCGCGGCTGCCCCGTCGCCGCGCGCCGTCGATGCGGAACTAGTTGGTCGTCTGCGATCCGAGGTAGGCCACGGTGCGGACGATCTCCACCACGGCCTCCCGTTTGTCCGCGTCGAGATCGCAGAACCGCACGCCCATGCCGGGGTTGCGGTTGTCGCTGCCGATGCGGATCTGGTTGACCCACACGACCTCGCCCTCGAGCTCGAGCGGGTTCTCGCCGAAGCGCAGCGAGAGCCGCGTGCCAATGGGGAAGGGATCCGACGAGCGGATGAAGATCCCCATCTCGCTGATGTCGTCGATGTACGAGAAGAGGAAGGTCTCTCCGTCGTTGTAGTCGATCGAGAGCTCTTCCACGCGGTGGCGCGGGACGGCGCGTCGATCGATGGGCGGCGGTTCGGTCATTCCTCTCCCCGACTATCGCACCTCGACCTTGCCTGCAACGATACGGTTGTCCGAATCCTTATTTCCTTGGAGGACCTCGGCGCGTTGGCTCCCTTGATAGAGGCCCACGTAGAAGGTGTAGGTGCCGGGCGCGTAGTGCGCGGGGACGCGCATCGAGACCTCGTCGACGACGACGTCGCCGGTGTCCCAGAACTGCGTGGGATAGAGGCCGTGCACGGGCTCGTGATCGCCGTGCGCGCGACCGCCGGGGCCGTCGAGGTGGACGAAGACCTCGTATTTGCGGCCGCTCCGCTGCGTCGCGCGCCACACGAGGCGGAGCGTGAAGCGCTCGCCGGGTCGGATGACCGCGGGGTTCCCGTCGATCTCCCAGCCGACGAGCTCGTAGCCGCCGCGGAGCTTGGCGTCGACGCGGTGCGCGACCTCGGGGGGCTCCTTGGAGACGAAGGGGCGGAGCGGGTTGCGATCCTCGGCGCCCGCGACCGCGCCGTTGGTGACGAGCAGCGCGAGCGGGTTGTCGTCGTCGATCACGACGAGGTGATCGCGGCGTGAGCCGCGGTAGACGCGGTTCACCTCGGCGAGCTTGGCCTTGGGGAAGATCGCCCAGACGCGACCTTCGCTCGCGAGCGCGCGGCCGACCTCGGTGGAGGTCCTCGCGTGGACGATCGGCGGCTCGGCGTAGTGCGTGACGGAGCGCTCCGCGGCTTCGAGGACGTAGAGGGGCTCGTCGACCCCACGATGCGCGGCGAGCGTGGTGAACACCTCGCGGGGCGAGAAGGCGCGCGAGATAGTCGGCAGCGCCCCGAAGGCGAAGAGGAGGCCGTAGGCCGCGGCCGCGAGCGCGAGCGCGCCATGACGTCGATCGCCGAGGCGCCGCGCGAAGCGGTAGCCGAGCTGCGAGAGCGCGACGACGATCGGGAGGGCGGCGATGGCGATCGCCCCGACGCCGGCGCCGCGGAGGACGATGCTGCGGATCGGGAGGGCGTCGGGCGCGACGAGGCCGAGGAGGCCGAGCACCGAGAGCACCACGAAGAGGGCCGCGGCGGCGAGCATCTTCGCCTTGGCCTTCTTCGACTGCGCCCAGTGCGCGGCGAGGGCGCGGTAGGGTGCGGAAAGCGAGCGCGGCTCGTCGTCGAGGTGCACCGTGAGCACGGGCAGGGCGACGGCGAGGAAGAGGAGCGCGGCGAGGACGTGGTAGCGCCGGAGATCGACGTCCTCGGGGATCGCGAGCTCCCGCACGGGGAGCGCGTCGAAGGCCGAGGCGGGGAAGAGCAGGGCGTCGCGCGCGAGGAGGCCCACGAAGAGCGCGACGACGATCGCGGCGAGCCGGCTTCCGTCGGGGAGGTCGTCGCGGGCGCGGAGCACGAGGGCGACGAGGACGGCGAGCGCGGGCGCCGCGGCGAAGGTGGTCACGCCGTAGCGCGCCTCGAAGACCACGCTCGCGCCGTAGGAGAACGCCGCCCAGAGCATGGCGAAGCGGGCGAGGAGCTCGGCGCGGCTCGCCCGTCGCTCGAGGAAGAACCACGTGGCGCCGAGCGGCCCGAGGGCGGCGAGGGGGCCGAGCCCGTGGAAGGCCACCTCGAGGAAGTGGTGGAAGGCGGAGGGCTGATCGCCACGGGGGGCGCCGCCGAGGGTCATGCGGTATTCGGCCGCGTCGCGGACGATGTCGAGCCCGACGAGGCCCACGAGGAGGGCGGCCGCCGCGGTGAGGCCGATCCGCGCGCGGCGGTTGGCTTCGTCGCGGCCGATCCACGCGACGGTGGCGGCGGCGAGCACGCCGGGCAGGAGACCGAGCAGGAAGCCCGATCCCCACGCGGCGAGGATCGCCCCGAGGGCGAGCGCGCCGAGCGCGATCCGCGCGCGCTCCTTCTGGCCGCGCTCGAGCGCGACGAGCGAGAACGCGCCGTAGGCCACGGTGGCCTGGGCGAGGAGGACGATCGACTCGCCGAGGAGGAGGCGGCTGTTCAGGACGAGGATCGGCGTGCCGACGAGGAGGAGCACGGCGTAGCTCGCGCCGCGGGCGTCGGTCGCGAGGCGCGCGAGCGCGTAGGTGAGCGCGGCCGTGAGGAGCCCGAAGAGCGCGATGGGCAGGCGCCCGGCGGCGTGGAGCGCGCCGAGCCCGCGCTGCGCGGCGTCGACGAGCGTCGGCCCGAGCGGCGGCTCCGCGGCGCCGGGGATCTCGAGGCGATCGAGCTCGAGGGGATCCCAGAGGCCAGCGCTCGTCGCGCCGAGGATCGTCACGGCGGCGGCGAGCGCGAAGGCGACCGCCGGGAGAGCCAAGCGACGGACCGAGTCGTCGTTCATGGCGCGGAGCCTAGAAGGCGCGGCGGTGCTTCGTCCAGCGCGCGGCGTCGCTCATCGTTTGGTGAGCGGGATGCCCTCGAGCTGCCGGACGAGCTTGCGGACGTGCGCCTGGTAGTCGCTCAGGGCCTTGCCCCGGAGGCGCGGGCCGGGCTCGTTGAGCACCTTCATCGGGTCGACGAAGGCCCCGTTCTTCTGTACGCCGAAGTGGAGGTGCGGGCCGGTGGAGCGGCCGGTCGTGCCCACCTGCCCGATGCGCTGACGCCGCTTCACGGTCACGCCCACCTTGATGCCGCGCTCGATGCGATGGAGATGCGCGTAGTGCGTGACGTAGCCGTTGTTGTGGCGGATCGAGACGAGGTTCCCGTTGGGGCCCTTGGGACCCGACCACGTCACCACGCCGTCGGCGGCGGCCACCACGGGCGTCCCGGTGGGCGCGGCGAAGTCGGTGCCGTTGTGCGGGGCGATGCGCCGGAGCACCGGGTGCATGCGCCGCGGATTGAACGGCGAGCTGACCATGTCGTAGCGGCAGGGGACGGCGAGGACCGAGCCGCTCAGCGGGTTGCCGTTCTCGTCGTAGTACTCCGACTCGTCCTCGTCGGTGGTGCGGAGGAAGGCGCGGAGCAGGCCCGTCTTGCGGCCTCGGTACTCGAGCGCCAGAGCCCGGCCGTAGCCGCGGAATTCGCCCTCGAGGCGCTCTTCCTCGACGATGATGCGGAAGGTGTCGCCCTCGCGCGTGTCGCGGTGGAAGTCGGCCCGGCCGTTGAAGGCCTCGACGAAGAGGCCGACGATGCCCCGCCGCAGCCCCGCCTCTTCGACGGCGTCGCCGAGCGAGGTGCGGATGATCCCGCCGGCGGCCAGGCGGCGGCGCTCGATGGGGCGCTCGATCTTGCGGGCGCGGAGCTTCCCGTCGTCGCCGCGCTCGGCCACGACGTACTCGAGGGCGCTCGCGTGGTACTCGAAGTGGACGAGCCGGCCGTGGGAGTCGCGCTGGGCGACGAAGGTGTCGGTCTCGCGGCAGCGGCGGAAGTCGAGGACGCCGTTCAGGGCGATCTCGAGCTCCGACGACTCGTTGGGCGAGAGGCCGGCGCCCAGCATGGCCTGCCGGAAGCTCTTGGCCTTGCCGAACTGGCCGCGGAGCGTGCCGTCGTCCTCGAAATCGCCGCCCGCGATCTCCTCGAAGTGGACCTCGCCTTCGACGGGCGGGGGGACGGGATCGGGATCGAAGGCGGTGTCCTCGCCATCCATGGCGAAGTCGTCGACCTCGACGTCGCTCGGGGCGACCACGGCGAGCTCGGGCTCGGGCTCGGACCGCAAGAAGAGCAGCGCCATGCCGATCGCGGCGCCGAGCGCGATCGTCAGCCCGATGCCCCCGTAGCGCATGCGCCTCGAGCGAATCGCACGGCGCTCGCTCGCGAGGAGGGGCATGCCGACCGAGGGCAGAGGTCGGTGAGACGGCGGGTGAGAACTGCCGCCCGCGGTGGTCTCCGGTGGCATGGGCGGGATCGTTATCAGCGTGTCGCCGAAATCGCAAACGGGGGCCGAACACCTCGTCCACCCCGTCCGGCGGCCCTCCGAGCCGCTTTCCGAACGCGACCTCGCAGTTCGTCCTTGACAGCGATCGAAGGCGAAGCTATCCCCCGTGTCCCGCGCCACCAGAAGGCGTCCCAGGCACGTAGCTCAGTGGGAGAGCACTACCTTGACACGGTAGGGGTCGGCGGTTCAATCCCGCCCGTGCCTACTAAAGAACTCAACGATTTACGGGCTCCCGCGTGGAGCCCGTTTTCGTTTCTGGCCTAGGCCGTGTCCGAGCCGCCCAGCGCCGGCACGCTCCGCGTGCGCGCCCATCGTGCGGGGGAACGACAGGGCCGCCGCCGTCGCTCGACAGGGCTCGACCTTGTCAATCATTCAAATAAATGATTGAATGGTTGGATGACCGAACGCGAAGTCGTCTACGGCGAGCTCGCCCGGGTGGCCGGGGCGCTCGCGAGCCCGGTGCGGGCGCGGGCGCTGCACCTCCTCTTCCAGAAGCCGCGGAGCATCGAGGAGCTCGCGGCCGAGCTCGGGGCGGGCGTGGCGAATACGGCCGCGCACATGAAGGCGCTCCGAGAGGCGGGCCTCGTCCGGGCCGAGCGGAGCGGGAAATACGCCGTGCAGCACCCGAACGGCGAGGCGCCGCTGCGCCTCTTCCTCGCGCTCCGAGAGGCGGCCGAGGCGATCTCGCCCCCGCTCCAGCTGCTCGCGCAGGAGCGTGACGAGGCGGCGTCGGAGGTCGGCCCCGACGCGCTCGAGGCCCTCCACGCGCGGAAGGCGGTGGTCCTCGCCGATCTCCGCCCCGAGCCCGAGTACCGCGCGGGGCACCTCCCGGGCGCGGTCTCCCTGCCCTTCGACGGGCTCGCCGAGGGCTGGACGGCGCTCCCCGAGAAGAAGCGCATCCTCGTCTATTGCCGCGGGAAGTACTGCCCGAAGGCGCGTCGCGGCACGGCCCTCCTCCGAGGGAAGGGGCTCCGCGCCGAGCGCCTCCTCTTCGGCGTGCCCGAGTGGCGCGGCGAGGGGCGTCCCCTCGAGGTGTCGGCGTGAGCGCGGTGTCCAAGGCGCCGGCGCCCGCCATGCTCGTGCTCCGCGTGGTGGTGGGCTGGATGTTCTTCTCGGCCTTCCACCGCCGGGTGATCCTCGAGCCGCAGAAGCTCGTCCCCGAGGCGGCGGGCTACGTGGGCGAGAAGTTCAACCAGTTCATGCCAGGGGCCATCTTCGGGGTCGGCGATCTCATCGCCTTCCTCCTCGATCGCCCCGAGCTCCTCCACGCCTTCCTCTGGACCTTCACCCTCATCGAGGCCCTGGTGGGGCTCGCGCTGATGCTCGGCCTCGGGACGCGGCTCGCCGCGCTCGGGACGCTGATGCTCTCCGCCGGCATCCTCTTCGGCGCCGGCTGGCTCGGGCCGACATGCCTCGACGAATGGCAGATCGGCGCGATGGGCATGGCCGGCGGCGCGGCGCTCCTGCTCGGCGGGGCGGGCCCGCTCTCCGTGGACGCCTGGATCGCGCGTGCGCGCCCCGCGTGGATGCGCCCGCGTCTCGCGCGGCTCGCGGCCGATCCGACGCCGACGCCGTCGCTCCTCCTCACGGCGGCCCTGGCCGCGGGGATCTTCGCGGTCACGCTCGCCACCAACCAGATCTTCCACGGCGGGGTCTTCGGCACGCTGCACAACGACTCGGTGAAGCCGCGCGTGGACGTGCTCGGGCTCGAGCAATGGGATGGATCGCTGCGCCTCACCCTCGAGCGTCCCGTCGGGCCCGAGACCTACGGCGCCTTCCTCGTCGCCCTCCGCGTGCTCGACGAGCGCGGAGCGCCCGTGCTCGCGATGGACGCCGACGCGCTGGCCTCGATCCCCGCGGAGGCCATCGAGAACCGCTGGCTCGTGAAGGTGAGGCCTGGCCCCCACGGCCTCGTCGTTCCGCTCGGCGCGCGCGCGACGGTGCGGCTCGACCTCGGAGATCGGCTCCCGCCGGGCCGCTATCGCGTGGAGCTCGAGGACGTGAGCGGCGCGGTCTTCGCGTCGACGCACGCGGTCGGCGGCGAGCCCTTTGCGTGGGCCGCGGGCGGTGTACGATCGGTCGATGGCGAAGACGCGCATCTGCCCGTTCTGCCGTGAATCGTTCGAGGGCGAGACGCGCTGCCCGGATCACGACCTCGAGCTCGTCCCGCCCGAATCGCTCGAGGGGGACGAAGGAGCGCCTCCGCCCCCGCCCGCGCGAGGGCGGGTGGGTCTCATGCTCGCGGCGATCGTGGCGTGCGTCGCGTTCTTCCTGCCCTTCTTCGTGGACGAGGAGGGGCTGCGCCCGCCGGTGAGCGCGCTCGGCGTGGCGCTCGCGGGCGGGGAGAGCCTCTGGGTGGCCTTCCTCGCGCCCGTGGTGATCCTCGGCGCGCTCTTCTCGATCCACGACGCCAAGGTCCTCGGCCGCGTACGGGTGGCGCTCTTCTTCGCCACGGTGATCGGACTCGCGTCGGTGCTCGTGGCGCTCCGTCGCGGCGTGGAGCTCGCGGCGGGGGGAGGCTCCACGCTGACGCCGGGCGCCGGCGCCTACGTGCTCGTCGCCGCGCTCACGGCGATGGGGATCCTCTCGCTCGGGCTCGGGCGAGCCCTCCGCTTTTCGACGCGGGACCTTGGCGGACGCCGCGGGAGCAAGTAATCAACCCGCATGCGGATGAACCTCCCCGAAGAGAAGCCCGAGGGTCTCGACGCCCCCTGGGTGCCCAAGATGATGAAGGTGATGTCTCGGGCGAACGTCGCCCTCTACCGCGCGACCGGCGGGCGCCTCGGCGGCAAGTGGCGCGTGGGCTCGGCCTTCCCCAAGGGGATCCCCATCTGCCTGCTCACCACGATCGGCCGGAAGTCGGGGCAGCCGCGCACGACGCCGCTCGTCTTCATCCAGGACGGCGACAAGGTCATCCTCGTGGCCTCGCAGGGCGGGCTCCCCAAGGACCCCCTCTGGTACAAGAACATCCTCGCCAACCCGCTCGTCTCCATCCAGATCGGCAAGGAAGAGCGCAGCTACAACGCGCGCCCGGCCGACCCCGAGGAGCGCGCCTACTACTGGCCCAAGCTCGTCGCGCACTACGCCGACTTCGACAAGTACGCGCGCTGGACGGAGCGCACGATCCCCGTGGTGATCTGCGAGCTCGTCGGCTGATCAGATCACGCGCTCGCGTCGGAGGAATTTCTCGCGCGGGAGCTTGGTGACGAAGGCCTCCGCCGCCGCGCTCACGTCGGCCTCGTCCTTGCCGTCGAAGGTGACCTTCACGCGGTGGTCGGCCGCGCCCGGCATCTTGGGGTAGCTGCCGATCACGAGGGCGGGGAAGGCGCGCGTGAGCTCGTGGAGGATGCCCGCGATCTCGCCTTCGTCGGCGAGCGTGAAGACGGCCTCGCTGAAGAAGGTCTCGCCGCGATCGAGCTCCTTGCGGATCACGGAGAACTTGCGGCGGAGGATCTCGGGCACGCCGGGGAGGACGTAGACGTTCTCGATGGCCACGGTGGGCCAGGCGACGTCGAAGCCGTGGACGAGGCGCGCGCCGACCGGCATGAGCGCCATGCGGAGGTGGTCCTCGGTGGTGCGCTCGCCGAAGTGCGCGCGGATGAGCGCCTCCATCTCGCCGGAGCGGGCGATGGGCGTGTCGAAGCTCTTGGCCACGGCGTCGAGCGTGAGGTCGTCGTGCGTGGGGCCCACGCCGCCGCTGGTGAAGACCACGTCGTGGCTCGTGCGTAGCTCGCGGAGATCGCGCGCGATCGTGTCGATGTCGTCGGGGCAGACGATCACGCGCTCGAGCCGGATGCCGAGCGAGAAGAGCTCACGCGCGAGGAAGGGCGTGTTCTCGTCTTGGATCTTCCCCGTGAGGATCTCGTTGCCGATGATCAGGATCGCAGCGTTCCGGTCCACGAGGCGGATCATAGCCCTTTCGCCGCGCGCGACGAACCGACGATGACGTCAGCGGCGGCGGAGGGCGTAGAGGGCGATGCCGGCCGCCACGGATGCGTTGAGCGAGGCGATGGGCCCGCCCATGGGGATGCGCACGAGCTGGTCGCAGCGCTTCCGCGTGAGCTCGCGGAGGCCGTGGCCCTCGGAGCCGATCACGAGGACACGGCCGTGCGGCGAGGGCTCGATCGTGTCGAGCGAGGTCTCGCCTTCGCCCGCGAGGCCGAGGATCTCGAAGCCCTCGTCGTGGAGCGTCTCGAGGGCGCGCGCGAGGTTGACCACGCGGGCGATCGAGGCGTGCTCGACGGCGCCAGCGGAGGTGCGGCTCACCACGCCCGTGACGCCGGCGCTCCGCCGCGAGGGGAGGATGATGCCGTCGGCGCCGAACGCGACGGCGCTGCGGATGATGGCGCCGAGGTTGTGCGGATCGGTGATCTCGTCGAGCGCGACGAAGAGCGGGCGCTCGGGCGCGCGGGCGAGGAGCTCCTCCAGCGTGAGGTAGGGGAACTCGGGCGCGAGCGCGATCACCCCTTGGTGGCGGAGTCCCTCGGAGAGCTCGTCGAGCTTCTTACGGCTCACGAGCTCGACGCGGATCGCGAGCGCGCGCGCGAGCTCGATGATGCGGGCGTGACGTCGCTCGTCGCTGCCGAGGACGTAGACCACCTCGAGCGGCTCGGGATCGTCACGATCGAGCGCTTCGAGGATGAACCGCGGGCCGGCGAGGACGCGCTTCACGAGAGGGCGCCTTGGATCTCGGCGACCACCGCGCGCGCCGCGGCCACACGATCGTCGGCCGCGCGGATGGGTCGCCCGACGACGAGCAGGCTCGCGCCGGCCGCGATGGCCTCGGCCGGCGTGGCGATGCGCTTCTGATCGCCCACGTCGCTCCCCGCGGGGCGGATGCCCGGCACCATGAGCACGGGGCCTTCGCCGAAACGCGCGCGGAGGGCGCGGCATTCTTCGGGCGAGCAGACGAGCCCCGGCACGCCGGACTCGATGGCCAGCGCGGCGTAGCGCTCGACGAGCGAGGCCGGCGGCTCGGCGTGCCCCGTGGCCGCGAGCTGCGCCGCGTCCATGCTGGTGAGCACGGTGACGGCGAGGAGGGTGGTGTCGGAGCCCGCAGCGGCCTCGGCCGATCGCGCGAGGCCCTCGGGCCCGGCGGCGGCGTGGAGGGTGAGGTAGTGGACGCCGAGGCGGACGGCGGAGCGCACGGCGCCGGCCATGGTGGCCGGGATGTCGTGGAGCTTGAGGTCGAGGAAGCAGCGCGCGCCCGCGTCGAGCACGGCTTCGACGGCGCGAGGGCCCTCGGCGGTGAAGAGCTCGAGCCCCACTTTGAACACGCCCACCTCGCCGGAGAGCTCGGCGACCAGCGCACGAGCCTCGGACAGGGTGGGCACGTCGAGGGGGAGCACGAGCCGCTCGCGAGCGGACGGCGTGCTCGTGGTCATGAAGGACTCAGAAGGGCAGACCCGCGAGCGGGTCCTTGGAGCTGCCGATGCTGGAGCCGCTCATCGAGGACGACGAGGTGGTCTTCATCGTCGACGAGCTCGAGGTCATGGACGAAGACGACGAGGAGGACGAGGTCTTGGCGGCCGCCGCCTTGCGCTCGGCCTCGAGCTTCTCCTGCTCGAGACGGCGCTTCTCCTCTTCGGTCTGCTGGGCGCGGCGCTCGGCCTCGAGGCGGAGGCGCTCGGCCTCGGCGCGCTGCTCGGCGAGGCGCGCGGCCTCCTCGGCGGCGAGCTGGGCCTCACGGGCGCGCTGCTCGAGCATGGGCGCCACGACGCCGAAATATCCGCCGGCGCCGATGGCGATGAAGAGGAGCACGACGGCCGCGATGGCCGCGGGCGGGAGACCCTTGCGCTTCTGGGCCTCGAGCTCGGCCATCTTGCGCTCGTGCTCGAGGAGCTTCTGCTGCTCCTCGGCGCGGGCGCGGGCCTCGGCCTCGGCCTTGGCGCGGGCGGCCTCGGCCTCGATGGCGGCGAGGCGGGCGGCCTCCTCGTCGAGGCGACGCTTCTCCTCGAGGCGGCGCGCCTCTTCTTCGGCGCGGCGGCGGGCTTCTTCTTCCTCGCGGCGGCGGCGCGCCTCTTCTTCGATGCGGCGACGCTCCTCTTCTTCTTGCCGGCGACGCTCTTCCTCCTCCTGGCGGATGCGATCCTCCTCGAGGTTCATCAGCTCTTTGAGGTTGAACAGAACTGAGCTCTCTTCGGCCATCGTCGCTTCGCTCCGTATGAATCAGGAATCGAGGGGTTAGACGCGCAACGGGGTCGACCCTTGGGCGCGATCGTCGTCGAACCCCAAGGATAAGGGCCGAGCGCGCCGGATGTCAATCGAAGGTGACGCGCAAGAACCCGAAACTACACCGATATTCGCGGGAAATCGGGCGTCACTCGCGCCAGAAGAGCTTCCACGGGTTGTGCTTGAGGTCGCGGAGCATCTCCTGGATGTCGTCGTACATGGCCTCGTCCATGAGGATGGCGCCGACGGTCCCACGACCCTGCCGGATGTGGGAGACCATCGCCTTGGCGTCGGCCGCGATGGCCGCGCCGTCCTCGAGGATCGACTTCACCTGCTCCTGCTGCTTGGGGCCGATCATGTCGAGGGCGTCGTCGACCTTGTGCGTGATGGAGCGGACGTCCTTCATGATCGGGTCGATGTCGCGGTTCACGACCGCGAGCGACTCGTCGACGTTGCGGAGGATGCGGGCGACGCGCGGGCCGTTGACGATCTTGTTGGCGCCGGCGACGAGCTCGTTGGCCTCGTCGGAGATCGACTCGACGTTCTCGATGATGCGATCGACGCGATCGCCGTGCTTGGTCATGATCTCGTTGAGGCTGCCGAGCAGGCTCGAGGCGTTCTTCACGAGGCCCTCGAGGTCCTCACGGTTGTCGACGAGGAGGCTGGAGATGGTCTCGAGGAGCTCGTAGGCCTTGGCGAAGGCGAGGTCCATGCGCGGCGGATCGATGCCGATGACGTAGGCGTTCTCGCCGAGCGGCTCCTTGCGCGGATCGCCCGGATCGATGGCCATGATCGACTCGCCGACGATGCTGGTGGAGGTGACGTAGAAGCGCGCGTCTTCGTAGATGGTGTCGAGGTACTCGCGGTTGATGCGAGCCCGCACGCGGATCATCGGACGGCGCTTGGTGATCGGATCTTCCTTGCCGCCGAGGTAGTCGACGCCTTCGATGCGCCCGATCCGGATGCCGCCGATGTTCACCGGGGCGCCGCCCTTGAGGCCGCCCGGGTTGTTGAAGTCGACGTACACCAGATAGCCCTCTTCGATGAGGCTGGGGTTCAGCGTGAAGACGAAGGCGCCCAGGAGGCCGACAGCCACCAAGATGAGCAGACCGACGCGAGCTTCGAGTGAAAGGGACTTCATGGAAAGGGGCCTCGGTGGAGAAGAATCCTACGTGTTCAGTCGGAGTGGAACCGGGGATTGCGAAAAAGCGTAAGGCGATTCCCGGTTCGTGCGGGGCGATGGCGTGAGAGCGCTTGGGCTCAGACCTCCATCGGTCCTTCGGCCTCGCCACGGATGAACTGGCGGACGACCGGGTCTTCGGAACGCTTGAAATCCTCGGGGGTGCCGAGGAGCCGAACGTTGCCCTTGTAGAGCATCGCGATACGGTCCGCGATGGTGAAGATGGAGACGAGATCGTGGCTGACCACGATGCTCGTGACCTTGATCTCGTCGCAGAGCTCTCGGATCATCACGTCGACGCGGCGGGCGCTGACGGGATCGAGCGAGGTGGTGGGCTCGTCGAAGAGGACGTACTGCGGGTCGAGCGTGAGCGCGCGGGCGATGGCGACGCGCTTGCGCATGCCGTCGCCGAGCTCGGCCGGGTAGGCGTCCTTGAACTCGCGCATGTGCACCTGGTCGAGGCGGAACTCGGCCTCGACGAGGGCCTTCTCCAGCGAGAGCTTCTTGTGCTTGCGGAGGGGGAGCGCGACGTTCTCCACGCAGGTCATCGAGTCGAAGAGCGTCGAGTTCTGGAAGACCATCGCGCACTTCTTCCGCACTTCATAGAACTCGCGCTCGGAGAGGCGGCTGATCTCGCGATCCCCGAGGTAGATGTCGCCGGAGTCGGGGCGGAGGAGGCCGACGAGGTGTTTGATGAGCACGCTCTTGCCCACGCCCGAGGCGCCGATGATGAAGAAGCACTCGCCCTCGCGGACCTCGAGATCGACGCCCTTGAGGACCGTCTTCGGCCCGAAGCTCTTGTGGATGTTTCGGAAGACGATGGACATCGCAGCTCAGGGGGGGAAGACGAAGTGGCCGACGCTGGAGAGGATGAAGTTGGCGACGATGACGGCGAAGAGCGAGCCGACGACGGCCTGCGTGGTCGCGATGCCGACGCCCTCGGAGCCGCCGAAGGTGCGGAGACCGCGCTGGCTGCTGACGAGGGCGATGATGCCGCCGTAGCAGACGCATTTGATGAGCCCGAGGGCCACGTCACCGCCCTTGACGCTCGTGAAATTGATGAAGGTGTTGGGGTTGATGTCGAAGGTGGTGACGCCGACGACGAAGCCCGCGCCGTAGGCGATGCCCGCGCCGAGGACGAGGACGATGGTCCCCATGATCACCGAGGCCACGAAGCGGGGGACGACGAGGTAGTCGACCGGATCGGCGCCGCTCATGCGGAGGGCGTCGGTCTGCTCGGTGACGACCATGGAGCCGATCTCGGCCGCGATGCCGGCGCCGACGCGCGTGGCGAAGGGCATCGCGCCGACCGAGGGCGCGAGCTCGCGGATGAGGAGCTTGGCGTACATGCCGCCGATCATCGTGAGGTCGGGGATGATGCGCTTGGCCTGCATGCACATCTGGAAGAGGACGATCGCGCCGATGAACGCCATGGTTACCGCCATGAAGAACATCGACTTGTTGCCGATCTCGAAGCACTGGCGGATGACGTCGCCCTTCTCTCGCTTACCTCGGACGATGTAATAGAAGGTGCGGATGGTGACGCGGAGCAGGTCGCTGAGCTCCTCCGCGTAGAATTGGAACGCACCCGGCTTCCGGACCTCGGCTTCGGCGTCCGTCTTGGTGGGCATGGCGTTCGTTTCGGTGGCCGTGGTCATCGTTGCGCTCGCTCAGCCGAGGACGAAGGAGGAGATGTAGTCGGCGATGAAGACGCCGCTCGCCGACGCGACGACCGAGGCGTTCACCGCGCGGCCGACGCCCGGCGCGCCGCCGCGGGTGGCGAGGCCGAAATAACAGGACGAGAGCGAGATCATCGAGCCGTAGAAGAACGCCTTGATGACGCCCACGAGGAAGTCCCAGAGCACGAGCATCTCGAGGGCGTGGTTCACGAAGCCGACGGGGTGCATGTCGAGCATCACGTTGGCCATGACGATCGCGCCCAAGATGGCGAGCGCATCGCCGAGGATGACCAGCGCCGTCATCGTGATGATCATCGAGAGCACGCGCGGCACGACGAGGTAGGTGACCGGGTCGATCGCGAGCGCGCGGAGCGCGTCGATCTGCTCGGTGACGACCATGGTGCCGAGCTCGGCGGTGTTGTTGGCGCCGACGCGGCCGTTGAACATCAGCGCGATGAGCAGCGGGCCGATCTCGCGGAACGTGGTGAACATCGCGCTCCAACCCACGTAGTGGTTGGCGTTGAAGTTCTGCACGATGGGCGCGGCCTGGATGACCATGATGCAGCCCGTGAAGAAGGCCGTCGCCGCGACGATGGCCGTGGACTGCACGCCCATCCGGTACATGTTCCGGAAGAACTCGATGCGGTCGATCTTGGGCGGCAGGAGGCGCCGCAGGATCTGACCCGCCATGATGGCGATGCCGCCGGCCTGCTCGGCGATCTGGAGGAGGCTCGCGCCGATCTTGGCGGGGAGGGCGAGGGCGGTGCTCACAGCGGTCCCTCCGTCTTGCCGTGGACGAATTGGTCGACGGCGGGGTGCTTGGACGTGCGGGCCTCGTCGACCGTGCCGTCGAAGATGAGCTCGCCGCGGTGCAGCATGCCCACGCGATCGGCGATCGTGAGCGCGCCGGCGACGTCGCTCGAGATGACGACGACGGTGCTCTTCTGCGCGCGCTGCTCGTCGCGGATGAGGTTGTAGATCTTCTGGCTGGTGACCGGATCGAGGCCCGCCGTGGGCTCGTCGTAGAGGACGACGGGCGCCTTGGCGATGGTGGCGCGCGCCACGCCGACGCGCTTCTTCTGGCCGCCGGAGAGGCTCGCGGGGATCCGGTTCTGGATGCCGGGGAGGGCCACGCGCTCCAGGCGCTCGGCCACGCGCTCCTCGATCTCGTTCTGCGGGAGGTCGAAGAGGCGACGGAGCGGGAACGCGATGTTCTCTCCCACGGAGAGATCGAAGAGGGCGTAGTTCTGGAAGAGCATGCCGATCTTCTTGCGGAGCTGCATCATCTGGAGGTCGTCGAGGGCGGTGATCTCTTCGCCCGCGACCCAGATGCGCCCGCGCTGGGGACGGAGGAGTCCCGCGATGCACTTGAGCAGCACGCTCTTGCCCGCCGCGCCCGGACCGATGAGCACGTAGATGCAGCCCTCGGGGATGTGAAGGCTGACGCCCTTGAGCACCGGGGCTTTGAACCGGAGGTGTACGTCTTCGACGCGAATCACGGGGCCGACTCGTTCGCGGCATCGCATGGACGGCGATGCGTGCGAGGGAGCCGGATTGTACAGACTCACCCGTGGTTTGGAAGCATTCTTTTGACTTCAGTGTGAAGTTTCGAGCCGTGAATTGCGGCGTGAACGCAAGATGAGTGCGACGAGCGCGGCCGATAGCGCGAATAGTGAGATAACGCAGAGCGTCAGCGTGATGCGCAGCGGCGTCGCCGAGCTCTCGGCCACCTCGAAGGGGCCGACGCGCGTGAGCGAAGCGACGACGCCGGGCGCCCACGTGCCGACCTCCACGGAGACGACCTCGACGTCGTCGGCGTCGAGTCCGCGGACGCCGCCCGCGACGAGCGCGCGCACGGCGGCGACGTCGTAGCTCGGCGCGCCCCGGGTCTTGAGGAAGACGGACGCGCGTGGCCTAGGCGGGCTCGCCTCGAAGACGCCGGGCTTGCGCGGGAGCGCCACGTGGACGCGCGCGTCGACGACGCCGTCGATGCGGCGAAGCGTCTCCGTGAGCTCGGCCTGGATCACGGCGACGAGCTTGGCCTCCTCTTCGAGCTCGCTCGGGACGAGGCCGCCGCCTTCGCCGAGCAGCTTGTCGAGGCCGGGCGAGGCTTCACGGGGCAGGCCGAGCTCGCTCAGAACGGCGAGCGCGCGCGGGAGATCCCGCGTGGAGAGGCGGACCTCGAAGCTCCCGCCGCCGCGCCCGGACTCCCGCTCCTTCTTGGCCTCGATGCCTCGCGCGGCGAGCGCGGCGAGGATCTCGTTGGCCTCGCGCTCGGAGAGCGCGCCGTGGAGACGCTCGGTGCAGCCGAAGAGGAAGAGGAGCGGGACGAGGAGGGCGAATCGGAACATGGGTCGATGTAAGAATCTTACCCCATGTCGGTGCGTGTCACGCGGCCCGCCGCGCGCGGCGGGATCAGGCGCTGGACTTGGCCGGCTCGGCCGTGACCGCGCGATCCTCGAAGGAGCTCTGCGAGATCTTCTCGATGACGGCCTCGGCGCGATCGGCCGGGACCTTTACGAAGGAGTGCTTCTCGCGCGTGCGGATCTTGAGGAGGTCGCCGCGATCCACGCCCGCCTGCTCGACGAGCCAGTCGCCGAGCTCCGAGGCCTTCATGCCGTCTCGCTTGCCGAGGCTCACGTAGAGGGTGACGGTGTCGTCGTCGCCGGCGGGCTCGGCGTCGTCTTCGCGCTCCGCCGGGCGCTCGGCGGCGGGCTTCTTCCCGCGGCGGCTCGCGGCGGCGATCTCGTCGACGTCGCCCGAGGTCGCGCCGAAGTAGGCGGCGATCATGCTCGCGAGGATCGACTCGGCGTCGACGTGCGTGAGGAGGCGGCGCGCGACGGCGCGGTCGATCGCGCTCGCGCGGGCCGTGGCGCCGGCGACGAGCATCGCCAGGCGATCCATCTCGGCGCGCGTCTTCGCCTCGCCCTCGGTGGGCAGCGAGCGCTCGACCGGGAAGATCTTGTACTGGAGGCGCAGGTAGTAGAGGGAGCCGAGCTCGGCCGGCGCGACCAGCGAGATGGCGGTGCCGGTGCGGCCGGCGCGCCCGGTGCGGCCGGTGCGGTGGACGTATTGCTCGAGCTGCGGCGGGAGCTCGAAGTTGATGACGTGCGTGAGGTGGCTGACGTCGATGCCGCGCGCGGCGACGTCGGTCGCGACGAGGAAGCGCAGCTCCCCGCGGCGCGTCCGCTCCATCACCTTCTCGCGCTCCTTCTGCGTGAGGTCGCCGCTCAGCCAGTCGGCGTCGTAGCCGGCCTGCTGGAGCGCCTTGGCGACGGATTCGGTGGCCGCCTTGGTGTTGCAGAAGATGATGGCGTTCTCGGGGTTCTCGACCTCGATGACGCGCACGAGGTCACGCTCGCGCGCGAGGCCGGTGACGAGGTAGATGAAATGGCTCACGCCGAGCGCGCCGACGGCGTCACCGCTGAGGGCGATGCGCTCGGGCGACTTGAGGTGGCGCTGCGCCATGCGCTCGACGGGGCCGTCGACCGTGGCGGAGAAGAGGAAGGTCTGCCGGTCCTCGGGGAGCATCTCGAGGATCGCGTTGAGCTCCTTGGCGAAGCCCATCGAGAGCATCTCGTCGGCCTCGTCGAGGACGAGCACGCGGAGCTTGCTCGCGTCGAGCGTGCCGCGGCGGAGGTGATCGAGGACGCGGCCGGGCGTGCCGGAGACGATCTCGGCGCCGGCGCGGAGCTCGTCGATCTGGCGATCCATCGGCGCGCCGCCGTAGACGGCCGCGGTGCGGAGGCCGCGCTTCTCGCCGAGCTTGCCGATCTCGCGGGCGCTCTGGAGGGCGAGCTCACGGGTGGGCGCGAGGATGAGGGCCTGGATGCCTTCGCCCGGGCTCGCGATGCGATCCACGATGGGGATCCCGAAGGCGCCGGTCTTGCCGGTGCCTGTGCGGCTCTGGACGACGAGGTCGACGCCGCGCGAGGCGGGCTCGATGCAGGCGGCCTGGACGGGCGTCGGCGCGGTCCAGCCCATCGCATCGATGGCTTCGAGGACGTCGGCGCCGAGGCCGAGCGAGGCGAAGGTGGGCTCGGGGGAGGGCTCGTGGAGGACGGGCTCTTGGCTCCCGTCGGCGATGCTGGTCATGGAAATATGCTTTTCTCAGTGAGGCTCCGCGCCGAGCTCCGAGAGGACGCGCCGGGCGCGCCTCCCCTCTTCGCGTTCGAAGCGCGCGAGCATGGTTTCGAGTCCGTACCGGAGCCTCTCGAGATCGGCGGGAAGGGGTTTTTCGCAACGGCGCGATAGGGTCTTGAAGCGCTTGTCCCAATCGTCGAAGAAAGCGTCGAGCGAGCCCTCACCGGCCGTGCGCACGTGGTGCGCGGCTCTCTCCAGCGCTTCGGTCCGGAGGGCGAGGGCTTGGTCGACGCAAGCCTCGTGGTCGAGTGGGCCTTCGAGCTCGGCGACCTCGGCCTCGGCGGGGAAGTACACGCCCTTGATCACGGCGTAGAACCCGACGAAGCACATGTAGGCCACGACGAGGAGATAGACGACGGTGGCGGCGATCCGACCCGTTCGACCCGCACGGCTACGGCGAGGGTCACGCGTTGCATCGGGGGGCGAAAGCGTCGGCTCGGCCACCTGCCCGGTTCCTTCCCGAGCCCCGAAATGGCTCGGCAATTCCGAAACGGCCCGACATGGGCCGCAAGAGTAGTCCGAACGCTTCTAACGGTCGCCCGCCTTCGGGTCAAGACCCGTTCCGGGGGGCTCGGACGGGTCGGGGGGCGACTCCCCCGGCGGGAGGGCGGCCTGGGCCCGGCGCCGCTTCTTCGCCTCGACGAGCTGCCCATAGAAGATGAGGGCCGTCGAGACGATCACGACGAAGGCCACGAAGCCGAGGCACATGCCGTACCAGATGAGCGCGCTGCTTCCTGCACCCATGGCTCAGAGCACCAACTTGTAGCCGATGCCGTAGACCGTGAGGATGTGGCGCGGCTGGGAGGGGTCGGGCTCGATCTTCTTACGCAGCTTCACGATGAAATTGTCGACCGTGCGGTTGGTGGGGTTGGCCTCGATGCCCCAGATGCGGTCGAGGATCTCGTCGCGGCTCACGGGCTCGCCGCGGCGATCGTAGAGGTATCGGAGGAGCTCGACCTCGTAATAGCTGAGCTGGTGCTCTTCGCCATCGGCCGTGGTGAGCGTCTGCGCGATGGGATCGACGACGGCGCGGCCGACCTCGATGCGCTTGAGGCCCGCTTCGCCCCGGCGCGGATCGGCGCGGCGGAGGAGGGCGCGGACGCGCGCGAGCACCTCGCCCACGGAGAAGGGCTTGGTGACGTAGTCGTCGGCGCCGGCGTCGAGGCCGCGGATCTTGTCGCTCTCCTGGCTCCGCGCCGTGAGCATCATGATGGGGGTGGTGATCGCGTCCTCCCGGAGCTGCTCGCACACCTGATATCCGTTCATGTCGGGGAGCATCAGGTCGAGGACGATGCAGTCGGGCCGGTTCTCCCGCGCGAGCTGGAGCGCTTCGCTGCCCGTCGACGCGTTGAGGACGCGGAATCCCTCGAACTCGAGGGCGTCGCCGAGTCCGAGCGCGAGCGCGGGATCGTCCTCGACGAGCAAGATGCTCTGGGGTTCGGACCGAACGCTCATGACGTGGCGATGATATTCAACGTTCTCCCCGCGGCGTCAATCGAGGAGTGTGGGCTGGGCTACACGACGGCGCGTGCGTCGCGCGCGTCGATCGAGATGGAGAAGCCCACGCGCGCGCCTCCCTCGGGCGAACGATCGACGAAGGCCGTGCCGCCGTGGGCGATGGCGATGTGACGGACGAGGGAGAGGCCGATGCCCGAGCCGCGCACCTCGTTCTTCTTGTGGCCGCGGTAGAAGCGCTCGAAGACGCGGCGGCGCGACTCGCTCGGGATGCCAGGGCCTCCGTCGTCGACGCAGAGCGTGACCTTCTCGTCGTCGACGAAGACGCGGAGCGCGATGGAGGTCTCCCCGCCGTACTTGAGGGCGTTGTCGAGGAGGTTGAGGAGCGCGAGGACGATCCCTTGCTCGTCGATGCGCACGGCGGGGAGCTCGTCGGGCGCCTCGAGCGTCACGGAGAGGCCGGTGGGCTCGATGCGGTGGCGGAAGGTCTCGACCGTGCGGTCGAGGACGCCGCGGAGATCGCCGAGCTTGCGATCGTACTTCTCACGTCCGCGCTCGATGGCGGCGAAGTCGAGCACGTTGTCGATGAGGCCGGAGAGGCGCTCGCTCTCGCGGATCATCATGTCGAGGTACTGCGCTTGTTTCTCGGGGCTCGCCACGCGCCCGGAGGCGAGCATCTCGGCGAACATGCGCACGACCGAGAGGGGCGTCTTGAGTTCGTGCGAGACGTTGGCGATGAACTCGCTCTTGAGGTCGTTGAGCTTTCGCTCCTGCGCGACGGCGTAAAAGAGGAAGCCCACGCCGGCGAGCAGGATGACGAGCGAGCCGAGGATGAGCGCCGCGTCCTGGAACTGGCGCGTGCGCGCGCGCTCGGCGAGCTCGGGCGCTTGTTTGGGCGCGACCTGGAGCCGCCACCCGTAGAGGGTGGACGGGAAGCGCAGGCCGACGAGGTAGTCGCCCGCGCGCGCGAGGCTCGGCCCGAAGATGCGGCGGTTGCTCTCGTCGACGACGTTGAACTGCTGCTGCGCCTCCTCGCTCTTGAAGAGGCGCGGCAGATCCGTGCGCACGATGTGGCCCGTGTCGTGGTGGAGGATCACGTAGAAGCGCTCGCCCTGGTGCTCCATGCCGACGTAGCTCAGGAGATAGCTCCCGCCGGCGACGGGCGTGTGCAGGTGGCGGAGCTGATCGAAGGGCGCGCGCTCGAGATCGAGGAGCGGCACGAGGCGGTTGCGGAAGAGCCAGAGGAATTGGCTCGCGTCCTTGCGGCTCGCGCGGACCGACTCGGCGATGATGTTCTGGGCCTCGTCGATGACGACGACCGCGCGCACCGTCGGCGAGATCTTGTGCGAGACCACGCGCCACGCCTCGGGGATGTCTTCGGGCGGGAGCCCGCGCACGTGATCGAAGACGGCGTTGTCCGTCCCGATGATCATCTGCTCGATCGACTCGACCTTTTCGCGGACGAGGAGCAGCGTGGACTCGATGATGGCCTCTTCTTCGAGGCTCGAGAGGCGCGCGGCGGCGGCCCAGAGGTAGTAGCCGAGGATGCCCGTGGCCACGAAGACGAGCGGGAAGACCACGCTCATGACCGCGCGGCGGCGTTCGACCCAGCGGCGGCTCATCCGCGTTCGGCGCGGAGCGGTCGCATCATGAGCGTCTCCACGACCTCCTCCGCGGGCTTGTCGTGGTAGAGGAGCAGGTAGACCTCGCGCGTGATCGGCATGTCGACGTCTTCGCGGAGGCCGAGCTCGTAGGCGCTCTTGGAGGTCTTCACGCCCTCGGCGACCATGTTCATGCTCCCGAGGATCTCGGAGAGCTTCATCCCCTGGCCGAGCTTCACGCCCACCTGGCGGTTGCGCGAGAGGTGGCCGGTGCAGGTGAGCACGAGATCGCCCATGCCCGAGAGGCCCGAGAGTGTGAGCGGATGGCCGCCGCGCGCCACGGCGAGGCGGGTGATCTCGGCGAGCCCGCGGGTGATGAGGCCGGCGCGGGAGTTGTGCCCGAGGCCCATGCCGTCGGCCACGCCGGCGGCGATGGCGATGACGTTCTTGAGCGCGCCGCCGAGCTCGACGCCGATGACGTCGTCGGTGCGGTACACGCGGAACCGATCCGTCCAGAACCAGTCCTGGACGCGCTTGACGGTGGCCTCGTCGCGGCCGGCGACGCAGACGACCGTGGGCACGCGATCGGCGACCTCCTTGGCGAACGAAGGCCCGCCGAGGTAGGTGAGGCGGCCGTGCTCCTCGGGCGGGAGGTGCTCCTCGAAGATCTCGGAGACGAGCTTGAGGGTGCCCTCCTCGATGCCCTTGGTGGCGCTGACGATGGGCGCGCCCTTGGGGAAGAGCGGGACGGCCTGGTCGAGCACCTCGCGGAGGCCCACCGTGGGCACGACCACGACGACGAGATCGGCGCCCGCGAGCGCGCGCTCGAGATCGTGCGTGGCCGTGAGGGTGGGCGGGAGGACGGCGCCGGGGAGATAGTCCTCGTTGACCCGCTTCTCCTGGATGGCGCGGGCCTGATCCTCACGACGGGACCAGAGCCGCGTCTCGAAGCCCTTGTCGGCGAGGAGCTTGGCGAGGGCGGTCCCCCAGCTCCCCGCGCCGAGGACGGCGACCTTCGGATGCTTCATGGGCCGATGGTAGCAGCTCTCCCCGAGCTCACGGAGACGAAGGCGCGTGCGAGGTCGATTCGCTCACGTCGCCCTTGGTCGGCTCGAGCTTGAGCTGCTCCGGCTCGCTGAGGGCCGCGAGGAGGACGTCGTCCATCTTCTGGGCGAAGACGAACTCGAGCTCTTCGCGGATCTCGCCGGGCACCTCTTCGAGATCGGCCTTGTTGCGCTCCGGGAGGATGACCCGCTTGATGCCGGCGCGATGCGCCGCGAGGACCTTCTCCTTGATGCCGCCCACGGGGAGCACGCGACCGCGGAGGGTGATCTCGCCCGTCATCGCCACGTCGTGGCGCACCTTGATGTGCGTGAGGAGCGAGACGAGCGCCGTCATCATCGTCACACCGGCCGAGGGGCCGTCCTTGGGCATCGCGCCCGCGGGGATGTGGATGTGGATGTCGCTCTTCTCGAGGAAGTCCTCGGGGATGCCGAGCTGCTTGGCGTGCGAGCGCACGTAGCTCATCGCCGCCTGCGCCGACTCCTTCATGACGTCGCCGAGCTGGCCGGTGAGCTGGAGCTTGCCCGTGCCGTGCATCCGCGTGGCCTCGATGAAGAGGATCTCGCCGCCGACCGCCGTCCACGCGAGGCCCGTGGCCACGCCCGTCTCCGCGGTGCGCTCGGCGACCTCGGAGGTGAAGCGGGGCGGCCCGAGGAACTCGCGGACGTCGTCCTCGGTCTTGAGCGTCCAGGGGCCCTTCTCGCCCTCGGCCACCTTCACGGCGATGCCGCGGACCACGCTCGCGATCTGGCGCTCGAGGTTACGGACGCCCGCCTCGCGCGTGTGGTTGTCGATGATGGCCTCGAGGCACGAGTCCTCGAGCTTGAGCTGCTCCTCCGAGATGCCGTGCTCGGCGAGCTGCTTGGGCACGAGGTGGTTCTTGGCGATGTCGAGCTTCTCCCGGCGCGTGTAGCCCGGGATCTCGATGACCTCCATGCGGTCCTTGAGCGCGGGCGGGATGGTGTCGCCCACGTTCGCGGTCGCGATGAACATCACCTTGGAGAGGTCGTAGGGGACCTCGAGGTAGTGGTCCTGGAAGGTGTCGTTCTGCTCGGGGTCGAGGACCTCGAGGAGCGCCGCCGCGGGATCGCCGCGGAAGTCGTGGCCGATCTTGTCGATCTCGTCGAGCATGAAGACCGGGTTGACCGTGCCCGCCTTCTTCATGCCCTGGATGACCTGACCGGGGAGCGCGCCGACGTAGGTGCGGCGGTGGCCGCGGATCGCGGCCTCGTCGTGCACGCCGCCGAGGCTGATGCGGTGGAACTTGCGCCCGAGCGCGCGAGCGATGGAGCGGCCGAGCGAGGTCTTACCGACACCGGGCGGGCCGATGAGGCAGAGGATCGGGCCCTTCTTGTCCTTCTTGAGCTTGCGGACGGCGAGGTACTCGACGATGCGCTTCTTGACCTTCTCGAGGCCGGCGTGGTCCTCGTCGAGGACCTTGCGCACCTGCGCGATGTCGAGGATGTCGGTGGTCTGCTTGGTCCAGGGGACGTCGAGCAGCCAGTCGATGTACGTGCGGACGACCGTGTACTCGGCCGAGCCGACCTGCATCTGGCGAAGGCGCTTGAGCTGCTTGCGCGCGACCTTGTCGGCCTCGGGGGGCAGATCGGCCTTGGCGATGCGCTCCTCGAGGAGGTCGAGATCGCCCTGATCGCCGTCTTCTTCGCCGAGCTCCTCCTTGATGGCCTTGAGCTGCTGCCGGAGGACGTACTCGCGCTGGTTCTTGCCCATCTCCTCTTTGATCTGCGAGTTGATGCGCTCGCGCATCTTGAGGATCTCGAGCTGGCGCGTGAGGAGACGGAGGACGCGGCGGATGCGCTCCTTGGCGTCGAAGGTCTCGAGGAGTTGGGCCTTCTCGTCGACCGGCGCGTCGAGGTTGGCGGCGACGAGGTCGGCGAGCTGGCCGGGATCCTGGATGGAGTCGACCAGCGAGCCAGCCTCTCGCGGCAGCTCGGGCATGAGCTGGATGACCTGCTTGGCGATGTCGCGGAGGCTCAGCGCGAGCGCCTCGGCCTCGACGTCGTCGGAGGGCGGCTCGGCCACGCGCGTCACGTGCGCTCGGACGTAGGGCTCCGAGGTGGTGATGCGATCGAGCCGGATGCGCGTGAGGCCCTGCAGGATGAGGCTGTAGTTGCCGGAGCTGTGCTTGAGCGCCTTGAGCACGCGCGCGGCCACGCCCACGGGGTAGAGGTCGTCGTGGCCCGGGTCGTCGACCGAAGCGTCGCGCTGCGCGAAGATCCCGATGATCGGCTGCTCGAGGTTCTCGATGTCCTCGACGAGCGCGACCGACTTCTCACGGCCGACGTCGAAGGGAGCCACGGCCCCGGGGAACAACACGGCGTTCCGGATGGGGAGGAGCGGAAGCTCGCCTTCCGCCGGGACGAGATCGGCGTCGTCCGGGGCGGGGGTGGGGGTCGTCTCGTCTGCGGACATGGGCACCTCTCGACCCAATAAAACCCGTGGAATTACGTGTTTTGGGTCGATCAGAAACGACGATAATCAGCCGTCTCCACCTTCGCAAGACCAAGGGCCGCGTTCGAGGTCATTTCAGTTCGATCCGCGCGAGCTCGAGCGTGGTGCCCGAGCCCTTCGCGCCCGAGAAGCGCACGACGTGGCGCCCGTCGGCCACGGTGAGGCTGAGCACGACCGTCCCCGGCGCGCGGAGGTTCCGCGGGATCGGGAGCCGGATGGGATCGCGGAGGAGCTCGCCCTTGCGGAAACGATTCGTCCGGTACCGTCCGTTCATGGGGTAATGGCGCGCGTGGAAGTCGTGGCGGAGCTCGCGCCCCTCGAGGTCGCGCACCTCCACGTAGAAGAAGAGGTCCTTGGAGGTCTCCCCGAGGACCTCGTAGTAGAAGTCGAGCTCGATCTGGTCGCCCCGACGGAAGCGCGTCTTGTTGAGGTCGAAGCCGACGACGCGGAGGAAGCCGCCGAAGGTGACGTCGAGCGGATGCGTCATCTCCTCCGGCAGGGCGTCGAGTCGGTTCTGCTGGATCACGAGCTCGTCGCGCTGTTCGGGGCGGTGTGTCGTGGCGATCCAGCTCCGCAACATGCCGAGGAGCTCTTCCACCAGCTCGGGGTGATCGTCGCTGAGGTCGTCGTGCTCGAAGGGATCGGTGGCGTGATCGAAGAGCTGCACGCGACCGCTCCGCGGATCGTAGATGAGCTTCTGCGTGCCTCGCTGGATCATCTTCTCGTCCCACGGGTAGTGACCGTCGGGGAGCACCTCGCTGAAGATCGGGCGGTCGACGAACTCGGGGCCGGGCTCCTCGGTGAGGAGCGGGACGAGGCTCCGCGCCGGGACGTCGTGCGAGAGGGGGACGTTCGCGAGGTTGGCGATCGTCGGCATGAGGTCCGAGAGCGGGACGGGGACGTGGACGTCGCGCGGCTCGACCCCGGGGACGTGGACGAGGAGCGTCGAGCGGATCTCCTCGCGGTGGACGTTGTGCGAGTGGCCGATGTGCCCGTGCTCCCAGAAGGCCTCGCCGTGATCGGAGTGGAGGATGATCACGGTGGGGCGCCTGAAGTCGAGCGAGCGCTCGAACTCGAGGAGCCGCTGGATCTCGACGTCGACGAGCGCGATCTCCTCGTCGTAGTCCGCCATCCGACCCTCACCGAACCGGGAGGGGAGGCCGTCTTGGAGGTAGGGCTCGTGGACGTTGAAGAAATAGGCCCAGAGGAAATAGGGCCGGTCGATCATGCGCAGGCGGCGGAGCTCGTCCATCGCGCGCTCGGTGACGCGGCCGCGCGGCGGGATGTAGACGTGGTCCTGGATGAAGCGCTGGAAGCCCTGATCGAGCCCCGAGAAGCGCGTGAAGTAGTCGGTCCCGAGGACGGCGGCGGTCTGGTAGTAGGGCGCGAGGATCTCCGCGAGGAGGACGTTCTCCGGGAGGAGCGAGGGGAAGAGGTATTCGTCGCCGTAGGCGATCTGGCTCGGCGCGAACCCCGTGAACATCGACGGGATGGAGCGGATGGAGCGCGAGCTCTGCGCCGTGGCCTCGTGGAAGCGGACGGAGTCCTTGCAGAGCGCGTCGATGTTGGGTGAGGTCTCTTGCTCGTAGCCGAAGCAGCCGAGGTGGTCGGGGCGGAGGGCGTCGACGGTGATGAGCAGGATGTTGGGGCGGACGCTCCCGAGCGGGGAGGGGGCGAAGTGTCCGCGCGACAGCTCGAAGATCTCGGGGCCGCCGTCGCCGCCGAAGCAGTCCGCGTCGATGCCGTCGCCGGGGACGTCGAGCGCGCCGGGGTGGATCTCGGGGTTGCGGTCGTCGCAGTCCTGGCCGCCGAAGAGCGCGGAGTAGCCGTCTCCGTCGCGGTCGGTGATCACCGCCGCGGCGCGGTAGAGGCGCTTCACCAGCACGAAGCGCTCCTCGACCCAGATGCGGTGCCGATAGCGGTTGGCGTAGGTGAGCGCCGAGACGAGGAGGCAGACGATGGAGAGCGCCACGATGGCTGGCGTGCCCCACGTGGTGAGCCGGCGCGGTCTCCGCTCGTAGAGCCAGGCGACGACGACGAAGGCGGCGAAGGTCGCGGGGCCGAAGGCGAGGTCGGCCGGATGATAGGCGGTGAAGAGCGAGGGGCTCGCGATGGCGAGCGCGGCGATGGCCCCCGCGACGAGCCCGACGCAGAGGACGAAGAAGACGAAGGGGACCGCGAGGAAGCGGAGCTTCTCGAAGATCGCGCCGAGGAGGCGTGAAAGGAGCGCGCGGACGACGGGGAGCGCGGCCGCGAGGGCCACGAGGCACGCGGCGAGCGCCGCGCTCGAGAGGAAGGCGTCGTGGTAGCGCGTCGCGAAGTGGAGACCGATGCGCTGCGCCACCACGCCGAAGCCCGCCAGGGTGAGCACGAAGGCGTGCGCGCGAGAGAGGAGCGCCGGGTTCGGCTGGAACATCGGCGCCCGCAGGAGCTCCCCGATCCCGCCGACGAACGGCAGACGCGCGAGCGCGGCGACGAGCGCCGCGGCGACCGCCGCGACGACGAGCGCGGGAAGCAGCGTGAGCGAGAAGGCGTGGAAGGCCGCGAAGGCGAGGTCGCCCACGCGGGGCGACTCCTGGTGATGGCGCACGACTCCGTAGACGACGTTCGCCGCCGTGACGAGGGAGGTCACGACGAGAGCCACGCGCAGATAGACTTCGAGGCGACGCACTTCGGAGCGAGAGGAGAGCGAGGGGTGGGGGCCCGACGCGGATCGCGGCGTCGAGCGTTGCGGCGAGACTAGCAGGCTCGGATTCGCTCTCGCCAACGTCGCGCCTCCGCAATACCCTCCGGCCCGTGCAGAGAGACGTGCACGACCCGAGGCGGATCCTCGCGCTCGACACGGCGGTGGTCGTGCTCGCGGCGATCGCGCGCTTCGGTCTCGGTCTCTCGGACGAAGCCCTCCGCAACTGGGACGAGGGCCTCTACTGCGCGGCCACGCGCGATATGCTCCACGAGGGCCAGCTCCTCTATCCCGTGGAGGAGGGCGCGTTCGACGCGTACTACGGCAAGCCGCCGTTCCTCAACTGGCTGCACGTGCTCACCACGGCCGTCTTCGGCTTCACCCCCTTCGCGCTCCGGCTTCCGTCGGCGCTCGCGTCGATGGGCGCCGTCGTCCTCGCGCATCGGATGGCCACCCGCATGGCGGGGCGCGGGGCCGGGGCGTTCGCCGCGGGGCTCCTCCTCCTCTCCCTGCCCTTCGCGGAGTTCGGGCGGCAGACCCTGCTCGAGCCGTTCCTCGCCTTCTTCACGCTCGCGAGCCTCGGCCTCCACACCAAGGCCATCGAGCGGCGCTCGACCTGGCTCGCCTTCGCGGCCGGGATCGTGGTGGGCCTCGCGGTGCTCACCAAGCAGCTCGTGGGGGCGCTCCCCTTCTGCGCCGTCGTCGTGGGCGAGATCGCGCTGCGCCGCGGCGGGGCGCTCAGGCGTGTCGGCGCGCACCTCTTCGGTCTCGTGCTCGCCTCGGCGTGGTGGTTCGTCTGGGTGCGCGCCGAGGTGGGCCCGGCGCTCGAGGCGTCGCTCGTGGAGACGCACCTCCTCCAGCGCGTGGCCGGTGCGTTCGAGGCGCACGGCCGGCGCGCCTCCGATTACGCGCAGCACCTCTCGCTCTACGTGTGGACGCTGCCGTTCGTGGCGGGCGCCGTGGGGGCGGTGCGGGCGCTCACGATGCCGTCGGCGCGCGTCCCGGGCGTGCTCCTCTCGGCCTTCGCCGCGGGCCACTACCTTCTCTTCGGCGTCATCTCGCGGAACTTCCTCCCGTGGTACGTCTTCGCCGCCGTCCCGGTGGTGGTGGTGCTGGCGTCGACGCTCTTCGGCCGGGGGAGCACGTACTGGGTCCGCGCCGTGCTCCTCGGCACGGTGCTCGCGAGCCTCGCCAAGGACCTCGGCGTGGATCCCGTGGCGCTCGGGCTCTTCGGCGCGGCCCTCGCCGTCGTCTTCGACTGGCGCCCGGTCCCCGACGTCGTCCCCACCTTCGTCCTGGTGGCGGCCTTCGCGGGGAGCGCGCTCGTCCTCCGGCCCAGCGTGGTCCGCGAACACCCCGCGCGGCTCGTCGAGGCCGTCGAGGAGCGCGAGACGCTCGTCGTGCTCGAGAGCTGGAAGCAGTTCGTCTGGCGGTGCTACCTCCCCGAGGCGGACTTCCAGGTGGCGGGTCGGGAGTGCACCGAAGTGCGCCGCATCGTCACGGCCTCGGAGGCCCGGTTCGTGATCACGGCGCCCGCGCTCGATCGCTGCGAGCTCCACCATCAAGGCTTCAAGCGCGTGGCGATCGACGACGGCTACGTGCTCCACGTCCGGGAGCCGCGCGGCGTGGTCTGGGAGCCGCCCACGCCGCCCAAGAAGCTGCCGCGGCCGCGGCGTCAGGCGCAGTAGCGGTCGCGGCCCGTGCGCTTGGCCTCGTAGAGGCGCGCGTCGGCGCGATCGAGGAGCGCCTTGGGGAGCTCGTCGGGGCCACTCCACTCGGCGACGCCGAGGCTGATCGTCACCGGGATGATCGCGCCCTCCCACTCGATCCGCGCGCGCTTGGCGAGGAGGTTGAGGTCGGCCGCGAGGTGGCTCGCGCCCTCGAGATCGGACTCGGGGCAGAGCACGGCGAATTCCTCGCCGCCGATGCGCGCGAAGACGTCGTCGCGGCGGATGCGGGCGCGGAACTGTTCGCTGAGCTGCTTGAGGACGGCGTCGCCCGCGAGGTGCCCGTAGGTGTCGTTGATGCGCTTGAAGTGATCGAAGTCGAAGACGATCACCGAGAACGTCCGGCCGTAGCGCGACGCGCGGGAGTGCTCTCGCTCGAGCTCCTGCTCGAAGTGGCGGCGGTTGAACGCCTGCGTGAGTGGATCGAGGGTGACGAGGCGATAGAGCTCGTGGTGGTACGCGCCCTCGATGGTGCCCACGACGAATTTGAGGATGACGCGGCCGGTCCGGATCTGATCGCCGTCGCGGAGGTAGGCCACGTCGACCCGGCGGTCGTTGACGTAGGTGCCGTTGGTCGATTGGAGATCGCGGACGCGATAACCCTCGGGGGTGGCCTCGATGCGGCAGTGCTGGCGGCTGATGCTCTCGTGCTCGATGCAGAAGTCGGCCTCGGAGGAGCGCCCGATGACGAGCCCGTCGAGGCCGAGGCGCACCGGCGGGCGGAGCTCGACGCCGCGGAGGATCACGAGCGAGGCCACGTCACGCTCGATGGGACTCTGGATGTCGCCGACGCTCGTGATCGACGTACGGAGCGGATCGGTGGCGCGTTCGTCCTCGGCGGTCATGGCTGCTCGACCGAGCGAGTCTACCTCATTCGAGCACGTGCGACTCGTTTCGATTCGATTCCGTCTCGCGCACCATCTCGCGCTCGGACTCGAATCCGGCGCGTCCGAGGAGGGCCGACGCGAGACGTTTCCCGAGCTCCACGCCGGGCTGTCCGAAGGCGTCCACGCCGTAGAGGCGGCCCGCGAAGGCCGTCGCCGCCTCGAAGAAGAAGAAGAGAGAGCCCAATGAAAACGCGTCGATCCGCGGCACGTGGAGGGTGAGGCTCGGCCTTCCGTCGCGCGCGAGCGCGAGCGCGGTGCCGCGCCGCTCGGCGTCGAGGAGGCCGGCCATGGTGAGGCCGCCGAGATCGTCGAAGACCCCCTGTTCATGGGGGATGGCGAGGTCACCCGCGGGCTCGTCGACCGCGATGAAGGTGATCAGTTTGTCGCGCGGTCCTTCCATGAAGAGCTGCACCTGCGCGTGTTGATCGGTGGCGCCGACGGCGGGGATCGGGGTGGGGCCGCGCTCGACGACGTTCCCCCCGAGATCGACGCGCTTGCCGAGGCTCTCGGCCCAGAGCTGGACGAACCACGTCGCGAAGGGGCGGAGCGCGTCGGCGTACGGCATGAGCACGTGGATGCCGCGTCCGTGGCGTTCGTGGTGGAGCACGTGGAGCGCCGCGAAGAGCCCGGCGGGGTTCTTGCGCAGGTCGCGGGTCTCGCACGCGGCGCGCATCGCGTCGGCGCCGCGGAGGAGGGCCCGCACGTCGACGCCCGCGAGCGCGGCGGGGAGGAGGCCGACGGCCGTGAGCACGCTGAAGCGCCCGCCGACGTTCTTGGGGACCGGAAGCGACGCGAGCGACTCGCGCCAGGCGAGATCGCGGAGCGGGCCGCTCTCGGGATCGGTGATGATCACGAGGCGCTCGCGCATGCCCTTCTCGCCGAGCGCGTCGCGGAGGAAGGCCCGCGCGAGGAGGAGCGCGGCGGCCGTCTCGACGGTCCCGCCGGACTTGCTGATCGCGACGACGAGCGTGCGCTCGGGGCGGAGGTGCTCGAAGAGGGCGCGGAGGACGAAGGGATCGCTGTTGTCCGGGAAGTGGACGCGGGGCCCCGGCGTGATCGGAAGGCCGAGGCCCGTGGGGCCTCGCAAGGCCTCGAGGATGCTCCGGCCGCCGAGGCTCGAGCCTCCGATGCCGAGCACCATCACGTCGTCGACGGCAGGGAGCTTCGCCACGACCGCGTCGATGGCGTCGGCGATCGTGGGATCGCCGCCGAGACCCCAGAACCCGAGGGCGCCGCGGCGGACGTCGTGGAGCGTCGCGTCGAGGGCCTCCGTGAAGCGTGAGGCGCACGCGTCGAGCTCCCGCTCATCGAGCCCACCGGGGGCGGAGGTGCCGGGGTGCATCGCGAGTGAGTAGTCGATCCTGATCGGTAGTCTGCCCATCGTACTACGTCCCCCCTCCTTCACCTCGTGCGTACGTCGCGAGAGGTGATTCGGCAAACCTAACAACTCGCGCGCCCAGGCGCCCACGTCTGGGACGCGTGTGTGACGTTCACGGAAATTCGCCGCAATTTCGGCGCCCCGAGGGAGTTGCGATAGACTGGGGAAATCCCGGTGCATCGCATGGTCGTCGAACGCCCGCTCCTCCTCCTCGGCGCGATCGCCGCGCTCGTCGTGGGCGCCTGCGCGCTCGAGCCGGGCGCGCGGGTCGGCGGCGCGAGCACCGCGGGCGCGGAGCGTCCGATCACGGCGCGCGTCTCGCCAGGGATGACGGAGCGCATCGAGCCCGCGCGGCGATCGGCGCCGGTCGAGGAGGCGCCGATTGCAGTCGCCACCGCGGCGACGCTCGAGGCCGAGGACGACCTCGAGGACGACGCGCACGTGCACCACGAGGTGGACGCGAAGCCGGCGAGCGCTTCGCGCGCGCGCCGCGAGACGCGCACCACGCGGACCTCGTCGAAGAAGTCACCGAGCAAGTCCGTGCGGCCCACCGAAGCGCGCGCCGAGGCGCCTTCGCGCGAGCCGGCCGTGGAGCCCGCGGCCTCGGTGACGCCGCCGCCCGGGCTCGCGCTCGATCCGAGGGCGCTCTCGCCCCGCGAGTGCAAGGCGCTCCTCGACGCGCACGGCGTGCGCTACGAGGTCACCGAGGGCGCCTCCGACGAGCACCTCTACGTGCGCCCCAAGGGGCCGATCGGCGGCGTCGACTACGTCTTCGAGGGGCGCCGCACGGTGCACGAGGTGATGGACTGTCGCCTCGTGGTCGCGCTCCTCAAGCTCTCGCCCGTCCTCAAGCGGGAGGGCGTGAGGCGGATCCGTCACCTCTCGGTCTTCCGCCCCGACGCGCGCGTGGCGCAGACCGGCAAGCGGAGCGGGCATGCCTCGGCGCTCGCGATCGACGTTCGCTTCCTCGAGTTCGAGGACGGCCGCACCCTCGACGTCCTCGCCGATTGGGGCAACCGTGAGCGCGGCGTGATGCCGTGCGCGGAGGGCGTGGGCGCCTCCGATCCCAACCCCGAGCTCCGGCGCATCACCTGCGAGATGATCGACGCGCAGATCTTCCAGACGGTGATCACGCCGCACCGCGACCAGCTCCACGAGAACCACGTCCACCTCGAGCTCGTGCCCGAGGTGAGCTGGACCTTCATCCGATAGGCCCTGCCGCCGCGGTGGCCGAGTCGACGATGGCCGCGTGGACCGTGCGGAGGAAATCGCGCACCTCGCGCGGAGAGTCCAGGCGGTAGTCCATTCCGTCGCCCTCGGAGCCCACGTGGATCGCGACGCCTTGCGGCGGCATCGCCGCGTACATGTCGAGGTCGGTGCGGTCGTCGCCGATGCAGAGGACGAAGGTGTCGTCGGGCTCTCCGTCGAGCCGCTCGCGGAGATAGCTGCCCTTGTTGACGCCGGCGGCGCGCATCTCCAGCACCTTGTGGCCGCGGAGGATCTCGATGGGGAGGCTCGCGAATTCCTCCGAGAGGATCGCGCAGAGCTCGCGCGCGCGCCATTCGGCGTAGTCGTCGTCGGAGAGGCGGTAGTGCCACGCGAGGCCGGCGGATTTCTTCTCGAGGTGGCTGCCCGGCACCTCCTCGACGATGCCCCGGAGCACCTCCTCGGCCGCCTGCATCCAGGAGAGATCGACGTGGTGGGCCGCCCGCCACTCGCCGCCGCGCGGGCGCGTGTAGAAGCCGTGCTCGGCGCAGAGGGAGATCGGGAGATCGCCGAGCCAGGCGTCGAGCGTGCGCCGATCGCGCCCGCTCACCACGTGCACCTCGGTGTCCGGCATCGACGCGAGGTGTGCGAGGAGCTTGCGGATCTCATCGGTGGGGCGGGCCGCGTCGGGGTGGGAGACGATCTCGCGGAGCGTGCCGTCGTAGTCGAGGAAGAGGACACGCCGAGGCGCCTCGACGGCGCGGCGCACGATCTCGCGGCTCGCGCTCCGGCCGAGCCTCGGCGCCGACTCGCGATTGGATTCTTCTTCGACCCAGCGCTCGACGGAGCGGCAGAACTCCTTGCCCCAGCGGTGGCAGTCGAGGTGGCGCACCCGCTCGGCCATGGTCTTCATGCGGAGGTTGCGCTCGTCGGGCGAGAGGGAGAGCGCCTCCTCGATGGCGTCCGCCACGCCCTCGACGTCCCACGGGTTTACGAGGAGCGCGCGAGAGAGGCTGTTGGCCGCCCCGGCGAACTCGCTGAGCACGAGCACGCCCGGCGCCCGCTCGGTGCGCTCGGCGTGGAGCGACTGGCAGAGGCAGTACTCCTGCGCGACGAGGTTCATGCCGTCGCGCATCGGCGTGACGAGCGCGACGTCGGCGTAGGCGTAGAGCCCCACGAGCTCGTGCGGATCGAGGCTGCGGTTCAGGTATTCGATGGGCGCGATGCCCGGCTCGCCGAAGTCGCCGTTGAGCCGGCCGATGGTCTCGTCGATCTCGCGCTTGAGCTCTTGGTATTCGGGGTTGTCGAGGCGCGAGGGGACGAGGACCTGGAGGAGCACGACCTCGCGCGCACGCCGCGGGTCGCGCGCGAGGAAGGTCTCGAAGGCGCGCAGCTTGAGCGGGATGCCCTTGGTGTAGTCGAGGCGCTCGACGGCGAGGATGACCTTGCGCCCGCCGTAGCGCTCGCGGAGGTCGGCGATGTAGCGCGTGGTCTCGTCGCTCGTGAGCGCGGCCTCGAAGCGATCGACCGGGATGCCGATGGGGTGCACGCCGATGCCGACGCGCCGCCCGCCGAAGGCGACGGCGTCGGGCGAGGAGCCCACGCCCAGCACCCGGAGGCAGGTGGAGCGGAAATGCCGCGCGTAGTCGTGCGTGTGGAAGCCGATGTAGTCGGCGCCGAGCATCCCGCGGAGGAGCTCCTCGCGCTGCGGGATCATCCGGTAGAGCTCGGAGGAGGGGAAGGGGATGTGGAGGAAGAAGCTGATGACGACGTCGGGGCGGAGCTGACGGAGCGCGTTGGAGACCGCGAGGAGGTGGAAGTCGTGGATCCACACGTGGGCCCCCTCGGGGGCTTCTTCCGCGATGCGCTCGGCGAAGCGGTGGTTCACGTCGAGGTAGGTGGCGAAGGCCTCGCGATCGTGGATGACCCGATCGGTGAAGTAGTGGAAGAGGGGCCAGACGATCCCGTTCCCGAAGCCGTGGTAGTAGTGCTCGACGTCGTGGTGGGAGAGGAAGACGGCTCGGAGGCCGTGCTCGTCGAGCGCGCGCTCGACCGCCGCTTCCTCGGAGGGATCGACGACGAGCCCCGGCCACCCGATCCACGTCGCCGCGTCCTCGGACACGCCCGAGAGCGCCGTGGCGAGCCCGCCGCTGCTCATCCGCGCATGGAAGGTGCCATCTCTCCGCTCGAGGGAGACGGGGAGGCGGTTGCTGACGAGCACCAGCGGGCGCTCGCGTCCGGAGTTCCCAACCATCGCTCGATCCACCGTAGACACAAGCGCGGCCGACGGCAAAGATGAACGTCGACCCATGGACTACGGCCTCATCGGAAATTGCGCGTTCAGTGCTTTGATCAAGAACGCGTCGATCGAGTGGCTCTGCTTTCCGAGGATGGACTCCAGCTTCGTGTTCGGGAGGCTCCTCGACGCCGAGCGAGGAGGCCATTTCACCATCGATGCCCCCGATGTGGAGTCGATCCACCAGGCGTACGTCGACAACACGAACGTCATCAAGACGATCTTCCACACGAGCCGCGGTGCCTTCTCCGTCACCGACTTCGCGCCGCGCTATCGCCAGTACGAGCGCTACTACAAGCCCACGAAGGTGTTCCGCATCATCCGCGCCATCTCGGGCGAGCCGCTCGTGCGGGTGGTCTGCGAGCCGGTCGGCGACTACGGGCGGAAGAAGCTCGCGCGGTGGTCCGCGAGCAACCACATCGCCTGGCAAGGGCTCGACGCGCCGCTCCGGCTCACCACCAACGCGCCGCTCACGGCCATCGAAGACGGACGGCCCTTCCTCCTCGACTCCGACGTCTACCTGGCGCTCACCTACGGGCAGCCGCTCGAGACGGACCTCGTGGAGACGGCGGAGGGCTCGCTCCGACGGACGATCGCCTACTGGCAGCGCTGGGTGAAGCACACCAACGTGCCGCGCGACTACCAGGAGCCGGTGATCCGCTCTGCGCTCGCGCTCAAGCTCCATCAGTTCGAGGACACCGGCGCGCTCCTCGCGGCGACGACGACGAGCCTCCCCGAATTCCCGGGCTCGGGGCGCAACTGGGACTACCGCTTCTGCTGGCTGCGCGACGCCTACTTCACGCTGAACGCGCTCGAGCGGCTCGGCCAGTTCGAGGAGATGGAGCTCTTCATCGATTACCTCCGGAACCTCTGCGAAAACTACGGCGACGAGCTCCGGCCCGTGTACACCGCCGCGGGGGACACCGACATGGAGGAGCACATCCTCGAGCACCTCCCCGGGTTCCGGGGCGACGGCCCGGTGCGCATCGGCAACCAGGCGCACGAGCACGTCCAGAACGACGTCTACGGCGAGATGATCCTCGCGGTGAGCCGCGTGCTCCTCGACGCGCGCTTCGTCAGCTCGAGCGCCATCGCGGGCACGCATCGCCTCGTGCACCGGCTCCTCGCGCAGATCGAGCGGCGCCTCGAGGAGCCCGACGCGGGGCTCTGGGAGCTCCGAGGGACGCAGCAGATCCACGCGTTCACGCTGCTGATGCACTGGGCGGGCGCGAGGCGGGCCAGGGAGATCGGCGCCGCGCTCGGGGACGCTTCGCTCGAGAAGCGGGGCGAGCGCATCGAGCGCGCGGCGCGGGCGCTCCTCCTCGAGAAGTGCTGGAACCCCAACCCCGGCGTCCTCACGCAGGCGGCCGGAAAGACCAACCTCGACGCGGCGCTCCTCCTCGCCGTGCACCTCGGCTTCTTCGAGGGCGACGAGGCGAAGGCCCGCACGCACGTCCAGGCCATCGCCGAGGGCCTCGCCGTCGACGGAGGATACCTGCGGCGATACGACGTGGCCGACGACTTCGGGCTTCAGGAGGCGGCGTTCACCGTCTGCAATTTCTGGCTCGTCGAGGCGCTCGCGAGGGTGGGCCGCAAGGACGAGGCGCGCGCGATCTTCGATCGCCTCCTCGCGTGCCGGAACACCTTCGGGCTGTTGAGCGAGGACATCCTCCCGACGACGAACGAGCTCTCGGGGAACTTCCCGCAGACCTACTCGCACGTGGGGATGATCAACGCGGCGTTCCGGCTCAGCCGCGATTGGGGCTGATCAGGCGCCCCAGGGCAGCGCGGTGCGTCCCTCGCCCTCCCACCGGGCGAAGGCCACGTGCGTGGCGCCCGTGAGCGGCGCGGCGGGATCGAGGACGATCTCGACGCGGATGGAGGCGAGCGCCTCCGAGAAGCGCCCCTTCTTCACGAAGGCGTCGCGGAAGAGCGGTGTGTCGAGCACCGGCGTGAGGCGGGGCGGGATGCCACCGGCGAGGAAGACGCCGCCGCGCGGGAGGGCTCGGAGCGCCACGTCGCCCGCGTGCGCGCCGAGCTGCGCCGCGAAGAGCTCGAGCGCGAGCCGCGCGGCCGGGCAGCTCCCCGCGAGCCCGGCGTTCGTGACGGCCACGTTGAGGTCGTCCTCGAAGTCGAGCGCGTGGGCGGGGCGCGCGAGGCCGCGGTCGATCACGAACTCGTAGAGCCGCGCGATCCCGCGTCCGGAGAGCACGGCCTCCTTGCTGACGTGACCGCCGAGGGTGTCCCAGAGGTAGGCGAGGAGGTCGGCGCTCCGCGCGTCGTGGGGCGCGAAGTCCACGTGCCCCCCTTCGCCGGCGACCACGGTGTAGCCGGAGCCGAGATCCACGCCGAGCGCCTCGCCGAGCCCCGTGCCCACGGCCACGACGCAGAAATCCCCGCGGCCACGGCCCCGCCCAGCGTGGATGGGGTGGAACGCGCGGGGCTCGAGCTTGGGGAGCGCGAACGCCGTGGCCTCGAGGTCGTTGAGCAGCTTCACGCGCTCGAGGCCGAGGTGCGCGCGCAGCTCGCGCTCGTCGACGGCGTAGCGGAGGTTGGTGAGCTTGGCCCGGCCGTCCGCCACCGGGCCGGCCACGCCGAAGACGGCGCGCGACGGCCGCACGTCGCGTCCGCGGAGGAAGACGTCGATCATCGACTCGAGCGAGTCGAAGCTCGCGCTCTCGTAACGCGCGCGCACGAGGCTCTCGTCGGGCGTGACGAGCGCGAGCAGCGTCTTGGTGCCGCCGAGATCCCCCACGAGCGCGACGTCACGCGTCATCCCTCGAAGATAGCGGCTCGGCGCGGGCCGCGCAGGCCCGGCTCAGACCCTCCGACGCGGGAGACGTCGCGCGGCCGCCTGGCCGATCACGGCGAAGATCGTCGCCCCGACGGAGGCCGCGAGGAGCACCGCGTACGCGAGGATGGGTTCCTGGAGCTGGAATTGGATCGCCATGAGCGCGATCACCCCGAAGACGACCGCGCCGATGAGCCCGCTCCCGATGCCCGCACCGATGAGATCCTTGTTGTCCATACCGGGATCATCGGGCGCGCCGCCGCGATGAGCATCGCGGTTCGGGGACGTCTCAGAGCTTCACGAGGAGCGTGTGGATGCGCTCTTCTTCTTCGAAGCGGGCGCGCTGCCGGAGCGCCTCGCCGCGCGATTCGAAGGGGCCGAGGCGCACCCGGTGGAACTCGCCGCGGCCGTCGATGACGGCGCGCTCGACGAAGACCGGGTACGAGCGGCGCTCGAGCTCCTTGGCGAAGGTCTGGGCCTCCTCCGGGTTCTTGTAGCTCGCCACCTGGAGGGCGTAGCCGCGGCGACCCTCGTCGGCGTCGGCGTCGGCGTCGGCCTTGGCGGGGACGGCGCGGGCGCGCGGGGCCGGGGCGGGCTCGAGCTCGGGGAGCTCGCGGCCGGCGGCCTCGCTGAGGGCGAGGGCGACCGTGCGCGCCGGGTGCGGATCGCGCTGCTCGAGCGCGGCGAGCTCGGCGTCGGCGGCCGCGATGGCCGCCGCGAGCTCCGGGTTCTTGGGGGTGGTGAGCGCCGCGTGGAAGGTGAGCTCGGGCTCGGGCTCCTCCGGCGCGGGTGCCGCGGGGGCGGCCTTCGCGCCCGCGGCGAGATCGAGGGCGTCGAGGTGCCCGAGGGGATCTTCCTTCGCGGCGCTCGCGGCTGCGCCGTCGCGGAGCAGGACGCCCATGGCGAAGACCAGCCCCACGGTCGAGAGGGCCGCCATGACCAGCATCGCGAGCTTCCGCGAAGGGGTGTCGTCGTCACGTTCCTGGATCTGGTCCAGATCGCGCATCGCCGAGTCCATCGCGGCCATGTAAGACGGCCCCTTCCGCGCGGTCAAAAAACGGGCGATCGGGCTCCTTTTCGGCCGCGCGCCGAAACCCGGTCGAAAACCCCCGGAACCGATTGAAATCGGCTGATTTTTCGGCGATTTCGTGCTACCCCGTCGCCACGCCTCGGGACCTCTGGGCGGGCCGCCGTCCGCCCCGGTTCCGAGCTACCCCCGAGACGCCATGGCCGACTCCTATCAGAAGCTCCCCGTCACCATCGAAGACGAGATGCGTCGCTCGTATCTCGACTACGCGATGTCCGTCATCATCGGACGCGCGATTCCGGACGTGCGCGACGGGCTCAAGCCGGTCCACCGACGGATCCTCTACTCGATGCACGACCAGAAGGTCACGGCGAGCGGTCCTTACAAGAAGAGCGCGCGCATCGTCGGCGACGTCCTCGGCAAGTACCACCCGCACGGCGATCAGGCCGTCTACGACGCCCTCGTCCGCCTCGCGCAGGACTTCTCGATGCGCTACCCGCTCATCGACGGGCAGGGCAACTTCGGCTCCATCGACGGCGATCCCGCGGCGGCCATGCGCTACACCGAGGTCCGCATGGCGCGGCTCGCGGGCGAGCTGCTCGCCGACATCGAGAAGCAGACCGTCGACTTCGTGCCCAACTTCGACGACTCGGAGGAGGAGCCCTCGGTCCTCCCGAGCCGCGTGCCCAACCTGCTCATCAACGGCTCGGGCGGCATCGCCGTCGGCATGGCGACGAACATCCCGCCGCACAACCTCCGCGAGATCGTCGACGCCACGATCCGCCTCATCGAGAACCCGAAGCTCACGGTCGACGATCTCATGCGCGACGACCCCGAGACGGGTCGCCTCGGCGTGAAGGGCCCCGACTTCCCCACCGCCGGCTTCATCTACGGCCGCCGCGGCATCGTCGAGGCCTATCACACGGGCCGCGGGCGCGTGGTGATGCGCGCGCGCGCGACCATCGAGCCAATCCCCGGCCGCAACGATCGCGAGCGGATCATCGTCACCGAGATCCCCTACCAGGTGAACAAGGCCGAGCTCCTCAAGAAGATCGCCGAGCTCGTCCGTGAGAAGCGCATCGAGGGCATCTCCGATCTCCGCGACGAGAGCGATCGCGAGGGCATGCGCATGGTCATCGAGCTCAAGCGCGACGCCCACGGCGAGATCGTGCTCAACCAGCTCTACCAGATGACCGCGCTGCAATCGACGTTCGGCTACAACTGCCTCGCGATCGTCGGGCAGCGTCCGCGCACGCTCTCCCTCAAGGAGACGCTCGAGCACTTCATCGCGCACCGCCGCGAGGTCGTCACGCGGCGCACGCGCTTCGACCTCCGCCAGGCCATCGCGCACCGCGAGCTCGTCGAGGGCCTCGGCATGGCCGTCACCGAGGTCGACCTCGTGGTGAAGACCATCCGCGAGTCGCGCGATCCCGAGGAGGCCAAGGCGCGCCTCCGTCAGCTCCCGCTCAAGGGGCTCGAGGAGTTCGTGCGCCGCGCCGGCCGCCCCGAGGAGGAGATCCAGCGGGCGCGCGAGCGGGGCGACTACTTCCTCTCCGAGCGCCAGGCCAAGGCGATCCTCGAGATGCGCCTCAGCCGCCTCACGGGCCTCGAGCGCGAGAAGCTCGCCGTCGAGTACGGCGAGGTCTCCGATCTCATCGCCGAGCTCGAGTCGATCCTCGCGTCGGAGGAGAAGCTCCTCGGCGTGATCGTGGCCGAGCTCCAGGAGATCCGCGAGAAGTACGGCGACGAGCGCCGCACCGAGATCGTCGACGCCGCCGGCGACATCTCCATCGAGGACCTCGTCGCCGACGAGGAGGTCGTCGTCACGGTGAGCCGCGCGGGCTACATCAAGCGCGTCCCGCTCCACGAGTACCGCGCGCAGGCGCGCGGCGGGAAGGGCCTCCGCGCCATGGAGACGCGCGACGAGGACGTGGTCTCCAACGTCTTCGTGGTGAACACGCACGCGACGCTGCTCTTCCTCTCCGACAAGGGCAAGGCGTACAAGAAGCGCGTCTACGAGATCCCCGAGGGCGGCCGGGCCACGCGCGGCCGCGCCATCGTGAACTTCGTCGGCATGGAGAAGGACGAGCGCCTCGCGGTGGTCGTCCCCGTGCGCGAGTTCCTCGAGGACGCGTCGCTCCTCACCTGCACGCGCAAGGGTCGCGTGAAGCGCACCTACCTCGAGCAATACGCCAACATCCGCCAGACCGGCATCATCGCCGTGGCCATCGAGGAGGGCGACGAGCTCCTCGCCGCGACGGTCGTGCGCGACTCCGACGAGGTCATCCTCGGCACGGCGAGCGGCATGAGCATCCGCTTCCAGGTCACCGAGGTGCGCCCGATGGGCCGCGACTCGATGGGCGTGAAGGGCATCGAGCTCCGCGAGGGCGACCGCGTCGTGGGCATGGCCGTCATCGCCGACGCCGAGCGTCAGCAGGTGCTCGCGATCAGCGAGAACGGCTACGGCAAGCGCACGCCCGTCTCCGAGTGGCGCCTCCAGAGCCGCGCCGGCAAGGGCATCATCGCCATGGATTGCTCGGCGCGTAACGGCGAGCTCGTGAAGCTCTCGCTCGTCGAGCCGGACGATCAGATCATCGTCATCACCGACGGCGGCCAGATCATCCGCACGCGCGTGAGCGAGATCCGCCAGGCCGGCCGCAACACGCAGGGCGTGATCGTCATCCGCCTCCGCGAGGGCGAGCGCGTCGTCGACGTCGAGCCGGTCTCGCCGGAGGACGCCGACGACGAGGGCGGCTCCGGCGCCGATGATGATACCCTCGGCGAGAGCGCGGGGGCGGAGTCGGCCCCCGAGCAGGACTGAGAGGGGCCGCGGACGCCTAGGAGCTCGCGGTCCGGGAGGGGCCCGTGAGCTTCGCAGCGTTTCGTTCCAACCTCAGACAGGCCGCGTTCACGCTCCGCGCGATCGGCTACGCCCTCGCGAACCTGCGCCCGACGAAGCGGATCTCGCCGGCCGCGCTCGTCGAGGCGCACGCGAAGGCAAACCCCACCGGCGCCGCCATCCTCTTCGAGTCCCGGCGCATCTCGCACGCCGAGCTCGATCGCGCCGCGAACCGATACGCGAACGCGCTCCTCTCCCTCGGCGTACGCAAGGGAGACGTCGTCGCGCTCGTGATGGACAACCGGCCCGAGTACGTGATCGCCATCGCCGGGGGCTCCAAGATCGGCGTCGTCACCTCGCTCGTGAACACGCACGTGGGCGGCGCCCAGCTCGAGCACGCGCTCCGCATCTGCTCGCCCGCGCTCGTCCTCGCGGGCAGCGAGCACGTGGCCAAGCTCGACGAGATCCGCGACGCGCTCCCCGTGGGCCTCGACCGCGTCCTCGTCTGGTCCGATGGGGACGATCACGGCTCCATCGAGGGCGCGACGAGCTTCGACGCCATCCTCGAGAGGAGCTCGGAGGCCAACCCGGGCCGCACGCGCGTGCAGAAGGGCGAGGATCCGCTCCTCTACATCTACACCTCGGGCACCACGGGCTTCCCCAAGGCCGCCCTCTGGCGGAACGATCGCTTCTTCCGCGCCGCCGGGATCTTCAGCCAGGTCCTGCTCCGCATCGATCCCTCGCACGTCGTCTACGGATCGGGTCTCCCGATGTACCACTCGAGCGGCGTCGTGCTCGGCTGGGGCGTGGCGCTCGCCGGGGGCGCGACCTTCGCCATGCGGCGGAAGTTCTCGGCCTCGGGCCATTGGGAGGACTGCGAGCGCTTCGGCGCGACGCACTTCATGTACATCGGCGAGCTCTGCCGATACCTCTACAACGCGCCGCCGCACCCCAAGGAGCGCGCGCACCGCATCCAGGCGATCCTCGGCGCGGGGCTCCGGCCCGAGATCTGGGAGGGTTTCCAGGCGCGCTTCGCGATCCCCAAGGTCTACGAGTTCTATGGGGCGACGGAGGGCAACGTCGGCCTCGTGAACATCGAGGGCGTCCCGGGGATGATGGGGCGGCTCCTCCGCGATCACGACGTCTTCCGCGCGCTGCCGGGCACGGCCGAGATCGAGCGCGACGCCGAGGGGCGAGCCGTCCGCGCGAAGCCGGGCGAGAAGGGCATCCTCGTGGGGCGCATCACGCGCCTCAACCGCTTCGACGGCTACGTCGACAAGGCCAAGAACGAGGAGAAGATCCTCCGCAATCCGCTCGGCGACGGCCGCGACTACTTCAACACGGGCGACCTCGTGAAGCTCCACGAGGGCCGCTGGGTGAGCTTCGTCGATCGCCTCGGCGACACCTTCCGCTGGAAGGGCGAGAACGTCTCGACCAACGAGGTGCAAGAGGTGTTGAACCGCTTCGACGGCGTGCAGGAGTCCAACGTCTTCGGCGTGGAGGTGCCCCACGCCGACGGCCGCGCGGGGATGGCCGCGATGGTGGTCGACGAGCGCTTCGATCTCGACGGCTTCGCCGAATACGTGAAGCGGAACCTCCCGTCGTACGCGCGGCCGCTCTTCTTGCGCCTCCAGCGCGAGATGCGCGTGACGGCGACGTTCAAGCACGTGAAGACCGATCTGCGCGAGGATGGCTTCGATCCGTCGAAGGTGGGCGACGACCGGCTCTACTTCCTCGAGGACCGCTACGTGCCGCTCACCGAGGCGATCCACCGCGCCATCGCGAGCGGCGAGATCCGCCTCTGAGGCTCAGCCGCCGAAGGCGAGCTCGCTCAGCGCATAGCCCACGGCGGCGGCCGCGGCGATCACCACGAGCGTGATCCCCAGGCCGGGGCCGCGCTTCTGCCGCTTCTCGACGAGCTTCGACTCGAGGGCATCGAGCTCGCCGCTCGAGCGGCCGCGTCCATCGCGGAGGAAGCGGTCGAGCTCGTCGTCGAGCGCGCGATCGTCGACGCGGCGGCTCGCGGCTTGCTCGGCGGCCGCGCTCGACCGGATGAAGCGCGCGAGCAGCCGGGTCGCGGCGTCGCGGTTGAGCGGGACGAGCGCCGCCTCGACCTCGTCGCGCATCGCCTCGAGCCGGAGCGGCGAGGTGGTGCGGCTGCGCTCGAGCCACTCGAGGAGCGAGCTCGGGCTCGCCCCGGAGCTCGCGAGGAGGAGGCGGCGGAGGAGCTCGGTCGCGGCCGCGGTGGCCTCGTGCTCGCCGGCGGCGCCGAGGCCTTGGATGGTCACCTGCCCGTGCTCGTCGAAGGTGACGTCGCGAGGCGCAAACGCCCGCGGGTGCTCGGCGAGGATCTCCACGCAGCGGAGCACGATGAACGCGGCGACCTCCACCGGCACCAGGAGTCGGCCGGCCTCGGCGGCACGAAGCAGATCTTCGGCGCTCGTACGGAGCTCAGACATCCTTCTCAGGCGGGCGCACGGGGACGCCGCGATCGAGGAGATATTGCTTCACTTCGGCGACGGTGTATCGGCCGTCGTGGAAGATGGAGGCCGCGAGCGCCGCGTCGGCGCCGCCCTCGGTGAGCCCGCGGTGGATGTCTTCGAGCGAGCCCACGCCGCCGGACGCGACGACGGGGATGGAGACGGCGTCGGCGACCGCGCGCGTGAGCGGGAGGTCGTAGCCTCCCTGCGTGCCGTCGCGATCCATGCTCGTGAGCAGGATCTCGCCCGCGCCGAGGGCGGCCACGCGGCGGGCCCACTCGATGGCGTCGAGGCCGGTGTTCTTGCGCCCGCCGTGCGTGAAGACCTCCCAACGGGGCGCCTCGCCGTCGCCCGAGACGCGCTTGGCGTCGATGGCGACGACGATGGCCTGCGAGCCGTAGCGCTCGGAGGCGCGGCGCACGAGCTCGGGATCGTTCACCGCGGCGCTGTTGATGCTCACCTTGTCGGCGCCGGCGTGGAGGAGCGCCTGTACGTCGGTGAGCTCACGCACGCCGCCGCCGACCGTGAGCGGCACGGCGACCGTGGAGGCGGTGCGCTCCACGATGTCGAGGATGATGGGCCGCTCCTCGTGGCTGGCCGTGATGTCGAGGAAGGTGATCTCGTCGGCGCCGCCGTCGGAATAGCGCTTGGCGCACTCCACCGGATCCCCCGCGTCGCGCAGGCCCACGAAGTTCACGCCTTTGACGACGCGTCCGTTCTTCACGTCCAGGCAAGGGATGATCCGTCGCGCGAGCATCAGCCGACCTCGAGGAAGCGGGTGATGAGACGCGCACCCGCGTGATGGCTCTTTTCGGGGTGGAATTGGCAGGCGAGGACGTTGTCCTTGGCCACCGCGGCGCAGAAGGGGCCGCCGAAGTCCGCCGTCGCCGCGACGATCGAGGGATCGGCGGGCGCGCAGTAGTAGCTGTGGACGAAGTAGAAGTAGTCTCCGTCCTGGAAGACCGGGTGGTTCGCGCGGATGCGGTTCCAGCCCATGTGCGGGACCTTGAGGCGTCGGCCCTCGGCGTCGACCATGTCCTCGCGGAAGCGCACGACGCGCCCGCGGAAGACCGAGAGGCAGGGCGTCCCCGGCGCCTCGTCGCTCTCCTCGAAGAGGACCTGCATGCCGAGGCAGATGCCGAGGTAGGGGCGGCCGCGGTCGATGTGCTCGAGCACGACCTCGCCGAGCCCGCCGCGGAGCGCCATCGCGCACCCCTGGATGGCCCCTTGGCCGGGCACCACGAGGCGCTCGGCGCGGCGGACCTCGTCGGCATCGCGGGTGATGTGGGGCCTCGCGCCCGCGCGCTCGAACGCGCGCGCGACGCTGTGGAGGTTCCCCACGCCGAGATCGAGGATGGCGACCTCGCGAGCGCTCATTCGGTCAACGTCCCTTTCGTGGAGGGCACGCCGGCCTGCCGCGGATCGATCTCCGTGGCCACGCGGAGTGCCTTCGCGAACGCCTTGAACGCGATCTCGATGATGTGGTGGAGGTTGTCGCCTTCGATCTTGCGCATGTGGAGGTTGCACTGCGCCCCGCGCGCGAAGCCCTCGAAGAAGACCTCCGCGAGCTCGGTGTCGAACTCGCCGAGCCTCGCCTTGGGGAGCGGCACGCGGAAGACGAAGTACGTCCGCCCGCTGAGGTCGAGGTGGCAGGAGACCAGCGCCTCGTCCATGGGCAGGGTGGCCTCGCCGTAGCGGCGGATGCCGCGCTTGTCGCCGAGCGCCTCCGCCACGGCCTTGCCGAGCGTGATGCCCAGGTCTTCGGTGGTGTGGTGTCCGTCGATGTGCGTATCGCCCTCGGCCCGCACCGTGAGGTCGAAGAGGCCGTGGCGGCCGATCTGCTCGACCATGTGGGTCAAGAAGCCAATCGGCGTCTCCACCTGGGTCTTCCCCGTGCCATCGAGGTCGATCTCGACCTCGATGCGGGTCTCGTGCGTCTCGCGGACCACCTTCGCGCGGCGAGTCATGGCGCGACGACCATAGCACGTCGCCCCCGTTCGGCTCGCTTTCCGGGGGAGAGGTGCGGGGCCCGCGGACCGTCGCGCCCCCGTGCTCGGCCGGAGGCGAGCCCACTCACCGAAACCGCGCT
>JAAYBZ010000164.1 GCA_012744445.1 Myxococcales bacterium | reverse complement strand
GTGCGTCACGTCCACCTCGTCCCGACGATGATGGCGCGCCTCCACCGCCTCCCGCGCGAGGTGCGCGAGGCGTTCGATCCCTCGGCGCTCGAGCTCGTGCTCCACGGCGCCGCGCCCATCGCGCCGAGCCTCAAGCGCGCGATGATCGCGTGGTGGGGGCCCGTGCTCGTCGAGTACTGGGGCGCGACGGAGGGCGGCATCTACACGCTCGTCACGAGCGAGGAGTGGCTCCCGCGCGAGGGGACGGTCGGGCGCCCCATCCCGAGCTTCCGCGTCTTCGCCGTGGGCGAGGACGGCCGCCGCCTCGGCCCGAACGAGATCGGCACGCTCTACTGTGAGCACGTCTCCGAAGCGCGCCCCTTCGTCTATCACCGGGATCCCGCGAAGACCGACGCCTCATACCTCGCGCCCGGGGTCTTCACGGCGTTCGATCTCGGCCACGTCGACGAGGAGGGCTACGTCTACCTCTCGGCGCGCCGATCGAACCTCATCCTGCGCGGCGGCGTGAACGTCTACCCCGCCGAGGTGGAGCGCGTGCTCTCGGCCCACCCGGGCGTGGCCGACGTGGCGGTCTACGGCGTGCCCGACGACGATCTGGGCGAGCGCGTCCACGCGGCCGTGGAGACCGCCTCCGGGGTCGAGGCGAGCGCCGACCTGGCGGCCGCGATCCTCGACGAGGCGTCGAAGCACCTCGCGCGATTCAAGCTCCCGGAGCGGATCACCTTCGTCCGCCGCATCCCGCGCACCGAGGCTGGCAAGCTCCGGCGCGACGATCTTCTGCGAGCGCTCGAGGAGGAGCGCGCGTGAGCTGGTCCGGCGTCGCCATCTTCGTCGTCACCTACGCGCTCATCTCGGCGCGGAGGCTGAACTGGCTCGGCTTCGACCGGCCCGCGGGCGCGCTCGCCGGGGCCGTGGCCTACGTGGCCTTCCGCCTGCTCTCTCCCGAGGAGGCGCTCGCCGCCATCGACGGCCCCACGCTCGTCCTCCTCTTCGGGATGATGGGGATGGGCGCGTTCCTGGCCGTCGACGGCTTCTTCGAGTGGGCCGAGGACGCGCTCGTGCGCTTCGCGAAGACGCCGGAGCGCCTGCTCGGTTACCTCGTCTGGGGCGCGGGGATCCTCTCGGCGTTCATCACCAACGACGCCGTGGCCGTGCTCGGCGCGCCCGTGGTCGTGCGCCTCGTCGAGCGACAGCGCCTGCCGGCCGTGCCCTTCCTCCTCGCGCTTGCCACCGCGGCCAACACCGGGAGCGTCGCGACGCTCGTGGGCAACCCGCAGAACATGCTCGTGGCCAACCTCGGCGGGCTCGACTTCCTCGACCACCTCCAGCTCATGGGCCCGGTCGCGATCCTCGGGCTCGCCTTGAACCACCTCGTGCTGAGGATCTCGTACCGCGACGCCCTGCGGGAGGCGACGCTCACCATCCCGGAGGCGCCGACGCCCTTCTCGGCCCGGGCGGGCCTCACGCTCGGCGTGATCGCGGCGATCTCCGGCCTCCTCGTCCTCGGGACGGATCTCGCGTTCACGGCCGTCTCGGGCGTTGTCGCGTTGATGCTCGTCCACCGCCGCGACACGCGCGAGATCTGGCCGCGCATCGACTGGTCGCTGCTCCTGTTCTTCGCGGGGCTCTTCGTGGTGGTGGCGGGCTTCCGCGCGAGCGGGGCCACGGACACCTTCTTCGAGCGCTTCCCCCTCGCGAGTGAGGCGATGGGCCCGGGGGCGTGGGTGCGCCTCTCGACGATCTTCCTCGTGGGATCGAACCTGGTCTCCAACGTCCCGTTCATCCTGGTGGTGGAGCCCGAGATGGCGCGCCTCGCCGATCCGGCGCTGGGGTGGGAGCTCCTGGCGATGGCGTCCACGTTCGCGGGCAACCTCACGCTGCTCGGATCCGTCGCCAACGTCATCGTCGCGGAGGCGGGCGCCAAGGTGGGTGGATTCGGATTCTTCGAGCACCTCCGGGTGGGTCTGCCGGTCGCGCTGGCCACGACCCTCCTCGGAACGGGGTACGTCCTCCTGGCGCACTCCTTCGGTGGGTGGTAAGTCCGCGCGACGCTGGACCAGGCCACGCCTTCGCGGGCCCAAGGAGCCAGCGAACGCCTTCCATGCCGCGCCGCGACGATATCCATCGAATCTTGATCATCGGCTCCGGCCCGATCGTCATCGGTCAGGCTTGCGAGTTCGACTACTCCGGGACCCAGGGCGCCAAAGCGCTGAAGGCCGAGGGGTACGAGGTCATCCTCGTGAACTCGAACCCTGCGACCATCATGACGGACCCCGAGTTCGCGCATCGAACCTACATCGAGCCGCTCGTTCCGGAGGTCGTCGAGGCCATCATCGAGAAGGAGCGCCCCGACGCGCTCCTGCCCACCCTCGGCGGCCAGACCGCCCTGAACCTCGCGCTCGCCCTCCACGCGCGCGGCACCCTGGAGAAGTACGGCGTCGAGCTCATCGGCGCCAAGGTCGAGGCCATCCGCAAGGGCGAGGAGCGCGAGCTCTTCAAGGCTGCGATGGAGAAGATCGGCCTCGAGTGCCCGCGCGCCGTCGTGGCCCGCACGCTCGAGGAGGCCGAGGTCGCCGTCGAGAAGATCGGCTTCCCGCTCATCCTGCGCCCGAGCCTCACCATGGGTGGCTCCGGCGGCGGTGTGGCCTACAACCGCGAGGAGTTCGACCGCGCGATCCGCTGGGCCTTCGCGCAGAGCCCCGTGCACGAGTGCCTCATCGAGGAGAGCCTCCTCGGCTGGAAGGAGTACGAGCTCGAGGTCATCCGCGACTCGGCCGACAACTTCGCCGTCATCTGCACCATCGAGAACCTCGATCCGATGGGCGTGCACACCGGCGACTCGATCACCATCGCGCCGGCGATGACGCTCACCGATCGCGAGTTCCAGCGCCTCCGCGACGCGGGCCGCGCGATCATCACCGAGATCGGCGTCGACACGGGCGGCTCGAACATCCAGTTCGCCATCCACCCCGAGACGGGGCGCCTC
>JAAYBZ010000163.1 GCA_012744445.1 Myxococcales bacterium | reverse complement strand
CGTCGTCGTCGTCGTCGTCGTCGTCGTCCTCGTCGTCCGCGTCGTCGTCGTCGTCGTCGTCGTCGTCGTCGTCCTCGTCGTCGTCGTCGTCGTCCGCGTCGTCGTCGTCGTCGTCGTCCGCGTCCGAGGAGGAGCCGAAGGAATCGTCGTCTTCGTCGACGTCGTCGTCGAAGCGGTCCTCGTCTTCGTCGTCCTCGCCCTCGCCGAGGAAGCGCTCGCCGTCGTCTTCGTCTTCGTCGTCGAAGCGCTGCACCTCTTCGTCGTCTTCGTCGTCGATCGCGCGGACGTCTTCGGCCTCGTCGAGGAGACGGACGTCGTCGCCCTCGTCTTCGACGAGCTCACGGGCGTCGGCTTCGGTGGCCTCGAGATCGTCGCTCGTCGCCGCATCCTCGTCGCTCTCGGCCGAGAGCAGGCGCGCCTCGGAGCGGCCGCGTCCACGACGACGGCGGCGGCGCCGGCCACCCTCGCGGGGCTCGCCTTCGCGGGCATCGCCCTCGCGCGCCTCGGCGACGGTCTCCTCGCCCTCCTCCTCGGCCTCTTCGATGGGCCGCGGCTCCTCTTCGAGGATCTCTGGCATCGACGAATAGCCAGGCCCGCGGAGCGCGTCGAGCAGCTCGAAGTCGGGCACGAGCATCGGGAGCTGGAAGACCTTGAGGCCCACGCCTGCGCGCTCCATGGCCTTGGCGAGCTCCTTGCCGTCGACGATGGAGACGGGGATCGCGTGCGGCGACGCCGCCTCGCGCTTGGCCTCCTGCTGCGCCGTCTGGAGCGAGAGGATCCAGGCCGCGCGCGCATCGCCGTAGTGGTGGACCGCGCCGCGCACGTCCACGACCATCTCACGGCTCACGCCGCCCTTGCGCACCACGACGATGGCGAGCGGGAGCGAGACCGGACCCTGGTTCATCACGCCGGCGAGGTGGTAGGTGCCCGCCGGGGCGCCTTCGCGCTTCACGCCGCGGAGCGCGGTCACGCCGATGGTGTTGAGCCACGTCGCGAGGAGCTCCATGAGGCTCGCGGTGGGGAGGTCGGCGAGCGTCTGGAGGAATTCGCGGCGCACGGCGTCGCGCTGGCGACCCGCGACGCGCGCGGCCTCGCGCTCGAAGCGGACCGCGTCGCCCGGGAGCTCCCAGTCGACGAGCGAGATGGCGTCGCCGTCGATGCGGAAGCGCGCGCGTCCGCCGCTCGAGGCGCGGCGCGCGATGTCGGCGCGGACGGCGGCGGCGACGGTGGGCGCGAGGGCGTCGGCCGCCCCGGTCAGGCGGCGACGGCGGACGAGCTCCTCCGCGATGGCGCGGGCGCGCTTGGAGCGCTTCGGCCCGCGCTCGAGGATGTCGCGGATGGTCTCGGCGAGCTCGGTGCCGGCCGACTCACCGCGCTCGGGCGCGCGGTTCCAGTTGCCCGAGACCTCGGCGGACGCCGCGCGACCACGGCGATCGTCCCGCTCGCGCTCGCGCTCCCGGTCGCGGTCGCGGTCGCGCCGGCCTTCGCGGCCTTCCCGCGTGGGCTCGGCGCGGCCGTTTCCGTTGCCGCTGGCCGTCGCCTCCTCGCCGTCGCGGCCCTTGCGACCACGGCGGCGGCGCTTGTTGCGGCGGCGCGAGCCGCCCTCGCCGTCCTCGGCCTCGGCCTCGTCGAGCTTGGAGAAGATGGGCTCGTCGTCGTCGGCCTCCTCGGGGAAGACCTCGGCGCCGGGGGGACGATGCTCGGCGCGGAGCGCGCGGCGGGCCTCTTCGAGCGAGGCGTCGGCCTCGGTCTCGTCGGCGAGCACGTCGGGGATCTCGAGGTTCGGATCCTCTTCGATCTGCGAAAGGACCTCTTCCGGGAACTCCCGGAGGGCGAAGATTCCCGGCTTGACCTTGATGAGCGGAGCGTCACCGCGATCCTTCTTGACCACCATGGCGAGGCGCGTGGCCATCGTCGTCTCGGGGGTCTTTCCCACGTGGGAGAGAAGGTTACGTTCGATCGCGATCTCCGTGATTTTCTTGTAATGAAGGGGCTTGCCCACCAGGCGAAGCACCTCCACGGCAGCTTCCGTGAATGTCATTATGTGTAGATTCCAGGGCCGCGAGCGAGGGCTCGTCAGGGCCGGCGACGGAAGTACCATTGGGCACACTGCGAGGCAATGACGTGCCCATCGGCAAGGCGACGATCTCCTACCTCACGCTCGTGGGGTTCCTCTTCCTCTCGGCGTGCGAGCGCGCGCCGAGGGAACGGCGCCTTCCGGTGCCCGACCTCCGGGGCGGTGAGCCCAGCATCGAGCTCGATCCGGACGCGCCGCTCGACCCCCGGGTGATCCCCTTGGTCCCAGACGGCCTGGTCGGCACCGACCGCCTCTGCGATCTCTCCTTCGTAGGCGAGCCCGCCCCGAGCCGCGGCGCGCACCGGCTCCCCGAGGGCATCCTCGAGCGCCGGATCGTCCGTTGTTTCGCCTCCACGGGCGAGGGCGACCTCGATCTCCACATCCCAGCCGCCCTCGCCGAGGACGCGAGCGCCCTCGCCGCCAAGCGCCGCATCCGCATCCGCGTGCGCTCCGTCGACGGCGGCTTCGAGCAGAAGCCCGTGGCCGAGCTCCGCGCCGTGCTCGGCGAGTCGCCCCTCGACCCGCCCCCGCCCGCCGAGCTGGCCGTGATGGCCGCGCGCGACCCCTTTGGCGATCGCGACCTCCTCCCCGCCGGGCAGACCGGCCGCTGTGCGATCGCCTGGGTGGGCACCTTCCGTCCCGTTCCGGAGAACGAGCGACCCCGGCGCCCTCCCGGCGCGCGCCACGAGGTGATGCTCGCCTGCCGTCACGTGCTCGGTGACGACGAGGTGAAACTGGTCTTCCCCGATCGCCTCGCCTCGGCCGCGCTCGGCCTCCGGAGGGGGCGCATCGTCGAGCTCCGCGTACTCTCGAGGGAGGGGCCATCCGGCTCCCTCCCCATCACCGTCTTTGCGCTCCGCGACCCGAACGAGTGAGATTTTTTTGACGACCGCTCGCGAGGACTGTTACGCGCCGTGTGCGTGAGCACGCATTTCCGTGTCAAAGGAGACGCGCGGCGAACGCGGGAGACGTCCTTCGACGCGTGATTTCGGCGAAGGAAGCCTGGCCCAAGACTTGCTCGACGAGGTCTCGACTCGGCTCGCGGATGGAGAAGAAGGGATGAAGGACAAGCACGTCGGAGTTCTGCTCGGGGGCCTCAGCGCCGAGAAGGAGATCTCGATCAAGAGCGGCGAGGCCATGGCCAAGGCGCTCGAGGAGCGCGGCTACCGGGTCACGAAGATCTACGTCGATCGGGACGTCGATCGCGTCCTCCGCCAGGAGAACATCGACGTGGCGGTCATCGCGCTCCACGGGACGCTCGGCGAAGACGGCGCCATCCAGGGCCTCCTCGAGACGCTCGGGATCCCCTACACGGGCTCCGGCATCCTCGCGAGCGCCCTCGCCATGGACAAGGCCAAGGCCAAGGAGCTCTTCCGCCTCTACAACGTCCCCACCCCGTCCTATTACGTGGTCGCGCCGCGCGACATGGCCCGGCTCGAGGCTGTCCACGGCACCTTCGGCTTCCCCGCCTTCGTGAAGCCGCGCTCGCTCGGCTCGAGCGTGGGCGCCGGCCGCGCCTCCAACATGGCCGAGCTCCGCGAGCGCTGTGAGGACGCGCTCCGCTTCGACACCCACGCCCTGGTCGAGCGATTCGTGCCCGGGCGCGAGGTGGCCGTCGGCATCCTCGACGGCCGCGCCCTCGGCGCCATCGAGATCGTGCCCAAGGCGGGGTTCTACGACTACAACGCCAAGTACCAGAAGGGCGGGAGCGAATATCACTTCCCCGCGCGCCTCTCGCCCACCCGCTACAAGGGCGTCCTCACCATCGCCGAGCGCGCCGTCCGGGCCCTCGGCGTGACCTCCGCCGCGCGCGTCGATCTCCTCGTGACCGACGACGAGAACGAGTACGTGCTCGAGGTCAACACCCTGCCGGGCATGACCCCCATGAGCCTGCTCCCCAAGATCGCGGCCGGCGCCGGCTACGACTTCGGCGACCTCTGCGAGGCGATCCTCGAGCGCGCGACCCTCGGCGGGCGCCAGGTTTTTCGCATCTCCGACGAGGAAATGCCCCCGGCGGTTGTTGACAAATCCGATGGGAAAACGCATAGCCTCGCTCGGTGAAGCTCTCGAGCAAAGGCCGCTACGGAATCCGCGCGATCTTCGACATCGCCTTCCACAACCACGGTGAGGCGACGCAGATCAAGGACATCGCGGAGCGCCAGGCGATCCCGCCGCGCTTCCTCGAGCAGATCTTCCAGGACCTGAAGCGCGCCGGGCTCGTCGTCTCCAAACGCGGGCCCAAGGGCGGCTACGCCCTCGCGAAGACGCCGGGGGAGATCCGCCTGGGGGACGTCGTGCGCGCGCTCGAGGGCGAGATCCGTGTCCGCGAGACCGATGAGGACGCCGCGATGGGCGACGCCACGAGCCGCGCCATCACGCAGCGCGTCTTCGAGGAGCTCGAGCGCAGCATCGAGGAGTGCTTCGACGCCGTCACCTTCGAGGACCTCTGTGAGCGAGGTGAGCTCGAGGGCGTGCGCCGCCGCCCTCCCCGCCGTTACGTTTACTCCATCTGACGAAGCGCGGCGCTTCGGTCATCCTCCCCGAACCCATGCAAACCGCCCCCGTCGTCGACTCCGTCCTCGAGCTCATCGGCCACACGCCCGTCGTCCGGCTGCGCAACCTCGCCGGGCCCGATTCGGCCGAGGTCTGGGTCAAGTGCGAGCACCTGAACCCCGGCGGTTCGGTCAAGGATCGGATCTGCCTCGCCATGATCGAGGCGGCGATGCGCGACGGGCGGCTGAAGGAAGGCGACACCGTCGTCGAGCCGACGAGCGGGAACACCGGCATCGGCCTCGCCCTCGTCTGCTCGCGCCTCGGTTTGAAGCTCGTGCTCACCATGCCGGCGAGCATGTCGCTCGAACGTCGCGCGCTCCTCGAGGCCTATGGCGCCGAGATCGTCCTCACCGAGCCCGAGCTCGTGATGGACGGCGCCATCGCGGCGGCCAAGCGCATCGTGGAGGAGCGCTCGGCCTTCATGCCCGGGCAGTTCGACAACCCCGAGAACCCGCGCGTCCACCGCGAGAAGACCGCCGCCGAGATCCTCGAGGTCTTCGACGGCGAGGCCCCCGACGCCTTCGTGGCGGGCGTGGGGACCGGCGGCACGGTGAGCGGCGTCGGCGCCACCCTCAAGGCGCGGCGGAGCGACGTGCGCGTCGTGGCCGTCGAGCCCGCGTCGAGCCCGGTCCTCCAGGGCGGGCCGGTCGGTCCGAGCAAGATCCAGGGCCTCAACGCGGGCTTCGTCCCCGCGAACTACGACGCGTCCATCGTCGACGAGGTGCGATCGGTCACCGACGAGCGGGCGTGGCAGACCAAGCTCGATCTCGCCAAGCGCGAAGGGCTCCTCGTGGGGATCAGCGCGGGCGCCAACGTCGCCGTCGCCCTCGACGTCGCGCGTGAGCTCGGGCCGGGCAAGCGCGTCGTCACCGTCCTCTGCGACACGGGCGAGCGGTACTTCAGCCTCGCCGAGTACTTCGCATGAAGGACCGGGTGCTCGTCATCGGGCTAGGCGGGCTCGGCTGTCCCATGGCCCGCATCCTCGCCGAGCAAGGGCATGCGCTCCACCTGCTCGACGACGACGTCGTCGACGTGACCAACCTCCAGCGCCAGATCCTCTTCGAGCCCGACGACGTGGGGCGCCCCAAGGTCGAGGCGGCGCGCGACCGTCTCCTCGCCTTCGGCGCGCGTGAGGTCGTGGTCACCCGCGAGCGGATGCGCCCCGACACGGCGCTGCGCCTCCTCCGCGACCACGCGCTCGTCGTCGAGGGCACCGACAACTACGCGAGCAAATTCCTCGCCTTCGACGCGGCGCGCGCCGTGGGCGTGCCCATCGTCTCCGCCGGCGCCGTCCGCTGGAGCGGCTGGACGATGGCGAGCTTCCCTCACGAGGGCCCGTGCCTCCGCTGCGTCTTCGAAGACGTGCCCTCGAGCGGCGGCGCCACGTGCGCCGAAGCCGGCGTCGTGGGACCCGTCGTCGGCGTCGTGGGCGCCATGGCGGCAGGGCTCGCGCTCTCGATCCTCCGCGGCGATTCACCGCGCGGGATCCTGCTCCGCTACGATGGCCTCGCGGGCCGCGTCCGGAGCTCTCGCCCGCTCCCGCGCCCCGGGTGCCCCTCGTGTGAAGGTCTCATCGAGGGCTTGAGCCCCGATGGATATGCGCCAAAGTGCGGCGACTTGAACCTCACGAACAGGAGTTAGAGCATGGCCTCCGTCATCGTCCGCATCCCCCCTCCCCTCCGCACCTTCACCGACGGCAAGGATGAGGTCACCGTGCAGGGTGGCACCGTCGGCGAGGTCCTCGACGCGCTCGAGGCCGCCGCGCCGGGCATCAAGGAGCGCATCGCCGACGAGAAGGGCGTGCGCCGCAGCGTGAACATCTTCCTCGGCGAGGAGGACATCCGCTTCCTTGACGCGCTCGCCACCGAGCTCAAGGACGGCGACGTCGTCAGCATCATCCCGGCCATCGCGGGCGGCATTTGACGACGTATCGGTCCGCGCCCCTGCAAACCCGCCATCGCCTGGTCTACGAGATCGGCGACGAGGGCGTCGCGCGCCTCTGTGCGAGCGAAGCGGCGCTCTCGCTCTCCGGCGCGGCCGGCGCGTGGGCCGAAGAGTACCTCCGCCGCGCGGGCATGAGCGTCGTCCGCACCGCGGAGGCCTCCGAGCACGACTCGCTCGGAGGCGCCGAGGCCGCGCTGCGTGGCGCGTTCGAGGCGGTGGAGATCATCAAACGGACGCTCGGCCTGGGTACGCCGGGGAACGCCGAAGAAGCGCTGCGCGAGGCCTCCCCCGAGGAATAGAGATGCGCCTACGTCGCCTCGATTCGATCATCGAAGCCGTGGGGAACACCCCGCTCGTGCGCCTTCGGAGCCTCGAGCGCGAGGTCCCCGGCAAGAAGATCTATCTCAAGCTCGAATACATGAACCCGGGCGGCTCGGTGAAGGATCGCCCCGCGCTCCGCATGATGCTGGACGCCATCGCCGACGGCCGGCTCACCAAGGACAAGATCCTCATCGACGCCACCAGCGGGAACACCGGCGTCGCCTACAGCCTCTTCGGCGCCGCGCTCGGCTACAAGGTCCAGCTCGTAATGCCCAAGAACGTGACGCAGTCGCGCAAGGACATCACGCAGGCCTACGGCACCGAGATCATCTACAGCGATCCGATGTACGGCTCCGACGGCGCCATCCGCCTGGTGCGCGAGATCGTCGAGCGCGAGCCCGATCGCTACTTCTACCCCGATCAGTACTCGAACCCGTCGAACCCCCTCGCCCACTACCTCGGCACGGGGCGCGAGATCCTCGAGCAGGTCGGCGACGAGATCACCCACTTCGTCACCGGGCTCGGGACGAGCGGCACGGCGATGGGCACGATCCGCCGGCTCAAGGAGCACTCACGGCCGATCCATTGCGCGGCCGCCGAGCCCGCCGAGGCGCTCCACGGCCTCGAGGGCCTCAAGCACATGGCCTCGTCCATCGTGCCCAACATCTACGATCCGCACCTACCCGACGAGATCGTCCCCGTGACCACCGACGACGGCTGGGAGATGAGCGATCGTCTCGCCGAGGACGAGGGGCTCCACGTGGGACATTCCACGGGCGCGAACGTCTGGGCCGCGCTCCAGATGGCCAAGCGCGACGACGCGCGCTGCGTCGTGACGATCGCGGCCGATCGAGGCGATCGATACTTCGCGCCGATGCGATGGGAGAAGCGTTATGAGTGGTGACCGTCCCTGGATCCGCGGCGATCTCCAGATCCGCGCGAGCGTCCTCGAAGAGCTCGAGGCCGAAGCGCTCGCGCGCTACCCGAGCGAGGCGTGCGGCTTCGTCCTCGGGCCCGCGAGCGAGCCATCGCTCCTCGACGAGGCCGTGATCGAGGTGAACGAGGCCGACAAATACCACGCCCTCGATCCCGAGACCTTCCCCCGCACGAGCCGCACCTACTTCAAGCTCAACGAGATGCGCGCCGCGAGACGCTTCCGCGAAGGCGAAGAGAGCGGCCGCCCGGTGAAGGTGATCTTCCACTCGCACTGCGACGCGGGCGCGTACTTCAGCGAAGAAGACGCCTACACCTTCGCCTCCGAAGGGCAGCTCATGTGGCCGTGCGCCTTCATCGTCGTGAGCGTGATGGACGGCAAGGTCGCCGATCGGAAGCTCTGGGTGCACATCCCAGGCACCAACGACTTCCGCGAGTCGACCCTCACCGTCATCTGAGAGACCCGGGGTTCACGCGGATCGCGGAGGCTGGTAACTTCGTCGCATGGGAGTTTCCGTGCGTACCTTGGCTTTCTTCGGGATCGTCGCCGCCCTCTTCTCGGCCTGCTCTTCGTCCAATACGGTCGATCGACCCGACGGGAGTCAGGGTGAGCCGTGTGGTGCGGTGACCTGCGACGTCGATCAGGTCTGCTGCAACGCGAGCTGCGGCATCTGCGCACCGCCGGGCGTGTCCTGCACCACGGTCGAGTGCGAGCCGCCCGACGAATGCGCGCCGATGGACGCGTCGCCCGTGGAGCTCTGCGAGGTGCTCCTCGGCTACGCGTACGACGGCGAGGCTTGCGTCTCCCTGACCGGCTGCTCTTGCGAAGGAAGCGACTGCGACGCCCTCTTCGACTCGCTCGAGGACTGCCAGGCGGCGTGTGCCCCGGACGATGGCGATGGCGAGCCCATTTCGTGCGGGGGGTTCACAGGGGCCGAGTGCCCGAGCGGCTATTGGTGCGACTACGAGGACGAGCTCGAGTGCCAGGGGGCCGGGCTCTGCAAGAAGCACGACCCCAAGAGCTGCGTGGGCGCGGGGAAGGTCTGCGGCTGCGACTACGTGACGTACGACTCGATCTGCGAAGCCCGCGCGGCGGGGGTGGACGTGCTCCACGACGGGGGGTGCAAGTGAGCGCCGCGTAGAAGCACGAACGCCCCGCGTGGCCGAGGCCAGCGGGGCGCGGACGAGGCGAGCCGAGGCTCGTCCCTAGCTCACTGGTTCTTGAGCTCGTCCGTGATGGACTTCTGGGTGACGCGGATACGCGCCGCCTTACCGAAGCGCTCGCGGAGGTAGTAGAGACGCGCGCGACGAACGTGGCCGCGGTGCACGATCTCCACCTTCTCGATGCGGGGCGAGTGGCAGGGGAAGATGCGCTCGACGCCGACGCCGTACGAGACCTTGCGCACGGTGAAGGTCGAACGAAGGCCGCCACCCGTCTTGCGGATCACGACGCCCTCGAAGACCTGGATGCGCTCCTTCTCACCCTCGCGGATGCGGAAGTGAACTCGGACGGTATCGCCGACGCGGTAGGGCGCGAGGTCGCGCATCTGGGCGCGCTCGATGGCCTGAATCTGAGGTACGGAGCTGCTCACGACGAAAGCCTCGGGAAATAAGGGGACGACTCGTTAGCACGGGGACGGAAGGGCGTCAACGATTCGGGCCGCCCTCGCCCGCTTCCCCGCCGGAATCCTCGCGGCGCTCCTTCTGGATGGCCTCGAGGATCTTGCGTTCGGCGGGGGAAAACTCTCTGTTTTCGAGGAGATCCGGGCGTCGCTCGAGCGTTCGCCGGAGCGACTGCTCGAGGCGCCAGCGGGCGATCTGCTCGTGGTGTCCCGAGCGGAGGATCTCGGGGACTTCACGGCCCCGGAAGACCCAGGGGCGCGTGTACTGGGGGTATTCGAGGAGCCCGCGCGCGTGGCTCTCCTCCTCGGGCGATTGCTCGTTGCCGAGGACGCCGGGGACGAGGCGCGCCGTGGCCTCGACGACGGCGAGCGCCGCCACCTCCCCGCCGAGGAGCACGAAGTCCCCGAGGGAGATCTCCTCGTCCACTTCCTCGCGGATGCGCTCGTCGAAGCCTTCGTAGCGGCCGCAGACGAGCACGAGATCGCCCCGCTCGGCGAGCCTCTGCGCGTCGGCCTGGGCGAAGCGCTTGCCCTGGGGCGTGAGCATCACGCGGTGGCGCGTGCGATCGGGATCGGCCTTCTCGAGGGCGTCGACGTAGGGGCCGGGCATGAGCACCATGCCGCTCCCGCCGCCGTAGGGCGCGTCATCCACGGTGCGGTGCTTGTCGGTCGTGAAGTCGCGCGGGTTCACGAAGTCGACCTCGAGCTGCCCTCGCTCCATGGCCTTGCCGAGCAGGCCCACCTCGAGCGCCGAGAAGAGCTCCGGGAAGAGCGTGACGATGGTGACGCGGAGCTTCATCGGCGGTCCTTGGGCTTCACGGGCACGTCGGAGCAATCGCCGATGCGGACCACGCCCTCGTCGAGATCGACCTCGAGGATCCACGGCTCGATGAGCGGGATCTCGCGGAGCCCGTCCTCGAACTCGACCTCGATGCATTCCATGCTGGGATATTCGAGGACGCGGAGCACCTCGCCGACGCGCGTCTCCCCCTGCACGACGGCGAGGCCGGGCAGATCCACGAGGTAGAACTCGTCGTCGTCCGCCGGCGGGAGCGCCTCGCGCGGGATCGAGACGAAGAGGCCGCGGAGCGTCTCGGCGTCGTCGCGCGTCGCGATGCCCTCGAAGGACATCAAGAACGCCTTGGGCGCACGCCGCGAGGCGCGGACCTTCATCGTGCGCGTGGTGCCCGACTCGTCCACCAGCACGACCTCCTCGAGCTTGGCGAGGAGATCGGAGTCGGGATTGAACGGGTGCACGCGCACCTCGCCCCGGACCCCCTGCGGACGCGTGATGACACCGAGCTCGACGAGCACGGAACCTGCGCCTCGCGAGGTCAATCGAGGATGTCGAGGATCGCGCGCTTGCCGTTCGGCGATCCGAGCGCCGAGAGGAGCGTGCGGAGCGCGCGCGCCGTGCGACCGTCTCGGCCGATGACCTTGCCGAGATCACGCGGATCGACCGAGAGCTCGTACATGGTGGCGCGATCGGCCTCGACGACGTTCACCTCGACGGCGTCGGCATCGTCGACGAGCGCACGCGCCACGTACTCGATGAGCTCACGGGCTCGATCTTCCATGAAGGACCTCAGCCCGCCGCGAGGACGGCCTTCTTGTGGGCCTTGGCGACGTGGGCGACGCGCTCGCTGAGCTGAGCGCCGGCGCTGAGCCAGTACTCGAGGCGCTCGTGGTTCACGCTCGACTTCTCGACCGGGAGGCGCGGATCGTAATAGCCGATCTCTTCGATGAAGCTGCCGTCACGCGGGTTTTCCTTCTCGGTGACGACGATGTGATAGAAGGGGCGCTTCTTGGAACCCGCGCGGGCGAGTCGGATCTTGACCATGTTCAGCTCTCGTTCCGGCCCTTGGGTGGCCGGTTCCGCTCTAGAAAAGGAAGCGGAAGCTAGCCCTGTGATTTTGTCTCGTCAAGTGAACGCGCGCCCCCGGGCCACCCTGATCGGCGCCTTCGTGCTCGCTTTCTTCGCCTTGGGATGCGGCCGTGGCTGCGGAGAATCCCCGGATGGGGGCTCGAAGATCCCCATGAGCTCCCTCCCTCCGCCCGATCTCCGGCTGGTCCTGGTCACCGATCTCATGGGCCAGACCGAGCCGTGCGGGTGCACGTCGCGCCCCCTCGGCGGGCTCGATCTCGTGGCGGGCATGGTGCGCGAAGCGCGCAAGGACGCCCCCACCCTCGCCTTCGCGGCGGGACACCTCCACTTCGAGGGCGCCTCCATCCCCGAGCCGATGCAGGCCCAGGCGCGCTTCGCGGCCGAGACCACGGAGCGCGCGATCTCGGCGACGCCCTTCGACGGCACCTTCATCGCCGCGCCGCGATCGGAGATCGAGCGGGCGTTCCTCGAGGAGCCCACGGCCGTCGCCCGATTCGGCGATGGAGAGCCGCACCTCTACGAGGTGGGGGGCCGAAAGGTGCTCGTCGTGGGGGTGGAGCAGACCCCGCCGGCGGCGCTCGCGCGCGTGCTCGCGGAAGCCCCGGCGCGCGACGTGGCCATCGTGCTCCACGTGGGCCCGCGGCGGAGCGCGGCCGAGATCGCCGCCGTGCCGGGCGTGGACTTCGTCCTCCTCGCCGGTCTCGACGAAGAAGCCGTCACGCCCCCGCGGGCGCGCGGGAAGGCGCACCTGCTCACCGCGGGGCGGCAGGGGCAGCGCCTCCTGCTCCTCGACCTCTACCTGCGCGAAGGCGAGACCTTCGAGGATCTCAGCCCCGCCACGGCCGAGGAGCGTAAGCAGGAGCTCACCCAATCGGCGGCCGAGCTCGAGGCGCGGCTCGAGGTCTGGACGCGCGAGGGGCGGCACGCGGCGGAGGATCTCGCGGCGCAGCGAGCCCGGCTCGAGGCGATGCGGCTCGAGATCGCGTCGATCGCGCCGCCCTCCGAGGTGAAGGGGCGGGCCTTCGTGGCGCGTCACGTCGAGATCGATCCCGAAGCGGCGCGGGCGCGGGAGGTCGCCGAGCTCATGCGCGCGCACGACCAGCGCGTGAACGCCCACAACCGTGAGGCCTTCAAGGATTCGCGGCCGATCCCGGTCGACGAGGGCGAGCCCACCTACGTGGGATCCCAGGTCTGCGCGTCGTGCCATGCGCAGGCGCACGCGTGGTGGGAGAAGACGCCGCACGGGCGTGCTTATTCGACGCTCGTCTTGCGGCACAAGGAGTTCAACCTCGCGTGCGTGGGCTGCCACGTGACGGGCTACGGCAAGCCCGGCGGCGCGACCGTCACGTGGAACCTCGACGGCGCGCTCGTGAACGTGGGCTGCGAGCAATGCCACGGGCCGGGGAGCGCGCACGCGTCGGCCGGGCCAGGGCAGAAGCGCGAGACGATCGTGCGGGACCCGGCCGAGGGCGTCTGCCTCAACTGCCACAACCACGAACACAGCGATCAATTCGACTTCGAGACGTATCGCGCCCGGCTCCTGGTCCCCGGTCACGGACACTGAGCGCGCCCGGGGAATTTACCCCGGGAAGCCGGCGGAGGATCGGGATGTGGCGCGCCCGGATCGAAAGGCTCCGCTCGTCGTGCTCGGCACGTGCCTCGCGCTCGCGTGGGGCGGATGCGCGGATCGGCACGAGGCAGTGGAGCCCGCGCCCTACGACGAGGCCTACGCGGGCGGCGAGCAGACGCCCGCTCCCCGACGCGGGGAGCCGCCGCCAGCGGGCGACGAGCCGCCGCCGCCGGAGTCCGCGCCGCCGGTGACGGCGCCTCCGGCAGAGGTGCCGGAGGGCATCCCGCCGCACCCCGATTTCCCCGAGCCGCTCGACGAGCCCGAGCCCACGCAGGCCGAGCTCGACTCGACCGAGTACGTCTGGCTTCCCGGACATTGGGTCTGGAACGGTGAGGCCTACGAGTGGCAGGAGGGGCGCTGGATCTATCCGCTCCCGGGCTACGTGCTCGTGCCGCCGCGATGGGAGTGGAACGGCGAGGCGTGGGTCTTCCACCACGCGGGCTGGGCCGAGGTGGGCAGCGACGTGGTGGTCTACGCGCCGCGCCCCGTCGAAGAAGGCGCCGCCGCGGAAGAGGCGATCGACGTCTACGTCGAGCCGAGCACGCCGACGTACTACACGTGGTCTGGGGCGTACGTGGCGCCGCTCGTGATCTACCCGCGTTGGCACCCCTACTACCACTACTGGTACGCGTACGGGCACCCCTTCTATCTGCACTACCCGCCGCTCTACGCCTCGCCTCGGTACCACTGGTTCCGATACGGGCGGTGGTATCAGGCGCCGGCGTTCCGCCCGCCGCTGCGGCCGCTCCCGCGTTATCGGCCGGCGCCGCCGCGGCGCGTCTCGCCCCATCGCGCCGTGGGGCCGAGCACCTACTACCGCGGTCGGCCGCAGACGTGGAGCACGAGGACGAACTATCGGCCGCCGGCGTATCGGGGCGCTCCGTCGCGCTCGGTGACGGGCACGCGCGCGCCGAGTCGTTCGGCCCCGCCGCCGAGCTACAGGGCGCCGTCGCGCGCGCCGAGTCGTTCGGCCCCGCCGCCGGGGTATAGGGCACCGTCGCGCGCGCCGAGTCGTTCGGCCCCGCCGCCGAGCTACAGGGCACCGTCGCGTACGCCGAGTCGTTCGGCCCCGCCGCCGAGCTATCGCGCGCCCTCTCCGAGTCGTTCGGCCCCGCCGCCGAGCTTCCGCGGAGGCCCGCCCGGCGGTGGTGGAGGCGGCCGGCCGGCCCCTGGAGGTGGGCGGCGTTGAAGAGGAACCCATGAAGAGAT
>JAAYBZ010000018.1 GCA_012744445.1 Myxococcales bacterium | reverse complement strand
TCGATGCGGCGCTCACGATCGGCGCAGGTTTCGATCTCGCGCTGGCGGAGCTCGAGGAGCTCGGGGAGCCGCCCCTGGCGTTCGAGGAGCTTGCCGAGGGCGTCGAAGGCCTCGACGTCGTCGGGCGCGTCACGGAGGACGTCGCGGTAGATGTCCACCGCGGTGATGGGATCCTCGAGCGGGCCGGCGTAGAGCGCCGCCGCGCGGCGGCGGAAGGAGAGCGCGAGCTCACGCGAGACGGGGAGCCGCGCGCCCTCGACGAGTCGACCGGCCGCCTCGCGCGCCTCGCCCGAGGCCTCGAGCTCGGCGACGAGCTTGTCGAGTGCGTCGAGCGCGACCTCCTCGGGCGTGCGGGTCCCCGACGCCCGAGCCCCGCGGGCGAAGAGCCCGGCGGCCCGCTCGTAGAGCGTGACCAGCGCGGCGCGCCGCTCGGCCTCCGGCGCGATCGCGAGCGCCTCGACGAGGAGGTCGAGGTGGGTCGGGAATCGCGCGGCGAGGCGGTTGAGCACCGCGAAGAGCGCGGGCTTCTGGGTCTCGCGGAGCACGTCGGCGTATAGGCCGAGGATCTCGTCGGAGACCGACTCGCGCTCCGACGCCTGCGCGAGCGCCGCCTCGGCGCGCTCGAGGCGTTCGTCGACACCGAGCCTTCGGACGGCGCGTGCGAGCTCGAGGTTGGTGGGATTGAGCTCGAAGGCCTCGACGTACGCCGCGAAGGCGCCGGCGGCGTCACCGAGCGATTCCTCGCGCGTCTTCGCCTCGATCGCGCGGAGGTGCGACTTGCGGAGCGGATCGCTCACGGCGGCGGCCGCGGCGGCGAGCACGTCGGCGAGGAGCGCCGCGTCGCCCGCGAGCGCCCCGAGACGGAGCACGTCGAGCTCGAGGCGCTCGTCCATCGGGGCCATGGCGAAGGCGCGACCGAGCGTGCCGAGCGCCGCGGCGGGCGCCCCCGCGCGATGCTCCTGGATCTGCGCGGCCTCCTTGAGCAGGACGAGACGCGCGGCGTCGTCGGCCGCGAGCGCGAGCCGCTGCTCGAGGAGCGCGAGGACCGGCTCCCACTCGTCGGCCGCGAGGTACGCCTTGGCCAGCCCTTCCACGGCCGTGAACGCGACCTCCTCGACGTCGGCGAGCCGCGCGAGGCCCGCCCGCGCCGTCTCGTTGCGCGGATCGCCCTCGAGGGCGCCCGCGAAGGCGCGCGCGGCGTCGGCCGGCCGGCCGAGGTGACGCTCGAAGACCTCGCCGATGCGGCAGCGCACCTGCGCGAGGTGGTGCCCCTCGCGCGACGCGGCGCGGTCGAGGAGCGCGGCGAGATCCGCGTAACGCGCCGTGGACTCGAAGAGCCGATCGAGCGCGTCGACCGCCTCGCCGTCTTCGCCGAAGCGCTCGGCGATGAGGCCCCACGTCTCGATGGCGGCGTCGAGGCGCTCGAGCTTGGTCTCTTGCACGCGCGCGCGCTCGACGAGATCCGCCCGCGCCTGGAAGGGACGGTCGGCGTTGCGCGAGACGCGCTGCGAGAGGGCGTCGACGTACTCGTCCCAGCGCTCGGCCACGCGGAGGGTCTCGATGAGCGCGTCGAGGGCCTCGTCGTCGCGTGAGTCCTCCTCGAGGCGCGTGCGGAGCGAGACGAGCGCACGCTCCGAGTCGCCGAGGGCCTGCGCGAGGCGCGCGGCTTCGAAGAGGAGCTTACGGCGCGCGGCGGCGTCATCCTCGAGCTCGCTCGCCCGCTCGACCGCGGCGAGCTGCGCCTCGGCGCGGCCGGCCGCGCCGTGGAGCGCGACGAGCCGGGAGAGCGCGCGACGCGCGGCGTCCTTGGTGGCCTCGGGCTCGGCGACCACGCGGTCGTAGTGCGCGACGGCGCGCTCGGAGTCGGCGAGGCGCTCCTCGGCCGCGCGGCCCACCTCGAGGTGATACTCGGCGCGGAGATCGGAGTCGGGGATGCCCTCGGCGACCGCCGCGAGGGTCTCGACGTAGCGCGCGTGATCGCCCGTGACCTCGGCCACCTCGCGCGCGAGCTGGCGGTTGCCGGCGTCGCGCGGATCGAGCCGGAGCGCCTCGGTGACGTGCACGAAGGCGCCCTCGACGTCGCCGGCCTGCGCGAGCCGCGTCGCCGCGTCGCGGTGGAGCGTGCGCTTCTCCCCTTCGTCGGCGATCTCGAGCGAGGCCGAGAGGACGCGCACCACGTCATCGTCACGCCCCTCCTCGGCGTAGCGCGCGCGGAGCAGGTCGAGCGCGTCGCGGCGCAGATCCGCGGAGAGCTCGAGCTCGGCGATGCGCTCGAGGAGCGAGGTGATCTCGGCGCTCCCGTGGCCGTCGGCGAGGAGGCCCTTCACCTCGGCGAGCGCGTCGGCCGGGCTCTGGGCCTTGTCGACGTAGAGCGTGGCGATCTCGAGCCGCGTGCGCGCGGCGACGTCCTTGGCCTCGTGGCGCGCGCGATCGCGGAGCACGGCGATGAGCTCCGCCCAGCGCTCCTGTCGCTCGAGGAGGCGCCGGATCTGTTCTTCGAGCGAGGCGTCGCCGGGACGATGGACGAGGAGCGCCTTGAGGTAGTCGATGGCGCGATCGGGGGCGTCGGCGAAGTCCTTGGCGGCCTGGATGGCCTCTTCGAGGAGGCTGCACGCCCGCTCGGGATCGCGCGCCTTGGCGATCTGCTCGTCGTAGAGCGAGAGCAGGCCCTCCCAGTCTTCGGCGGAGGTGTAGGCGACGGTCAGACGCGGGAAGACCCAGTCGAACGAGCTCGGATCGATCGCGAGCACCTTGCGGAGGAGCGCGATGAGCGCCGGCGCGTCTTCGCCGTACCACTCCTCGTGGAAGCCGACCGCGCGCTGCGCGAGCTCGGACGCGAGGCTCTCGTCGAGGCCGCTCTCGAGGGCACGCCAATACACGCGGGCGACGGGGTCGGGCTGGTTGCCGTCGGCCGCCCAGTCTTCGAGGCCGTCCCACCCTTCGAACGCGCCAGGATCCTTCTCGACCAGCGACGCGAACTCGAGGAACGCGGGATCGTCGGGATCCGGCGCCATGTCGTGATGCTGAAACCTGCCCGGGAATTCGCTCGTAGCCATCCGCTCTCCGTTCGCCTGCGCGGAGGAGGATAACAAGGTCGCCCTGCGAATTGATCCTGAATTTCCGGGCGTCGCCTCGCGCTCGCGCCGGCTCAGGTGTTCAGCGAAAACCGTATCCCTAGGGGCGCGAAGCTGGCCGCCCGGGTGTCGGGCGGCCGCGTGCGATCAGAGCCCCGCGCCGCCGTCGACGTCGATGGTGCGACCGTTGAAGTAGTCGCACTCGAGCACGAACTTCACGGCGATCCAGAGATCCTCGGGCACGCCGATGCGCCCCACCGGGATGCTCTTCACGATGGCGTCCTTGGCGGCCTGGTTCATGCCCTGCGTCATGGGCGTCTCGACCATGCCGGGCGCGATGGCGCCGAAGCGGATCCCGTAGGGGGCGAACTCACGCATCCACGTCACGGTGTTGGCCGCGAGCGCCGCCTTGGCCGAGACGTAGTTGGACTGACCGCGGTTTCCGTGGCGCGCGATGGAGCTCATGTTCACGACGACGCCGGGGCTCGTGCCCGTCTCGATCATGTGCGCGCAGACCTCGCGCACCATCCAGACGGCGCCCGTGAGGTTCACCGCGATCACGGCGTCCCAGTCGCGCTTGCTGAGCTTGAGGATCTCGCCGGTCTTCTTGTCCTTCTTCACGAGGAGACCGTCGCGGATGATGCCGGCGTTGTTGATGAGCGAGTTGAGGCCGCCCATCGCGTCGGCCGCCCACTTCACGAAGGACTCGATGTCGTCGACGTCGCCCACGTCGAGGCGACGGCGGTGGATGCCCTCGGGGAGCTTGGCGAGCGCCTCTTCGTTCACGTCGCCGACGGCGACCTGCGCGCCGGCCTCGTGGAGGCGCTGCGCGAAATGGGCGCCCATGCCCTGGGCTCCACCCGTCACGATGATCTTCAGTTCGTCGAGCTTCACGTCACTCTTCCTTTCGATGGATCGAACGCTCGCCTCACGAGGGCGAATCGTCGGAGAAGCCGTGTTCGAGGAAGTCCTCGAACGCATCCCACGCCGCGCCGAGCCGCGGGGCCGCGATGGAGCGCGCCTCCGCGAGCCGCGCATCGACGAGCCCCGCGCCCTCCGCCGCACGGACGAGCCCCATCGCGGCGAGGGATCGTCCGCGGCGCGCGAGCGCGAGCGCGAGCGGGGGCAAGACGTCGGCGTCGGACGCGCCCAGCGCCATCGCGCGCCGGAGGAGGCCGATCGCCTCTCCGTCTCGCTTCGCCTCGAGGAGCACGCCGCCGAGCGCCGCGAAGGCCGACGCCGCGTCCGCGTCGTCGCGTGACCACTGGATGGCGAGCCGGAGGACCGCCTCGGCCTCGGAGCCGCGGCCGAGCGCGCGGAGCGAGAGGGCGAGCTCGCGGAGCCCACGCCCTACCGTCGAGCGAGACGCCGCGTCGAGCGAGCGCTGCTCCGGCCGGCGCGCGAGCGCGGCGATGGACGCGACGAGGGGCCCCAGCCGCTCGACGACCTTGGCGTGCTCGCCCTTCTCGAAGGCCTCGGAGGCCTCTTCGAAGCGCTGGATCGGGATGCGCGCGCCCGGCTTCGCCTGCGCGGCGGCCGCCAGGTTCTGGATGCGCGTCTCGAGGAGCGAGCGGAGGTCGCGGAGGTGGACCACCTGCACCGTGTCGCCGACCTCGATCTCGATCGAGCGCGTCCTTCCGTCGTCGATGAGCGCGGAGAGCCCGAGCCCGTAGAGGGGCGCGACGAGGAGCGTGCGCACGCCCACGGCCGCACGGAGATCCGCCTCCGTCGGCGCGTCGCCGAGAGGCGCGTCGCCCTCCTCGATGCGGAGGCAGGCGCGCGCCACGTTCGCCGTGAACTCGGAGAGGGTGGACTCCCGCAGGGGGCCCTCTTCGCCCTCGAGGTATTTCACGCGCACCTCGCCGCCGTGCGCCATCGCGAGCTCCATCACGCGCGCGCCGGCGATCACGGAGAGCGCGAAGGTCTCGGGGCCGACGATCTCCGCGACACGCGAGAGCGGCTCGGCGCTCGCGAGGAACTCGTCGAGCCATCCGTCCGCGCGGATGCCCACGAGCGAGAATCGTCTGGCCGTGGTCTCGGTCACCGGCCGCGACGATACCAGTCGATCGTCCTCGAGAGTCCGTCTTCGAGATCGACCTTGGCGCGAAAGCCGAGGAGCCGCTCCGCCTTGCGCACGTCGGGGATGCGGAGCTCCACGTCGGGGAAGCGCCACTCGACGAACTCGATGGGCGACGAGCTCTCCGTGAGCCGCACGATGAGCCGCGCGAGCTGATAGATGGTGATGGCGCTCCTCGGGTTCCCCACGTTGAACGCTTCACCGACAGCCGCGTCGTGCACGAGCACCTGCATGATCGCCTCGACGATGTCGTCGACGTAGCACCAAGCGCGGATCTGATCGCCCTCGTTGTGGACACGGATCGGCTCGCCCGCGAGCGCGCGCACGACGAAGGCGTGGATGGCGCCCTCCCCCACCTGCCCCGGGCCATAGATGTTGAAGGGGCGGATCGAGCAGGTCGGGAGGCCGTGCTGCTTCCAGTAGTTGTGGGCGAGGTGCTCGGTGGCGAGCTTGCTCACGGCGTAGGTCCAGCGGGCCTCCCCCACCGCGCCGAGCGCCGTCACGTCGGCTTCCTGCACGCGGAACGCATAGCTCCCGAAGACCTCGCTCGTGCTGAAGTCCACCACGCGGCGGATGCGCGAGCGTCCGACGCAAGCGCGGAGCACGTTCATCGTGCCCTCGATGGCGACCTCCATCGTCTCCACCGGGTGCTCGAGCACCGTGTCGACACCGGCGAGGCTCGCCATGTGCACGACGTAGTCGACGCCCTCGACGGCCCTCTGGACGACGTCGCGGTCACGCACGTCGCCGCGCACGAGATCGAGGTTGGGGTGCTCCGCGAGGCCGCTCGCGGAGAGCGCGTCGCGGCGGAAGTTGTCGAGGATGCGGACGCGGTTGTGTGGCAGGAGCCGGCGCGCGAGCGCCGTTCCGATGAAACCTGCGCCGCCGGTGATGAGGATGGTCGCGTCTTGGATCGGCATGAGCCCCTTCGGGCGAGGGAGGGAGAGACGGCGGATCCTACCGCATTCGACGCGCGCGGTCGGCTCCGCAGCGCTTTACAGTGAGCATTTGGCGTGAAACCATGCCGTGCGTCCATGAGCATCGAGGAGTGGCCAGCATCATCCGGGGGCGGTGAGCGCCTCGTGATCTGGACTCGCGCGCTCGGCGACGCGGAGGCCACCCGCGCCTTCGGCGACGCTGCGGCGTCGCGCTTCCGGGCGGCCGGCGGAGAGCTCCTCGGCCAGATCGGCGGCACGACCATCGCCGCCTTCGAGCCGCTCGACGCGATCGAAGCGTGTCAGCTCGTCCTCGATCTCCTCTCGGAGACGCCCGCCTCGATGGAAACCGCCGCGAGCGCCGCGCTCGGTGAGGTTTCGCACCCGCACCAAGGGGCCGTGCGAGGGGACGTCCTCGATCGCGCGCAGTGGTTCTGCCACCGCGCAGGGCATGGCGAGCTCGTCCTCGACGACGGCGCGCGCGCCCTCGTCGCAGGTCATTTCCTCTTCGCGCCGCCGCTCGGCGAGGAAGCCGGCCAACGCCGCGCCCACCCCATCGACCGCATGGCGCCCACCATCGCGGAGTGCCGCGCCGCCGTCGCCCGCCTCGCGCGACCGCCGCTCCCCGCGAGCCACGGCGCCCTCGCCGAAGCCGTCGCGGCGCACACCCGCGCGACGGGCCGCTCCGTCCTCCTCGTGCGCGCCTCCGCCACGGCCCTCCTCGATTCGACGCTCGAGCACGTCGCGCGCATGGCGGCGCCCGGTCGCGTGCTCACGATGGGCCCGGTCCCCTTCGGGCTCGAGCCGCTCGGCAGCCTCCGCTACGGGCTCACGCGCCTCTTTCCGCTCGCGCGTGAGCTCGACGAAGCCTGCGCTTCCCTCGACGAGCCGCTCCACAAGGCGCTCGCCGACGTACGACTCGGGAGACCCGTCCCGCGCTCCCTCGTCTCACGCGCGCTCTCGGCCTTCCTCGCAGCCGCGCCCAGCAAGCCTTGGATCGTGGTCGATCCACTCCCCGCGATCGACGCCTCCAGCGCGCGCGTCCTCAAGGACCTCGCCGAGTCGGGGCCCGATCTGCTCGTCGTCGCGCGTATCCCGCCCGAGGGCACGGCGCCCGAAGGCGCGTTCGGCGAGGCGCGCGTCGAGCTCCTCGAGGTCTCGGGCCTGGGGGGCGAAGGCCCGCGCTTCGCGGCCTCGATCCTCGGCGTGCCGGACGACCACGAGCTCGCCGCCTTCGTCGCGTCGGTAGGCGGGAACACGCCGCTCGGCGTGCTCGAGGCTGCGCGCACGCTCGTGAGCCGCGGCGACGTCGTCTTCGGCGACGACGGCTTCCGCCCGCGACAGCGCGTGCGCCCTCGCCGCTCGAGCGTCCCCCTCCAGCGCCTCATCGCCGAGCGCCTCCGCGATCTCGAGACCAACGCCTTCCGCATGCTCGAGGTCGTGGCCCTCTGCCCGCCCGGCACGCCGCGTCCCGTGCTCGACCGCGCGCTCGAGCTCGACGGCCTCGGCGAAGACGCGCGCCGCGCCGCCACGCGCACCCTCGAGCGCGAGGCGTGGATCACGGGCGGCCTCATCGCCCTGCCCTCCGCCGAGCCCATCCGCGCGGCCGTGCTCAAGTCGATGGCGCCCGCCCGTCGCGTCGAGCTCCAGACCTTCCTCGCCAAGGCTTCGGCGGATCTCGCCGGGGGGCTCTTCGCCAAGGTGGCCGCCGCCACGCACGCGCGCGCCGCGGGCGAGACCGACGGGCCGGCGGCGATCCTCATCGACGCCGCCGAGGCCGCGCGCGAGCTCGAGCACCGCCGCGCCGCCCTCAAGCTCGCGGCGACGGCGGTGGAGTGGAGCCGCTCTCCCGAGATCCGCCGCCGCGCGGCCGAGCTCGCGCGGGGCGACGAGGGCGACCACGCCGAAGGCGCGTCCACCTCGCACGCGGCGTCCGAGCGGCTCGCCGCGCGCTGGATCGAGGCGCTCAAGGCGAGCGATCTCGAGCTCGCCGACCGCCTCATCGACGAGGGCATCGCCGAGGGCGCGCCCCTCGTCACGGCCGAGACACTGCGAAGCTGGATGGCGCTCCTCCGCGGCGATCTCGGGCTCGCACGGGAGCTCCTCGCCTCGACGCACGACGACGGGAAGAGCGCGCCTCCGCAGCTCGACCTCGTCGCCGCCTTCGTGGAGCTCCACGAGGCTCGGCCGCGGGATGCGATGGCGCGCGCCCTCCGCGTGCTCGCCACGGCGCGACGCGGCGCCGACAAGGGCGCCGAAGCCGCCGCCCTCGCCACCATCGCGCTCTGCTTCGACGCGATCGGCCGGGAGGACGACGCGCGCGCGCTCCGTCAGCTCGCGGTGGACGCCGCGATGGCCGCGCGCACCTTGCGATCGAAGAACGCCTGAGCCGCGTCGAAGTCGCCGGCCTCGCGCATCACCGCCTCCGCTCCGCCGAAGGACTCGAGCGCGCGGAGCCCGACGCGTCCCCACTCGTCCTCGACCCAGCGCGCGAAGTGGTGCACCTCGCGGGCGTGGAGGCTCGACTGCCGATCGAGCCGTGCGCGCTCGAGGATGCGCTCGGTGAGCAGCTCGACGTTCATCCCCGTCCGCGCGCTCACGCGGTGGATGGGGATCGAGTCGCCGTCGAAGGGACGCGCGAGCGAGAGCGCCGCCTTGAGCGCGCGGTAGCTCCGGAGCGCCGCCTCGGCCTCGTCGCATTTGTTGAGGACGATCTCGTCGGGCACCTCCATGATGCCCGCCTTGAGGAATTGCACCTCGTCGCCGCCGAGCGGCTGCATCACCAGGTAGACGCGGTCGGCGAGGTGCCGCACGTCGATCTCGTTCTGCCCGATGCCCACCGTCTCCACGAAGACCACGTCGAAGAGGCGGTGGAGGAGGCGGCAGACCTGGAAGGTGTGCGGGCTCAATCCGCCGAGCGCCGTATCCGAAGCCTGGCTGCGGAAGTAGACGTTCACGTCCCCGGGCGGGAGACGCATCCGCGTGCGATCGCCGAGAAGCGCGCCGCCGGAGACGTGACTCGAGGGGTCGATGGCGACGACGGCCACGCGGAGCTCGGGCTCGAGCCGCCGCGTGTGCCGCACGATCTCGCTCGTGAGGGTGGACTTGCCGGCGCCGGGCGTCCCCGTGATCCCCACGATGGCGGCCGCGCGCACCTCGGGGTGCGCGTCGAGCGCCTCGATCACGCGCCGCCGCTCGGAGGCACGATCCACCCGGCGATCCTCGAAGAGCGAGACGAGACGCGCGATGGCCCGCTTCTCTCCGCGGAGCGCCGCGTCGATCCACTCGACGCTCACACGCTCAACCCTTCGCCGAGGCTTCGACCACGCCGATGATCTGCTCCATGATCTCGACGAGCTCGAAGTCGGCCGGCGTGAAGATGCGCGAGACGCCCTTCGCCTCGAGCGCGGCGAAGTCCGACTTGGGGATGATGCCGCCGAAGACGAGCGGGATGTCCTTGGCCCCCGCGCGCTCGAGCCCCGCGACCAGCTGGTCGGCGAGCTCGAGGTGCGAGCCGCTCAGGATGGACACGCCGATCACGTCGGCATCCTCTTCGACCGCGCTCTCGACGATCTGCTCGGGCGTGAGGCGGATGCCCGAGTAGATGACGTCGAAGCCCACGTGACGCGCCGCGACCGCGATCATCTCGGCGCCGTTGGAGTGGCCGTCGAGGCCGGGCTTGCCCACGACGATGCGCGGGCGATGACCGAGCCGATCGACGAGCGCGCCGATGCGAGCGCGGAGCTTCTCGACGCGATCGTTCTCGAGGCCGAGGCGCTGTCCCTCGATGCCGGTGGCGGGGCGATACTCGCCGAAGACCTCGCGGAGGGCGTTGGCCCACTCGCCCGTCGTCACGCGCGCGAGCGCGCACTCGATGGAGGCCTCCATCATATTCTCGCCGTTCTTGGCCGCCGCCTTGAGCGCCTCGAGCGCGGCCTTCACGCGCGCCGGGTCGCGCTCACGGCGCGTCTTCTCGAGCACGGCGAGCGTCTCCTCGGAGCTCGAAGAGTCGACCTTGAAGACGCCGCCGTCGTCGCCCGAGAGGAGCGGCGAGGGAAGGCCCTCGGTGAAGCGGTTCACGCCCACCACCGTGAGCTCGCCCGTGGCGATGGCCCGCATGCGCTCGCTCATCGAGCGCACGAGCTCGCTCTTCATGTAGCCGCTCTCGATGGCCGCGCGGACGCCGCCCATGCCGAGGATCTTGTCGATCTCCTCGCGCGCGCTCTCGCAGAGCGCCTCGACCTTGGACTCGATGACGTGGCTGCCGTCGAAGATGTCGGGGTACTCGAGGAGGTCGGTCTCGTAGGCGAGGATCTGCTGAAGGCGGAGCGACCACTGCTGGTCCCAGGGACGCGGGAGCGAGAGCGCCTCGTTCCACGCGGGGAGCTGCAGGGCGCGGCAGCGCGCGTTGCGGCTGAGCGTGACGCCCATGGCCTCGATGAGGATGCGCCAGGCGTTGTTCTCGGGCTGGTTCTCGGTGAGCCCGAGCGAGTTCACCTGCACGCCGTAGCGGAAGAGACGGTACTTGGGGTTCTTCACGCCGTAGCGATCGCGCGTGATCTCGTCCCAGAGCTTCGCGAACGCGCGCATCTTGCACATCTCCTCGATGAAGCGGATGCCGCTGTTCACGAAGAAGCTCACGCGCCCCACGACCTGCTCGAACTGCTCGTGCGTGAAGCGCCCTCGCTCCTTGAGGAGGTCGAGGATGCCGATGGCGTTGACGAGCGCGAACGCGAGCTCCTGCGCCGGCGTCGCGCCCGCCTCCTGGAGGTGGTACGAGCAGATGTTCGAGGCGTTCCAGTTGGGCACGTGCTCGAGGCACCACTCGTACATCTCCGCGATGATGCGGAGGCTGTGCTCGGGCGGGAAGATGTACGTCCCGCGGGCGAGGTACTCCTTGACGATGTCGTTCTGCGTGGTGCCGCGGAGCTCGGACTCGTCGACGCCGCGCTCGCGCGCGAGCGCCACGTAGAGCGCGAGGAGCCACATCGACGTCCCGTTGATCGTCATCGAGGTGTTCATCTTCTCGATGGGGATCTGGTCGAAGAGGATGTGGAAATCGTCGAGCGAGTTGATGGGCACGCCCACCTTGCCCAGCTCGGGCCGCGCCACCGGATCGTCCGAGTCGTAGCCGCACTGCGTCGGCAGATCGAAGGCGATCGAGAGGCCCGTCTGGCCCTTCTCGAGGTTCTGCCGGTAGAGCTCGTTCGAGGCACGGGGCGAGGAGTGCCCCGCGTAAGTGCGGAAAATCCAAGGCTTATCGCGCGTGGGCTTGCCCTCCGCGTCGAAGAGCATGTGACGGGGCCGCTCCCGGTCGACTTCGGACATCCAGGACTCCTTCCAATTCGTCGCGTCGCGCCGTCGTTCGAGCCCGAAGGTCCAGGGTCTCGCGGACGGAACACGACAGTCTGAAAGGGGTTCTCGGGGGTGTCAACGACGGCGGCGTCCGCGTTCTCGGGCTCCACGTTGTTAGATATATAACCGTTTTCTCTTTTTTGTATCACACTGTGATTGCCAAGCAGCCGATTCGTCATCTACTGTGAGACACCACAACCCGGAGAGTTCCGATGGACATGCACACCGCCCCCACGCCGCGCCGCCCCGCCCGCACCGAGCCGAGCGGCCTCATCGCCTGGCTGAAGGTCCTCGACGCCGCGCTCCGCCTCGTCGAGAAGAGCGTCTGGGAGATCCGCCAGGCCGCCGAAGAAACGGTGACCTGGGCCCGCGAGGACTGGACGCGCCTCCTCACGGAGCTCGGCGCCTTCCGCGAACGCGCCTCGAGCGAGCAGGAGCGCTTCCTGCGCATGGCGGCCGCCGGCGTGACGCTCGGCAAGATCGCCGGCTCCTACCGCCTCCACCTCACCAAGGCCGCCTTCCTCCCTCGCGCCCGCGCGGCGCGCTCGCTCGAGCGGCTCCACGCCGAGAACGCCCGCCGCTTCCGCGAGCTCTGCGAGGCCCAGGGCGGCGGCTTCCTCAAGGTGGGCCAGCTCCTGTCGACGCGCCGAGACATCCTCCCCGAGGTCTTCGTCGACGAGCTCGCCTCCCTCCAGGACCAGGCGCCCAAGCTCCCCTACCCCGTCGTCCGCCGCGCGCTCGAGGCCGAGCTCGGCGGCGCGCTCGAGGATCGCTTCGCCCGCTTCAAAGAGTCGCCCTGCGCGGCCGCGAGCATCGGCCAGGTCCACGAGGCCGAGCTCCACGACGGCCGGAAGGTCGCCGTGAAGATCCGCCGCCCGGGCATCGAGACCACGCTCGCCCTCGACCTGGAGCTCATGGCCTTCTTCCTTCGCTCGATGGAGGGCACGCTGCCGCCCGTCGATCTCGACACCATCGAGCGCGAGATCCGCGAGTCGCTCATCCAAGAGGTCGACTTCGCCCTCGAAGCGGAGAAGACCCGCGCCCTCGCCGAGACCCTCCCGCGCACGCCGGGCGTCCGCGCCCCCGCCGTCGTCGAGAGCCATTCGTCGAAGGGCGTGCTCACCACGGAGTGGGTCGACGGCGAGAAGCTGACGACGGCCCTCGACGCCGCCGCGCCGTCCGAACGCACGCGGCTCTTCGAGACGCTCGTGCAGAGCTACGCGCGGCAGATCCTCGTGGAAGGCGCCTTCCACGCCGATCCGCACCCCGGCAACGTGCTCGTCGATCGCGACGGCCAGATCGTCTTCATCGACTTCGGCTGCGTGGGCTTCGTCTCGCCTCGCTCGCGCCGTGAGTACCTGCGCCTCGTGCAGGCCTTCATGGTCGGAGATCGCGCGACGGTCGCCGAGGCCCTCTTCGCGCTCGGCTTCGAGACCCGCTCGGGGCGCCCGGACACGCTCCTCACCTTCGCCGACGGGTTGCTCGGCGTGCTCCGCTCGCCGGAGAAGCTCGCCGCGCTCGACTCGGCCGACGACGTCGCCGCCGAGCTCGAGAAGCTCCTCGAAGCCGCGACCGACGATCCCGTCGTGAAGCTCCCCGGCGACTTCATCATGATCGCGCGGGTCTTCGGCACGCTCGGCGGTCTCGTGCTCCACGGAAGGCCCGAGATCGATCCGGCGCGCACGCTGCTTCCGGTGCTCGCCGAGGCGATGAGCGCCTGAGCCGCCGAGCTCAGTTCGCGCAGATGGGGTAACTGCCGAGGATCCGCAGCTCCTCGGTGACCTGCGCGAGCTCGGCGAGGGCCGCGGCCACGTTGGGATCGGCCTGGTTCCCCTCGACGTCGAGGTAGAAGTGGTACTCCCACGGCGTGCCGAGACGCGGCCGCGACTCGAGCTTGGTGAGGTTGAGACCACGGTCGGCCAGCACCTGGATGCAGCGCGCGAGGGCGCCCCGCTCGTGCTTGGTGCCGAAGATCAGCGAGGTCTTGCACGGCACGTCGATGGGGAATCGTTCGGGCTCCCGCGCGACGACCACCATGCGGGTGTAGTTCTCGGGGACGTCGGCGATGTCCCGCACGATCACCGGGAGCCCGTGCAGACGCGCGGCCTCCTCGCTCGCGATGGCGCCCTGCGCCGGATCGCCGAGCGCCTTGATGTGCGCCACGGCTTCGGCGGTGTCGTGATAGGCCTCGGCGTGGCAGACCGGGAGCGTCGCGAGGAAGCGCCGGCACTGCGAGAGCGCCACGGGGTGGCTGTACACGCGCACGAGGCTCTTGGGGTCGACCTCCTCGAGCGCGATGAGGCAGTGCACCACGCGCTGGATCTCCTCGCCCACGAGGTAGAGGTCCATCGACTTCAAGAGGTCGTAGCTCTCGTTGATCGAGCCCGCGATGGAATTCTCGATGGGGAGGAGCGCGTAGTCGACGGACTCCGACTTGAGCGCCTCGAGCATCGAGGAGAAGTCCTTGAAGCCGACGAGATCGAGCGACTTGGCGCGGCCGTCGAAGTGTCTCCGCGCCGCGATGTGGCTGAAGGCCCCGGGGCCTCCCTGGTAGCCCACGACCAGGCGCTCGAGGGGTTGCACGTTGGCCACGTCAGTCTCGGAAGTTCTTGAATTGGAGCGGGAGCTCGAAGTCCTTCTCGCGGAGCGAGGCGATGACCTCTTGGAGATCGTCGCGCTTCTTCCCGCTGACGCGGACGCAGTCGCCCTGGATGGCCGCCTGGACCTTGATCTTCGAGTCCTTGATGAACTTGACGATCTCCTTGGCCTTCTCGGTGGAGACGCCCTCGCGGAGCTTCACGAGCTTGCGGTGCATCTGCCCGCCCGCGGGCTGCGTCTTCTGGGGATCGAGGATCTTCAGGGAGAGCTTGCGCTTGAGGACTTTGTCCTCGAGCACGCCGTAGATGGCGTCGACGCGGCCTTCGGAATTGGCCCGGAGCACGATGCCCTCCTCGGTCTGCTCGATGGAGGCGTCGGTGCCCTTGAAGTCGAAGCGGTTCTCGATCTCGCGCTTGGTCTGCTGGATGGCGTTGTCCAGCTCGTGCTTGTCGATTTCGGAGACGACGTCGAAAGACGGCATGTGCGGCTCACCTCGGCTGAGGACGATAGAGGTGGACGTGAGGGGGCGCAACCTCGACGCCGAGGGCAAGCGAAAAGGCCGACGCCCCGGGGGAGCGTCGGCCTCGTCGACGTGTTCGGTTCAGCTCTGGCTCAGCCGATGCTCCCGCACTTGAACGGGACCGCGACGCCGCAGGCCGTGTTCACCGGGCATCCGCCGCAGTCGAGGAGGCTGCCGCAGCCATCCGGCGGGTTGCCGCACTCGGCGCCGAGCTCCTCACAGGTCGCCGCCGGGCAGG
>JAAYBZ010000017.1 GCA_012744445.1 Myxococcales bacterium | reverse complement strand
TCCGCGTCCCCGACTGGGGCCTCGACAACCTGAGCGAGCGCGACGTCGTCCGCGAGCACGCCTGCCTCCGCGTCCAGGCCAAGCTCGCCTCGGAGTACGGGCTCCGCGGCTTCCTCGCGCCCACCACCGACTTCCGCGCCGTCTACGACCGGCTGCCCGAGGACCCGCTCGCGGGCGACGACGAAGAGGCGCGCCTCGCGCGCGAGGCCTACGCCCGGGCCGAGGTCCCGCCGTGGGCCCCCCACCTCCGCCGTGGGCTCGAGGCCACGCGCCGTGTGCTCGAGGAGGTGGCCGAGCTCGGCGGGCTCGAAGAAGGCGCGCGAGGGGAGCTCGCCTCGCTGAGCTCCACCTTCGAGCCGCGCTGAGATCGGCACGGGCTTTGCTCATGGGGCGCGTGCGAGGCCCTCGTGCGCTTAGAATCCCCGGAATTCCGGCCGCTTCCTTTCGGACCTGAAAAGACGACATCCGAAGTGAAACGCCCCGAGCGTCGCTCGGCGCGCTGATCGTCGTGTGGTTCGTCTCGGTCGGTGCGGTCTTCGCGGGGGTGGCGGTCTACAAGGGCACGCCCGGCGATCCCGCGGGGCCGGCGCCGCTCGTCTTCCCCGACGCGCCGCCGCTCGAGCGCGCCGAGGGCGAGCGGAAATTGCTCGTCTTCCTCCATCCCCGGTGCGCCTGCTCGCACGCCACGCTCGCGGAGCTCGAGCGGCTCCTCGTGGGCGCGCCGAGGCAGGGCCTCTCGGTGGATCTGATCTTCCTCCTCCCAGAAGGCGAGGACGAGGGCTTCGCCGACACGGCCCTCCACCGCAAGGCGTCGCGCATCCCGCGCTCGCGTTCCCACCTCGATCGCGGCGGGGCGCTCGCGGCGCGCTTCGGCGCCGGGACGTCGGGGCACACCCTCTTCTACGACGAGGCGGGCGCGCTCCGTTTCTCGGGCGGCATCACTCCCTCGCGCGGCCGCGAAGGCGCGAGCCAAGGCGGGCAGAGGCTCGCGACGCTGCTCCACGGCGGCCTGCCCGACGGCGACGAGAGCGCCGTCTACGGCTGCCGCCTGAGCGGTGGATCGACGGAAGGATTGGACGATGACGACGAATGATTCGCTGGACGAGGTGACGCAGGCGATCGTGGATCGCGCGCTCCGACGCTACGAAGGCTGGCGGCGACAGGTGCACGAGCGCACCGATCGCGGCTACGCGAAGCTCCTCGCGGTCGAGTGGATCGCGGGCATCGTCTTCGCGCTCGTGATCTCGCCCTACGCCTGGGAGGGCCGGGAGCGCACGCTCCACCAGCACGTCTTCCTCGCGGCCGGGCTCGGCGCGATGATCGTCTCGCTGCCGATCTTCCTCGCGTGGAAGCGTCCGGGTGAGGCCGTCACGCGGCACGTGATCGCGGCGGCGCAGATGATGATGTCGGCGCTCTTCATCCACCTCACCGGCGGCCGCATCGAGACGCACTTCCACATCTTCGGCTCGCTCGCCTTCCTCTCCTTCTACCTCGACTGGAAGGTCATCGTGACCGCGATCGCCGTGACCGTGGCCGATCACTTCTTCCGCGGGATCTACTACCCCGAGTCGATCTACGGCGTGCTCCTCCCCGACGAATTCCGCTTCCTCGAGCACGGCGCGTGGGTCCTCTTCTGCGGCTTCTTCCTCGTGCGGCACGCCAACAAGACCTCCAAGGCATGGCTCACCTTCGCGGAAGAAGGCGGCATGCTCGAGGCGATCTCCGAGGTCGAGTGGCGCGAGCGCTCGGTGCTCGAGCGTGAGGCGATGGAGCGCGCGAAGGCCGAGGGTGCGTGATGGCGCTCGCCTTCGACAAGGTGATCGTCGCCGAGGGCGACGGAACCTCGCGCTCGATGGAGGCGAAGGAATTCCTCGCGCTCAAGCTCAACGTGCGCGTGCGCTACATCCTCGAGAAGCGCCTGCGATTCTTCAGCGGATCGCGCGAGGTCGATCAGCGCGAGGCGCTCCGCTCGCTCCAGTAGGGTTTCAGGCGAGCCTCCGCGCGAGCACGCACGAGAGGTAGTCGCCCTCGGGGAAGGCGAGGAGCCTGGGGTGATCCGGCGGAGCCCCCCAGCGATCGATGACCTGGAGGACGGCGCCGGCGCGGCTCGCCCCGGCGAGGAGCGTCGCCTCGAACTGGGCCTGTCCCACGTGGCTCGAGCACGAGGCCGCGAGGTAGAGGCCGCCCGGGAGGAGCTTCTTCAGGCACGCCTCGTGGAGCGCCTCGTAGCTCTGGATCGCCCGCTCGAGGGCGCGCTCGCTCGGGGCGAAGGACGGCGGATCGGCCACGACGAGGTCGTACGGGCCTTCGCCGTCTTCCGCGAGGAAGCGCGGCACGTCGGCCACGACGGCGCGGTGCTTCGCCGGATCGAGTCCGTTGCGCGAAAAGTTCTCCTCCGCGTCGCGGATGGCGCCCTCGGCCACGTCGACCGAGGTGACGCGGAGCGCGCCGCCGAGCCCGGCCGAAACGGAGAAGCCTCCGTTGTAGGCGTAGAGGTTCAGGACGCGGAGGTCCTTCGCGAGGGCACGGACGCGCGCGCGCGACTCGCGGTGATCGAGGAAGAGGCCGGTCTTCTGTCCGTGGCGGAGGTCGGCGACGAGCTTCATCCCGCGCTCGCGCACCTCGAGCGGGCCGGGCGGGAGCGAGCCTTCTACGGGGCGCACCTCGAGCGTCGCGCCACGCCCCGTCCGCAGGAGGAGGTGGCGGACGCCCCGGTCGCGGAGGAGGGGGAAGAGCGCGCCCGCGAAGGATTCGGCGCGCGCGAGGGCCGCCGCCCCGTCCGGCTTGAGCACGGCGTATTCGCCGTAGCGGTCGACGACGAAGCCCGGGAGGCGATCGCCCTCGCCGTGCACGAGGCGGAGCGCGTCGGTCTCGGGCGGGGCGATGCGCTCGCGGAGCTCGAGGGCACGGTAGAGACGCGACTCGAAGAGTCGGGGCCCGATCTCCTCGTCGCGGAGGGAGAACATCCGCACGGCGATGGGGCCGGCCTCGGCGAGGCCCACGCCGACGAGCTTCTCCCGCCGGTCGAGCACCCGCACGGCGTCTCCGGGCGAGGCCGAGAAGGGCTCGAGCGCCTCCCGGTAGACCCAGGGGTGCCCCTCCCGGAGCCGCCGTTCGAGGGGGCGTCTGAGCTTCGCGCGCATCGCCCAGGCCTACCACGGCGGGCCGCGCTCCGCCTCCACCTCGCCCGCGGTCGGGGGAGGTCGCCCGAGGTGGGGCCCCCATCTTCACCTCCCCCCGCGCCGAGCGGTTTCCCATCGGCCCCGGGCGTGCTATGGAGCCGCCGCTCCCTCGGGAGCCGGAAGCCCTCGGCCTCCGAAACTCCACACGTCTTCCATTGCATCGCGCGTCTCGGTGCCCCTCTTCGGGGGTCGACGCGTGAGGAAGGCGGCGGCCCAACCAAAAGGTAAACCCATGGCTCAATTCGACCACGAGATCGGCGAGGCCGACTCGCTCAAGGCCCTCGGCAGCCCCGACGTCGCCAGCGGCGACCTCCCCATCGGCCTTCGTCCCCTCATCGAGGCCGGCGTCCACTTCGGCCACCAGACCCGTCGCTGGAACCCCAAGATGTCCCGCTACATCTACGGGGCCCGCAACGGCATCCACATCGTGGACCTCGACCAGACCGCGCAGCTCTTCAAGCAGGCGTACGAGTTCATCGTCCGCACCGTGGCGCGCGGCGGCAACGTCCTCTTCGTGGGCACCAAGCGCCAGGCGGCCGACATCATCGCCGAGGAGGCCAAGCGCGCGGATCAGTTCTACGTGACCGGCCGCTGGCTCGGCGGCGCGCTCACCAACTTCTCCACGATGAAGATCGGCCTCGAGCGGCTCCGCGAGATCGACCGCATGATCGAGGACGGCACGCTCGACCGTCTCCCCAAGAAGGAGGCCCTCGGCATCCGTCGTGAGCAGGAGCGCCTCGAGAAGTTCCTCGGCGGCATCAAGAACATGACCCGCCTGCCGAAGGCGCTCTTCATCATCGACCCGGCGCTCGAGCACATCGCGGTCAAGGAAGGCCGCAAGCTCGGCATCCCCATCGTCGCGCTCACCGACACGAACTGCGACCCGGACCTCATCGACTACGTCATCCCGGGCAACGACGACGCGATCCGCGCCATCAAGCTCATCACCTCGCGCATCGCGGACGCCTGCATCGAGGGCCGTCAGCAGCAGCGCCAGACGGCCTCGGACGAGGGCGGCGCCCCCGCCGAGTCGAGCGCCGAGGGCGTGCGCGTCGAGTTCTCGAAGCCGCGCCGCGGTCGCCCCGCCCCCAAGAGCTGAACCTCCCCAAGGAAACCCACGATGTCCAAGATCACTGCACAAATGGTGAAGGCGCTCCGCGATCGCACGGGCGCTGGCATGATGGCCTGCAAAGAGGCCCTCGAAGAGGTCGGCGGCGACGAGGAGAAGGCCGTCGAGCTCATCCAGAAGAAGGGTCTCGCCAAGGTCGCCAAGAAGGCTGGCGCCATCGCGGCCGAGGGCCTCATCCACAGCTACATCCACGGCGCGGGCCGCATCGGCGTCCTCGTCGAGGTGAACTGCCAGACCGACTTCGTCGCCCGTAACGAGGAGTTCCGGGCGTTCGTCGACGAGGTCGCGATGCAGATCGCCTCGGCCAGCCCCGAGTACGTCCGCCGCGAGGAGATCCCCGCCGAGGCGGTCGAGAAGAAGCGCGCCTTCTTCCGCGAGCAGCTCGAGGAGGAGGATCGTCAGTCGGGCAAGAGCCGCCCGGCCGAGGCGCTCGACAAGATCGTCGAGGGCAAGCTCAACAAGTGGTTCAAGGAAGTCTGCCTCCTCGAGCAGGAGTCGATGCTCCGCGAGGGCGACAAGGACGACATCGGGACCATCCTCGACAAGCTCTCGGCCAAGATCGGCGAGAAGCTCACCATCCGCCGCTTCGTCCGCTACGAGCTCGGCGAGGGCATCGAGAAGAAGGTCTCGAACCTGGCCGAGGAAGTCGCCGAGCAGCTCAAGGGCGGCTGAGCCCCTTCGCGCGCGAATCGCCCGCGGGTGCCACTGGTGCTCGCGGGCTTTTTCGTGCGCGAAAATCGGCATTTTCGCGTTTTTCGTCCGTAAGCGTTTGTCGGGTCGGCGGCTTTGAGGAATAAAGGAGCGCCATGACGGAGCGGGCCGCGTTCAAACGAATTCTCCTCAAACTCTCCGGCGAGGCGCTCTGCGGCGAGCAGGGCGGGTTCGGCATCAAGCCGGAGACGCTCGGCGACATCAGCGCCGAGATCGCCGACGTCCACGCCCTGGGCGTCCAGATCGGCATCGTCATCGGCGGCGGGAACATCTTCCGCGGCCTCAAGGGCAGCGCGAGCGGCATGGACCGCACGAGCGCCGACTACATGGGCATGCTCGCCACGGTGATCAACGGCGTCGCCCTGCAGGACGCGCTCGAGAAGCACGGCGTGCCCACGCGCCTCGTCTCGGCCCTCGAGATCCGTCAGGTCGCCGAGCCCTACATCCGGCGCCGCGCCGTCCGCCACCTCGAGAAGGGGCGCATCGTCATCTTCGTCGCCGGCACGGGCAACCCCTACTTCTCGACCGACACCGCGGCGGCCCTCCGCGCCATGGAGATCTCGGCCGACGCGCTCTGCAAGGCCACCAAGGTCGAGGGCGTCTACGACAAGGATCCGCAGACCCATCCCGACGCGAAGATGTACCGCCGCATCGGCTACGACCGCTTCGTCGTCGATCGCGTGCGCGTGATGGACGCCACCGCCGTCACCCTGTGTCGGGACAACAAGCTTCCCATCCGCGTGTTCTCCCTGCAGACTCGCGGCAACATCCGCCGGGTGGTCCTCGGCGAGGACGTGGGCACGCTCGTGACCGACGTCGGCGAAGGTTGAACGGGCCCCTCGGCTCGATGTCCCTTCTCAATCCCTGGAGAGTTTGAATGCTTGACGAGACGCTCGAAGATCTGAAATCGAACATCGAGAAGGCACACGATGCCCTGCGGCGCGAGCTCGCCAAGATCCGTACGGGGCGCGCCAACCCGGACATCCTCGACTCGATCCGCGTCGAGTACTACGGCACGCCGACCCCGCTCAAGCAGATGGCCACCATCTCGGTGCCCGAGCCGCGGATGATCGTGCTCAAGCCCTTCGATCGCTCGACCATCTCCAGCATCGAGAAGGCGATCATCCAGGGCGACCTCGGCCTCAACCCCTCCAACGACGGCGAGCTCATCCGCATCCCCATGCCGCCGCTCACCGAGGAGCGCCGCCGCGACCTGGTGAAGGTCGCCAAGAAGGTCGGCGAGGAGTGCAAGGTCGCCATCCGCAAGGCGCGTCACGACGCCAAGGACATGATCGACTCGCTCGAGAAGGACGGCGAGGTCGGCGCCGACGACGCCGAGCGCGCCCGCAAGGAGCTCGAGGACCTCGTCAAGAACGCGAGCGCCAAGGTCGATCAGATCGTCGCCGACAAGGAGAAGGACATCCTCGTCGTCTGAGGGCGTCGGCGGGGGCGCTCAGAAGGGCACGCCGAGGTTGGCGTAGCCCGAGAAGCCCCCGCCTTCTTGGAAGCCGTACGCGGCCCCGATGCGCACCGTGAAGGGCAGGGCGTAGCCGAGGAGGAGATCGGTGAAGAGCTCCGCGCCGGCGCCCGCCCGGATCCCGCCGAGCGAGGGCGCCCCGAAGAAGGCCTCGCCCGCGTTCGCGAAGACCGAGCCGTAGAAGCGCTGCACGGCGACGGGCAACGTGGAGAGGCCCCGGTTCACGCGCGCGATGGGGAAGCGGTACTCGAGGTTCACGAGGTAGAAGCGCTCGCCGTAGAACGCCGCCTCGGGGTAGCCGCGGAGCGCGCGCCCGCCGAGCATCTCGCCGTGGATGAAGCTCTCGAGCAGGTTCGTGCGGGGGAAGCCGCCGAGGTAGTAGCCGCCACGTCGCCCTTCGGGCCCGAAGGTGAGCCCTCCCTGGAGCCCGAGGACGAGGACGTGGTGCTCTACCCAGGGGTTCTCGAAGAAGCGATCGAAGGTGAAGCTCGCGCTGCCGGTCGTGATGGCCTCGCCGCGGCTCGGATGCCGCACCGCGCCCTGGACCGAGAGGCGCCGCCCCTCCGAAGGCGTGATGTCGTAGGTGTGCTGGCGCGCGTCGCTATACGCGTAGCGGAGGCGCGCGAGGCCCGTCGGGCCGTAGGCGGGCCGCGGGCCGACGATCACGTTGGGATCGATCGGGATCGGCAGCGGATCGATCGGCGCCGCGTGCGTGAGCGAGTAGAACGCCCCGAGGTCGTGGCGGCGGAAACTGTCGAAGATCCGGTAGCTCGCGCCCACTTCGAAGCCGAGATAGCGCACGTCGTAGCTCGGTCGGCCCCGATCCACGAGGACGCCGTTCTCGATGCCGCGCCGTTGGTAGAATCGGAAATCGAGGGGCACGGGCGAGCGCGCGAGGCGGTAGGCGAGCTCGTTCTCCACCAAGCCGCGCTCGAGGCCGATGCCGAGGCGGTAGGTCCACGCGTGGTGCTCGGCGAGGTCGTTCCCCTCGAGCCGGATGCCGAGCTGTCGGCCGAGCGCCGAGTCGCGCACGTCGAAGAGGACGTAGCGCGGGTGGAGCGTCTTGATGGCCGCGTAGCGTGAGCTCGTGAGCGCGAGCGTCTCGCTCGAGTCGATCGGCGGCGGCCGGTCGGCGGCGTAGGGCGCGGCGGGGCGGGACTCGATCGCGTCGAGGTCGAGGCGGTAGAGGTCGAAGCCGCGCGCGTGGTAGCCGACGTAGACGAGCGTGCGCCCGTCCGGCGAGATCGCGGGCATGTACGCGCCGCCGACGACGTTCGTGACCTGCTCGATCGCGCCCGAGGCGAGATCGGCGCGGTAGACGTTGGCGACGCCCGTGCGATCGCTCGAGAAGTAGAGGTACCGCCCGTCGGGGGAGAAGGCGGGGCCCATGTCGAGCGCGCGGTCGTGCGTGATCTTCCGCCGCTCCCCCGTCTCGAGCTCGAGGATCTCGACGTCGCGCATGCCGCCGCGGCGGTGGATCGAGTAGGCGACGCGGCGCCCGTCCGGGGAGAAGCGCGGCGTGTAGACCTGGTCGAAGCGCGGGTTGCGGACGAGGATCTCCACCGTGCCGTCCACGTCGTCGAGATCGGCGATCGCGAGGTGCGTGGTGGAGGCGCCGTTCACGGTGAAGACCACGCGCCTTCCGTCGGGGCTCACGTCGGGCGCGCGCGCGCGGAGGCCGTGGGAGAGCCGCTCGCGTCGCCGCTCGCCCGGCGCGATGCGGTAGAGGTCGTAGAAGAAGTAGAGGTTGCGCCGCGAGTCGAGGGAGTCGTGGACCACGCTCCCGTCGGGCGCGATCGACGCGGCGGAGTCGCCCGTCACGCGCGTGAGCTTCTTCGTCTTGCCCGTCTCGAGATCGAGCAGGCGGAGCTGCGGATCGGAGCGGCCGTCGTTCGCGTAGTAGACCAGGCGGCGATCGTCGAGGAAGCGCGGATACTCGGTCGTCTCGCCGTGGAAGGTGATCCGCTCCCCCTCGACGCGGCCCTCGGCGATCACGCGCGCCTCCACCTCGCGCGCCTGGGCGAGCTCGCGCTCGAGGAAGGCCCCGTAGAGCCCCTCGAACGTCTCCCCCGTCGCGCGCTTGAGGGCGCGGTTCACGCCGAAGGGGATGGCGCGCTTGCCGTAGAAGTCGGCGAAGGCGCGGATCGCCTCCTCGCCGTGGCGCTCCACGACGAACTCGATGAAGCGCGAGCCGTAGAGATAGAAGGCGTTGCCGTGCGGCCAGAAGTCGGTGCCGTTCGTGAGCTGGTCGAGGCGGAGGAAGCGATCCTCGAGCGCGGCCATCCGCATGTACATCTCGAACTGGCTGTTGCGGAGTCGTCCGCCGGAGCTGCGCGCGCTCTCGAAATAGGTGGCGATGCCCTCGGTGACGAAGCGCGGGAGGACGTGGTTGGGCGCCCAGATCTTGCCGACGAGGCGGTTCACCACGTGGGGGATCCCGCCCACGTCGTCGAGGTGGAGGATGTGCGCGAACTCGTGGATGACGAGGAGGGAGAGCCAGTCGTCGAAGTCGCCGAGCGGGCTCAGATCGGGCGGGGCCGTCGCGAAGAGCCGGATGGTGTTCACCGGGAGCGCCGTGGCCGAGCCGTTCGCCGACTCCGAGCCGTCGGTGAGCGCCACCTGGATCTTCTTCCGCGGCCTCGAGCCCTTCCCGAGGACCGGGGTGAGATCGTCGTAGGCGCGCTCGAGGATCGCCGCCACGCGACGCGCGACGACCGAGAGGGGCTCGTGATAATGGACCACGAAGTGCTCCGTCTCGATCGTCCGGTAGCGCACGCGGAGGTCCATGACCTGCGCCACGGCGTGGGTCGGGCCCAGCAGAAATGCGAGGAAGACGAGCCCGGCGAGGAGGCGCAGCCCTCCGCGGACGGCGTGGTGGGGGTGCCGAAGCATCCGCGCGCGAGCATACCGGAAGCGTGTCGATTCGGAGGACCTGCGCACACGCGCGCGGAAGGTGAGGCAAAATGCTTTCTTGACCCCAAGCGGCCTTGGGGCCTAGCCTAATCGCTGCACGGGCAGGTCACGAACGCCGATGGAGCCTCCGATCCCGAGAACATCTTCTCCGCCTGAGACGCGGACCAAGAAGCTCTACGCGCTGAAGTTCATCTCCGGGAAATATCAGGGCGGCGAGTTCCCCTTGCCCGAAGAGGGCGAGATCGTCATCGGGCGCAGCAGCGACCTCGACATGGTCCTCGTCGAGGACATGGTCTCGCGCCGTCACGCCAAGTTCATCATGACGGGCGGCGAGCTCTACCTGCAGGATCTCGGCTCCACCAACGGCAGCTTCGTCAACGGCGAGAAGGTCACCCGGACCAAGCTCAAAGAGGGCGATCGCATCCTGATCGGCACGAGCATCATCAAGGTCGTGCTCACCAGCGCCGAGACCTCGCTCGAAGAGGCCAAGGCCGACCTCCAGAACATGGCCGCGGGCAAGCGCACCTCGCAGGTGCGCACCATGACCGGCTCCATCGCCGAGGTCCCGCTGCCCGACCTCCTCCAGCTCTTCGGCGCGTCCAAGAAGAGCGGTGTGCTCGTCGTCACCACCGACACCGACGCCGGCCGCATCTACCTCGACAAGGGCCAGGTCGCGTACGCCGTGATCGACGGCGCCGAAGAGATCCCGCCCATCAAGGCCTTCTGCCGCATCATGACGTGGAAGGAAGGCACCTTCGACATGGAGCCCCCCGGCGAGGCGCCTCCCGTGGCCGAGCCGATCGGCATGAGCACCGAGGGCCTCCTCATGGAGGCGATGCGGCAGCTCGACGAGCTCAATCGCCTCGAGGACTCGCTCCCGCCGCGCGAGTCGGCGATCGGCGTCGTCGTGCCACTCGAGGCGCGGCTCCGCGATCTCACGCCCGCGGAGCTCGACGTGCTCCAGCTCGTCATCAACGAGGGCGTGATCGACGGCGTGCTCAGCCGCTCCATGACGAGCGAGCTCGAGACCGCCCAGATCC
>JAAYBZ010000162.1 GCA_012744445.1 Myxococcales bacterium | reverse complement strand
GTCTAATGGCAGGACTCCAGATTCTGGTTCTGGTTATCTAGGTTCGAATCCTAGTCCCCGAGCCCACAGTTTGGCCCCATCGTCTAGCGGTTAGGACATCGGCCTCTCACGCCGGTAACAGGGGTTCGAGTCCCCTTGGGGTCACAAAGCTGCCCTCCGAAGCCTCGCGCTTCGGAGGGCTTTTTCTTGCCCGCGTGCCGGACCCGCGCTAGCCGGAGGCGTCGCATGGCCGACTCGATCCTGCCCCTGTCCTTCTACGCGCGGGACGCCCTCGAGGTGGCGTACGATCTCCTCGGCGCCGAGATCCGCCACGGCGAGGTGCGGCTCCGCATCACCGAGGTCGAGGCCTACCGATTCCCGGACGACACGGCGAACCACTGCCGCATGGGCCGGACGCCGCGGAACGCCCCCATGTGGGGCCCGCCGGGGCACGCCTACGTCTACCTCTGCTACGGCATGCACTCGCTCCTCAACTTCGTGACCAACACGGAGGGCGAGGGCGCCGCCGTGCTCATCCGCGCCTGCGAGCCCCTCGAGGGCCTCGAGCTCGTGCAGGCGCGACGCGGCAAGGCGAGGGGCGTAGCCCTCACCACGGGGCCCGGGAGGGTCACCAAGGCGCTCGGCGTCGACACGACCTTCTCGGGCGCGCCGCTCTACGTGCCGGGCGGCCTCGAGGTGCACCGCGGGCGCACGCCGGTCGGCGCCGTCCTCGCGGGGCCCCGCATCGGCATCGACTACGCGAGCCCCCGCGACCGGAAGGCGCCTTATCGCCTCGCCGTCGCGGAGAGCGCGTACGTGCTGAAGAAGACGGCGCTCAAGCGCGTCCGTGGACGAGCTTCTTGACGCTTCCGTCCTCGAACCGGACCTCGACGGAGGACGCGTCGATCACGCGCTCCACCTTGCCCACGCCGAACTTCGGGTGATTGAACCATTCGCCTTCGGCGTAGCTCGCGCGCATCGAGTAGGGCGCGGCGAAGGCGCGCTGACGCTCGACCTCGCCGGCGTCGAGGCCGGCCTTCTTCTTGGGTGCGGAGGCGCGCTTGACGGGCGCCACGGGGCGCGCGCGCGGTTCGACGGGCACGGCCTCGCTCTCGACGCGCCCGCGGAGACGCTCGGCGGCCTTGCGATACGAGACAGGCTGCGGCTCGCAGAGGAGGACCTCTTCGATGACCGTGGACTTACCCTCCGCGCGGCGCTCCTCTTCGAAGCGCTGCGCGGCGCGCGCGATGGCGGCGATGCGATCGGCGCGGTCGCGCTCGTCGGGGCCGGCGCCGAGCGGCGGGAACGCGATGCGCTCCACGTCGCGCGCCGAGGCGAAACGGAAGGCATTGAGCGCGGCCTCCTCGAGCACCTCGAGCGAAGGCGCGGGCTCACGGCGCGTGCCGGGCTCGGGCGGACGCGTGGCGGCCCAGATGAGGAAGTCGCAGTGGAGACGGCCGCGCGGGATGCGCAGCACTTCGCCGATTTCGAGGAGCTTCTTCTTCGAGCGCCGACGCTCGAGATCGAGCGCGCCCTGAAGGTCGTCGCCCCACGCATAGGCGAGCTCGGTGTCGGGCCCGGGCCCGGGCCAGAGTTGAAGGTCGGCAGCTCCGTCGTAAACGATGGCGCCGACACGCTTCTGGGGAGGGAGCTCGAAGACCGACGTTCGAAGAAGCGTGAGGTCCATGGGGCCCGCTCTTTAGCACACGCGCGGAAAGCATCGACCTCGACGAGGACGATTTCGTCTCGTGGGGAGACGCTCCCGGGTTGGCGCAGAAGCGCCGATGATGTACGAAACTCGCTCGTCATGAGTGAGAACGACGCGCCCCCCAAACTGCTCCTCACCTCGGTGCTCGATTCGAGCGCGCGGCCGGCGTCCGTGACGCGCAGTCACGGCGACGCGATGGAGCGGCTGTATCGCGCCATGCAGGGCGTGACCGTCGGTTCGATCGAGCTCGTCGAGCTGCCGATCCCGCACAAGACGTTCGTGCTCCTCCGCGCGCACCTCGGTCGCCCGGAGTCGACGGTGGCCCTCTACGACGTCTTCCCCGCCTCCGCGAAGCTCGACCGCGAGCTCGTCCGAGTGGCCGGTCAGTTCCTCGCCGCGGAGGCCATCTGGCTCCTCGAAGGGCAGGGACAGCTCGGCAGCTCCGTCTTCGACGTGCGGGTCGACGTCCCCGCCGGCTGGGACAAATCGCCCAAGGCGATCCAGCAGCGGCTCGTCGAGGCCGGCGCCCTCGATCTCGGCGCGAGCGCCATCGAAGCCTTCAAGAAGGT
>JAAYBZ010000161.1 GCA_012744445.1 Myxococcales bacterium | reverse complement strand
GTCACGCACGTCCGACGCATCGGCGCCGCCGGCGGTGAGCTCGTCAGCGAAGACGGCCAGGTCACCGTCCGCGTCCCGGCCGGCGCGCTCTCGGAGGACGTCACCCTCGAGATCCACCGCGTCCCGGCGGCCTCGTGGCCCGAGGAGGCCAACGAGCCGCAGTACCGCCCCGTCTCGAGCACGGTCTATCAGCTCCTCCCCTCCGGCCAGACCTTCGACGAGCCGGTCCACATCATCCACCGCGTGCCGCCGGCCTCGCTCTCGACGGGCAATTCCGAACCCGGCCGGTTCCCCGCGGCGCAGCACGTCTCGCGCACCCAGAGCGGCTCGCTCGAGCGACACGCCACCACGACGGTCCACGGGCGCTCGAGCGCCGCGGCGGTCGGCTCCATCCGCCACTTCAGCTACCACTGGCTCACGCTCCCGGAGGAGGAGACCATCGGGGTCGACCCGATGATGAACACCGAGGAGGCCCACGAGATCTTCGTCGGGAGCGAGCTCGGGATGGAGGGCTTCGAGATCCGCTCGACCTACGAGATCACCTCCGAGATCGAGATCCAGATCAACGTCCACACCCTCGCGGGCGACCCGATCGTCCCGATCCCCTATTTTGGCGAGGCCAACCCCGTCCAGGACGATGTTCGGTTCCTCGCGGCCTACGCCGCGGCGACGGGGGACGAGTCGGCCCGTTCGATCTCGATCCTCGGCGATCCCATGATGTATTCTGGGCTCTCCCCCGACAGCCCCTTCTACACCTATTCCGCGCCCAACGTCCGCTGCGTCGACTACGGCTCGGCCTCGGCGTTCTTCGAGGTCGTCGTCAAGGAGAGCGGGGACGAGGGCCTCGAACGCTCGATCTTCTTCGAGATCGAGATCGAGTGCATCGGTCAGCCGATCGACGAGATCCGTTACCCCCTACCGGCCGAGCTCACGGCGCGCGTGGCCACGCCCCTCCCGCCCGGAACGGCCGACACCTACGCGCCCTTCGGCTTGGAGCCGAATCACATGCTCGTCGCGCTCTTCTCCGACGAGCTCTCGGACGTCGCGCCGGCCATGGCCATCGTCAACGTCTCGGCGTGGACCAACAGCGAGTGGGACGATCCCCGCCCGCCGGCGAGCGACTTCGCCTTCGTGAGCCCGCCCCTCCTCACGTCGCCTCCCGCGCAGCCCCCGCTCGTCTACGACGCGGCGGTGCGGAAGATGGCCTCCTCTACCGACCCGGTCGTGAATTTCGTGCTCGCGACGAGCCAAGGCGTGATGTCGGTCGATCTCACCTCGGACTACGAGACGCCGACTCCCACCCTCTCGTACTCGCTCCGCGACGAAGGCATCGCCGGCGCTTACACCTCGATCCTCGAGCTGGACCCCTACGTCAGCCTCGAGGGGCAGTACTCCGCGCTCGGCATCGCCGGGACGGAACCCAACGGGGCCCCGCAGGTCGCCATGCTCTTCGAGGATTCGAACCACGTGATGAGCGTGGGCGGGCTCCTGGACGGGCGCCCCATCGGCGCGTTCTTCACGCGAGATCAGGGCCGCGCTCTGGTCTTCCTCGACGACGGCTCGATCTACACCGACGTGACCGAGTCGTCGTCGCTCGAGACCGAGGTGCCCGTCACGATGTCGGGCGGCGCCCAGATGAAGAAGCCCTCGGCGGTCTCCTGCGCGAAGGATTGGTACGACACGAGCCTCTACTGCGCCGTCCTCGACATCGGCACGTCGCAGAACGACGACGCCGTCATCCACGTCTTCTTCGTCGACGACACCTCGGTGGATACCGTCGAAGTGCACCACGTGGTCACGCTCGACGTGGGCGAGCCGCTCGACGCCGACTCGAACATCGTCGTCTACAACGACTACGGCTGGGCGCTGTCGATCTTCGTCCCGTCGAAGAGCGCGACCGCCTCCTACCACCAGTTCCAAGCCTACACGGACGCGATCGGCGTCACGCCCGCGTTCACCCACGGCACGCACCTCCTCGAGAACTGCTCGCGCTCGAACCGCGTCGACTTCGACGCCTACTTCGAGACGCTCTACGTGCTCTGCCCCTCCGAGAAAGAGCTCGTGGCCATCCGGTGGGTGTTCGTCGGCGCCGAGTTCCCGGCCTCGCAGACGCCTGCCCCCACCTTCGCCGCCCCGTGACCATCGACCCCGGGCCCGTCCGAGCGCACGAGACCTCGTGACGGGCGGGCCCTCGGGGAGACGCGCTTTTCTCGGGGGAGGGTCATAGATCGCCAGAGCCCCCTGCGGTATCAATCGACGCGGGGGGGACGGCCTTCTTCCGCCCTCCAGAAGGCGACGTCCCCCAATGAAGCGACTGCTCCTCGCGTTGATTCCCGTCCTGTTCGTCGTGGGCTGCAAGGACGGCCCGACGAAGGGCGATCCCGATGCCGAGACCCCGCCTGTCACGCACGTCCGACGCATCGGCGCCGCCGGCGGTGAGCTCGTCAGCGAAGACGGCCAGGTCACCGTCCGCGTCCCGGCCGGCGCGCTCTCGGAGGACGTCACCCTCGAGATCCACCGCGTCCCGG
>JAAYBZ010000160.1 GCA_012744445.1 Myxococcales bacterium | reverse complement strand
CGGATCGCCGGCTCGCGCCGCCTCGGCGAGCTCCTCGGCGCGTTCGGGCTCGAGAGCGCCGAGGGCACGCTCGTCTACCTGGAGCTCGACGAAGAAGGCGTCACGCGCCTCGCGAGGCGTCGCCCCGTGCTCACCGACGACCTCCCCCGCCTCGAGTTCGCGCTCGCCGCGCTCCCGCCGGATCACGAGCTCACCCTCGCCGATCTCGACGAGCTCCTCCGCGAGATCCCTTGGATGGCGCGGAGCTCGCGCCTCGTCGGCGACGAGACGCTCCTCGTGCCCGTCTTCGAACGTCGCCTCGCGCGCGTTCGGCACCGCAAGAACGCGCTCCGCCGGCTCGAGCACGCGCTCGCACACCCCGATCTCACGCCATCGGATCGAGCGCACCTCCATGGCCTCGCCGCCGAGATGCGGGGCCGGGTCGAGCCGGCGCTCGCGCACTACGACCAGGCCGCGACCGGCCCCGCGATCACGCGCGCCGACGAGCTCCTCCTCGATCTCGGCGAGAGCGCGCGGCTCCTCGAGCGCGCTCGCCGCCGCACGCGCCGCCCCGACGACGCCTCGGCCCTCATCCGCGCCGCGCTCCGCCAGGCCGACGCCGACGCCCTCTCGTTCGTCCTCGCGACGCGCGACCCGCGGGACATGACCCCACGGCCACTCCTCCGCTTCGGTCGGCTCTTCGCGAGCGACGGCTGCGCGGGTGTCGCCGATCTCCTCGACTCCCTCGCGACGATCCGCGCGCCGGAGCCCTTCGAGGTGCTCTACCGATGCCTCGTCGAGCGAGGGGACGCGGCCGAGGCAGAGCGGGCCCGCATCGCGCACCTCGGGCGACGGGATCTCGCCGCCCGCGAGGCCTTCGAGCGCGCGTCCGAGGCCGAGGCGGCCGGGAACCTCGGCGACGCGATCCGCCACCTGCGCTCGACGCTCACCCTCCTCCCGGCGCATCCGCGCGCCGCGATCCAGCTCCTCGAGCTCCTCGTCCTCGAGGGGCGCGACGACGAGGCGCGGGCACGCCTCCGGGAGCTCCGCGAGGTCGCCTCACTCCGCGGCGACGGGAGCCGCGACGAGATCGATCGCGCCGCCGAGCGCCTCGGATTGTGAGCCCGGCGGCGCCTCGCGACCCTCCCCGCGCTCGTGCACTGTTCTTGACCCTCCCCGTGCTCGTGACGTATTCAGTCACGACGCGCCCGAGGTCCCGAGCGCGAGATTCCCGTCATTCAAGGGAGGCACGCCTTGCCCACGAAGATCCTGGTCGTCGACGACAGCGCGACCATGCGGAAGATCCTCGAGATGACCTTTGCGGGTGAGGACGCCGACGTCGTCACCGTCGCGGATGGACAATCGGCCATCGCGAAGGCCGCAGAGATCGTCCCGGACGTGGTCTTCGCGGACGTCTCGATGCCCGGGGTCGACGCTTACGCGGTCTCTCACGCCATCAAGAGCAACCCCGCCCTCGCCAAGACGGCGGTCATCGCCCTCTCGAGCCAGCACAACCCCTACGACGAGGCCAAGGGTCAGGCCGCCGGCGTCGACGCGAACGTTCAGAAGCCCTTCGACACGCAGGCCGTGATCGACCTCACGGCGCAGGTCCTCAAGGCGCCGCGCGCCGTCGCCGAGGGCGCCGCGCCCGCCCCGGCCGCGCCCGCGGTCCCGCGGACCGCGACGCAGACGACCAACGTCGCGCCGCCGCCCCCGCCCGGTGGCGCCGCTCGGCCCGCGCCCGCCGCGCCGCCTCCTCCGTCGGCCGCCGATCCGCGCGCCGCGCTCCGCCGCACGGCCTCCTTCGGCGAGCCGCCGCCCCTGCGCCCGGCCGCGCCGGCCAAGCCCGTGCTCGAGCTGGCCGACGAGCCCGACATCGAGATCGACGCGCCCGAGCCCGAGGCGCCGAAGACCCCCTCGGCGGGCGCCATGCCCCGCGCCGCGGCCCCGGTGACCTCGCCGGCAGCCGCGAAGCCCGCCGCCCCGGTCGCTCCGGCGGCCCCCGCCAAGCCGGCCTTCCCGGCCGCGGCCCCCGTGGCGCCCAAGCCCGCGGCGCCGGCTGCTCCGGCTCCGGCCCCGGCGGCCAAGCCGGCGGCGCCCGCCACGAGCGCGCCCAAGCCCGAGCCCGCGGCGGCGCCCAGCGCGGCGGTCGCGGCGGCGGCCTCCAGCCTCGAGCAGAAGCTCGCGGGGCTCGACCTCACGCCCGATCAGGTCCGCGGCGTCCTCGCCCTCTCCCGCGAGGTCATCGAGCAGGTGGTCTGGGAGGTGGTCCCGGATCTGGCCGAAGCCCTCATCAAGGAAGAGATCGCGCGCCTCACGCGCGAGTGAGCGACGCCCCTTCGGGGGCGTTCCCGTTCCGTCCCCGTTCGTCTACCGGCGCCCCTTCGGGGGCGCTTTCGTTTCTGGGCCTTTTCGCAGCGTTGACCGCCGCTCCGCCACGGGCCAAAACCGCGGTTCCATGAGCGAAGGCGAGAACCGGTCCAATGCGATGCCCAAGGCGTACTCCCCGGCCGACACGGAGGGTCGTTGGTACGCGATTTGGGAGGAGAGAGGGTATTTCCGCGCAGGTCGCCCCGAGCGCGCGAACGCGCCGACCTACACCATCGCGATCCCGCCGCCCAACGTCACGGGGACGCTCCACATGGGGCACGCCTGCCGGACGACCTTCGAGGATGTGCTGACGCGCTATCACCGGATGCGCGGCTTCGACACGCTCTGGATCCCGGGCATCGATCACGCGGGCATCGCCACGCAGGTGGTCGTGGAGCGCCAGCTCGCGCGCGAGAACCTCACGCGCTTCGATCTCGGGCGCGAGAAGTTCATCGAGCGCGTCTGGCAGTGGAAGGAGGAGTCGGGCGGGACGATCCTCCGCCAGCTCCGCAAGATGGGCGCGTCGTGTGACTGGTCGCGCACCAAGTTCACGATGGACCCCGACCTCTCCCGCGCCGTCACCGAAGCCTTCGTGCGGCTCTACGAGGAGGGCCTCATCTACCGCGGCACGCGCCTCGTGAACTGGGACGTGCAGTCGCAGACCGTCCTCAGTGACCTCGAGGTCGAGCAAGAAGAGGGCGTGCAGGGCGAGCTCTTCGACTTCGCCTACCCGCTCGCCGACGGCTCGGGCGAGATCGTCGTTTCGACCACGCGCCCCGAGACGATGCTCGGCGACACGGCCATCGCCGTTCACCCGGACGATCCGCGCTATCAGCCCTTCCACGGCAAGTCGGTGAAGCACCCCTTCGTCGACCGCCTTATCCCGATCATCTGCGACGCCGAGCTCGTCGATCCCAAGTTCGGCACGGGCGCCGTCAAGGTCACGCCCGCGCACGACTGGAACGACTACGAGACGGGAAAGCGCCACGACCTCCCGCAGATCAACATCCTCGAGAAGGACGGAACGCTCAACGAGAACGCCGGTCCCTTCAAGGGCATGGAGCGCTTCGCCGCGCGCAAGGCCGTGAAGGAGAAGCTCGAAGAGCTCGGCCTCGCGCGTGGCGTGAAGAAGCACGTGATGACGCTCCCGCGCTCGCAGCGCTCGGGCACCGTCGTCGAGCCGATGATCTCCACGCAGTGGTTCGTGCGCATGGAGCCGCTCGCCAAGCCCGCCATCGAGGCCGTGGAGCAAGGGCGCATCAAGATCCTCCCGGAGGAGTGGGTGAAGACCTACTTCCACTGGCTCCGGAACATCCAGGACTGGTGCATCTCGCGGCAGCTCTGGTGGGGCCACTCCATCCCCGCGCAGCACTGCGGGGCCTGCGGCGAGGTCCACGTCTCGCGCACGCCGGTCGACGCGTGCAAGAAGTGCGGGAGCACGCAGCTCACGGCCGATCCCGACGTCCTCGACACCTGGTTCAGCTCGGCGCTGTGGCCCTTCTCCACGCTCGGCTGGCCGGAGGAGACGCCCGATCTCGCGCGCTACTACCCCACGCAGGATCTCGAGACCGGCTACGACATCCTCTTCTTCTGGGTCGCCCGCATGATCATGATGGGCATCCACTTCATGGGTGAGCCGCCCTTCTCGCGCGTGCTCCTCGCGGGCCTCGTCACCGACGAGCGCGGCGAGAAGATGAGCAAGGTGAAGGGCAACGTCATCGACCCGCTCGACGTCATCCACGGCGCGACGGGCGAGGAGCTCGTCGCCAAGGCCGAGAAGGCGGGCGCCAAGGCGAGCGGCATCAAATACCTCAAGAGCACGTACCCGAACGGCTTCGAGACCTACGGCGCCGACGCGCTGCGCATGACGCTGCTCAGCTACTCGCCGCAGGCGAAGCGCATCGCGCTCTCCATCAAGCGCATCGAGGGCTACCGCAACTTCGCCAACAAGCTCTGGAACGCCTCACGTTACGCGCTCATGCGGCTCGAGGGGCTCGACGTCGTCGCCGGCGCGCGGCCCACGCCCAGCTCGCTCCCCAACCGCTTCGTGCTCAGCCGCCTCGCCCACGCGATCCGCGGCGCGCGCGAAGGCATCGACGCCTACCGTCTCGACGACGCCTCGCAGGCCCTCTACCACTTCGTCTGGGACGAGCTCTGCGACTGGTACCTCGAGCTCTCCAAGCCCCTCCTCGACTCGGGCGACGAGTCCCTCGTGCGTGAGACCGCCGAGACGCTCCTCTACGCGCTCGAGGTCACGCTGCGCGCGCTCCACCCGATGATGCCCTTCATCACCGAGGAGATCTGGCAGCGCCTCCCCAAGACGGACGCGGCCGAGACCATCATGCTCGCGCCCTATCCCGACGCCGAGGCCGACGCCCTCGAGGACGCGGAGGCCGAGGCCTCCATGGCGATCCTCCAGGACGTGATCTCGCGCGTCCGCGGCATCCGCGCCGAGCACGACCTCCCGCGCGCGAAGCACGTGGAGATCGTGGTCGAGGCGCTCGACGACCGCGCGCGCAAGGCGCTCGAAGAAGGGCGCATCTTCGTCGAGGCGCTCGCGGGCGGCACGCTCCAGATCGAGGCCGACGGAAAGCGGCTCGCCGAGCCGCACGCGCACTTCGAGGGCGCGGCGGTCTTCGCGGGGCCCTCGGTCCGCGGCGCCATCCCGGGCGTGATCGATCCCGAGAAGGAGCGCGCCCGCCTCACGCGCGAGCTCGCCAAGATCGAGAAGGAGCTCGACGCCCTCGAGAAGAAGCTCGGCAACGAGAGCTTCGTCGCCCGCGCGCCCGCCGACGTCGTCGAGAAGGCCAAGGCCGATCGCGACGCGCTCGCCGCGCGCAAGGCGCAGATCGGCGCCTCGCTCGCGCGACTCTCGGGCTGAGCCGATGCGTCAGCTCCCGAAGAGCGAGAGCTGACGCGCGCGGACCACGTCGCCCTCCACCTCGAGGCCTTCGCGCCGGAGCAGGAAGCGCTTGCGCGTGAGGCCGCCCGTGTAGCCGCCGAGGCGGTTGCCGTGCGCGACCACGCGGTGACACGGGATGATGATCGGGAGCGG
>JAAYBZ010000159.1 GCA_012744445.1 Myxococcales bacterium | reverse complement strand
TCCCTTCCCACGTGCCCCGAGGGAGCGCTCTTCACCGAGCTTCCCTTCGAGCTCGAGCGGATGGACCACGTGGTGCCGCTCGGGCAGCTCAACCCGCCGGGGCACACGATCCCCACCGCGCACATGTAATGGAACGTGAAGGATCCGGGCTCCGCGCCGACGCCCCTCCGTGCGCCAGCGAAGGGCGTGATCCGCGGTGTGAAGCGGAGCGAGTTCTCCGCGGCGCACGACGACTACGCGATCCGCCTCGAGGTCTGCGATGGCGTGGAGATCACCTACTCGCACGTCACGGCGCTCTCGCCGGCGCTCGCGGCCGAGATCGACGACTACAAATGTGATCCGCCGCGTGAGATCGCGGATGGCACCGTCACGGACTGCCACGCGCGCCTCTCGCTCGAGGTGGAGGCGGGCGCCGAGCTCGGCACGATCGGCGATGCCGAGCACGTCATGGGCGTCGACTTCGGCGTGGTCGACGAGCGCGTCAACAACAAGTTCGTCAACGCGAAGCGCCACGCCCATCTGCGCCACATCGCCTCCGCCTTCGACTACTTCACCGAGGAACGGAAGGCCGAGGTCGCGCCCTACCTGGGCTTCTGGGATGGAGCGCGCCGCACGGCGCTGCCGCTCGGCGGGCAGTTCGCCTACGACGTCGCCGGCTCGGCGCGTGGGAGCTGGTACCGCGTGGACGGCACCACGGCGTTCGACGACGACTACGCCATCGCGATGGTGCCCGACTTCATCTTCCCGCACCTGATGGCGTTCTCGATCGCCAACGTCGGCACGCCGGAGGACGCGAAGGTGCTCTTCTTCGACCCGCTCGAGGCCGGGAAGGTGCGTCGTCCCTTCGAGGAGGTCGTCGCGGGCGCGGGCGTCCACTGCGTCGACGCGCTCCACTACGACCGCGAGCTCACGGCTCCTTCGCCCTACGCCGTCCTCCTCGAGGTGCTCGAAGGAGAGGCGCTGTCCTTCGCGATGATCGAGGGCCCTTGCGGAGAGGGCCCCTACGTGATGGAGCCGAGCGCGCGCATCGAGATGGAGCGCTGAGCCCGTCGCGGCTCAGCGCGGCGGCACCTCGACCCAGAACCATCCCCGGAGATCGCCTGCGGCGTAGCCCGTGGCGTGATCGTCGGGGTAGCGCGCCGCGAGCGCGTCCTTCACGCCGGGCGCGAGGTCGCCTTCGGCGCCGTGGCATCTGAGGCAGGGCTCGCCGACGAAGATCGGGAAGATCACGTGGAGCGCGCCGTCCTGGTCGCGCGCGTGACGCGCGACGGTCGGGACGTCGACGAGCAGCTCGCGCGCCCACGGGGGCGGCTCGTTCTCGGGGTTGCGTGTGCGCGGTGAGGTCCGGCCGATGCGGACGCCGAGCTCTTCGCCGACGGCGTTCGTGATGGCCGTCGCCTCGCGGCTGCAGACTTCGACGGCCTCGGCGTGGCCGTGCTCGGCGACCGCTTGCATCACGCGGCCCATGAGCCGCTTCTGCAGCTCGTCGCGCGCGCGCTCGGCGAGCGCGACGTCGGGGTCGAGCTTGGGCGCTTCGGCAGGAGGCGGCGGCTCCCGCCGTGACTCACAACCGACGAGCGCGCCTACGAGGGCGAGCGCGGCGACGATGGCACGAGGACGAACGAGCATCCTCCCATCATGCCACGCCGATCGCGCGGGTGGCCCACGCCTCGGGGGAGGCGCTCAGCGCGAGGCGAGCGCCGCCCACTCGCGGAGCTCGCCCGTGATCATCCGGGGCGCTTCGCGGAGGGCGCGGACGTTCTTGGCGCCCACGAGGAGCATCACGGCGCGCAGCTCGTTCTCGACCCGCTCGAAGAAGGCGTTGGCGCCTTCGTCGCCGCCCTCGGTGAAGGCCATCAGGGCCGCGCGCGCGATGCCCGCCGCGGACGCCCCGAGCGCGACGGCGCGCGCCACGTCGAGGCCCGAGGAGATCCCGCCCGTCGCGAAGGTGGTGAGCCCCGCCCCGACGCAGTGGATCACCGAGGCCGCGGTGGGGATGCCCCAATCCCACAGGGCCTCGCCGAGCTCCCGCGCCTTGCCCTGCGCGCGCAGCGTCTCGACGCCCACCCACGACGTGCCGCCGGCGCCCGAGGTATCGGCGAAGCGCACGCCCACCTGCGCGAGGCGTCGCGCCGTGGGCGCGCCGATGCCCGCGCCCGTCTCCTTGGCCACGACGGGCACGGAGAGCTCGCCCGCGAGGCGCCGGAAGGTCTCGAGCCCGCCGCGGAAGTCGCGATCGCCGCCGGGCTGCACGAGCTCCTGCGCCGGGTTCATGTGGAGGCAGAGCGCGTCGGCGCCGACCTCGCGGACGAGCGACTCGACCTCGGCGGTGGTCATCTGGCTCGCCTGCACGACGCCGACGTTGCCGAGGAGGAGGACGTTGGGCGCGACGTCGCGCACGCGGTAGGTCTCGGCCTTCTTGGGATCGACGAACATCGCCCGCTGGCTGCCGAGACCGAAGGCGTAGCCACGCGCCTCCGCGATGCGGGCGAGCGCGCGGTTCACCTGCGTGGCGCGCTCGTGCCCGCCCGTCATCCCCGCGACGAGGATGGGCGCGCGGAGCTTCTTGCCCATGACGGTGACGCTCGTGTCGATCTCGTCGAGCGCGAGGTCGGGCAGCGCGTCGTGCACGAAGCGCACGTGCTCGAAGAGCGTGGTCCGCTCGCGGAAGGCGACGGCGTCGGTGGCGCAGAGCTCGAGGTGATCGAGTTTGCGGGAGGAGATGTCGGGTTCGGAGGCCATTCAGAGCTCGAGGAGGAGTTCGGTGTACTGGGGGAGGTCGCGCGCGTGGCGGCCGGCTTCGACGAGGTGCACGCCCGGCTCGAGGACGAAGGCGCCCGCCGCCTCGTCCCAGTAGCCGAGCTCGTCGACGCGGATCGAGAGGGTGACCGTCTTGGTCTCGCCGGCGCCGAGCTCGACCTGCCCGAAGGCGCGGAGGTCGCGCACGGGACGCGAGACGACCTCGCCGGGCGGGCGCACGTAGACCTGCACGGTCTCGAGAACCGAGCGGTCGCCCTCGTTGGTGACGTCGACCTCGACGTCGATCACGTCGCCCGCGCGCGCCGTGTCCTTGGAGAGGCGGATCGCGGAGTAGGAGACCTCGACGTAGGAGAGGCCGTAGCCGAAGGGGAAGAGCGGATCGAGGCCCTCGGCGTCGAGGTGTCGATAGTCGTGGAAGTAGCCGTAGGTGGTGGAGGCGACG
>JAAYBZ010000158.1 GCA_012744445.1 Myxococcales bacterium | reverse complement strand
TTGGCGGCGCCGACGGCGCGCTGGGCCTTGGGCTCGCCGATGCGCGCCGCGATGTCGCCGTAGGTCGCGACCTCGCCGTAGGGGATCTCGCGGAGCGCCGCCCAGACGGAGAGCTGGAACGCCGTGCCGTGGAGCTCGATGGGCACCTCGGCGAAGGTCTCTCGCTCGCCCGCGAAGTAGCGCTCGAGGGCTCCGCCGATCGGGCTCGGCACGGGCACCTCGGGCGCCTTGCCCGCCGCGCGCGCGGCCAGCGCTGCGTCGAAGTCGATGGAGAGGAGGCCTCGCTCGCCGTGGAGGAGCCAGAGCGTGCCGAAGCCCTTCGCCGGGTAGCGCGACCAGGAGATCACGCGTCGTTCAATCGGCGGTTCGAGAGTGCTAGCGTCGGGATCGATGCGGGACGTCGTCATCGGGCTCGTCACGGGTGCCTGTCTACTCTTGGGGATCGCCTGTGGTCCGAGCCTTCGGCTCGAAGAGCAGAGCACGGCGTACTTCGAACACTGCCACGCCGCCGAGCGAGATCCTAGAGCCACCCCCGACGAGCGCATCGCCTGTTGGGAGGCGTGGATCGCCCATTGGTCGGACGCGACGAGCAGCCGCTCCCGCGTGGCCTACGCCGAGTCGCGGCTCCGCGCGCTCCGGGCGCCGGCGATCGACGAGCCCACCCCCCACGAGGCGCCCCCGACCGTGAGCCCCGTCGAGCCGTTCGCGGACGTGCCCGCGCCCTCGCCCGCTGCGCCGCCACCGCCGCGCCCCAAGGCCGACGCCCGGCGCCAGGGCTCGACGGCCTGCGACTCGCTCTGCTTGCCCGAGTACGAGCGCTGCCGCGCACGCTGCGCGACCAACGAATGCCGGAACGCCTGCCACGCCGAGCGCCGCGTCTGCCAGCTCGCCTGCCCCTGAGATCCACCGCGAGCCGAGCGGGCGGAATGTAAAACGTTGTCAAGTGGTGGACGCTTCGTTTGCACGCGGAATTCCCCGTGGTCCATAGTCGCCGCGTCCCCCTTCGAGGACGATTCCGCACGTGCTCGCCCCCGTCTCCATCGCCTTCCTCGTCGCCGCCGCGTTCAGCGCCCTGATGCTGCTCCTCGGCGTGTACTCCGCGCGGAAGCACCACGCGCGCGGGCGCGCCCGCCGCCTCCCCGGCGCGGCGGCCGAGCTCCCGCCGATCTCGCTCCTCAAGCCGATCAAGGGGCTCGAAGAAGGCCTCGAGGACAACCTCGCGAGCTATTTCGAGCAGGTGTACCCAGGGGAGCTCGAGATCGTCTTCTCGGCCGAGGACCTCGACGATCCCGGCATCGCCGTCGCCCGCGCCGTGGCCGCGCGCTACCCGCGCGTGCCCGTGCGCTTCGTCGAGTCCGATCCCGACTTCGGCCTGAACCCCAAGGTGGCCAACCTCGCGGGCGCCCTCGCGGCGGCCAAGCACGACCTCGTGCTCCAGAGCGACGCCAACACCCGCGCCCGACCGGACTACCTCGTCCGCATCGTCTCCGAGCTCCTCGAGGAAGACGCCTCGCTCCTCTCGAGCGTCGTCGTCGGCGTGGGCGAGGACAGCGTGGGCGCGGCCTTCGAGAACCTGCACCTCACCGCCCTCATCGGCACGAGCACCTGCACGGCCCTGCACGTGGCCGGTGTGACCTGTGTCATCGGTAAGTCGATGCTCTTCCGCAAGTCGGAGCTCGCCGCGCTGGGCGGCATCCGGCAGGTGCGGAACATCCTCTGCGAGGACTTCATCCTCGGGCGCACGTACCAAGAGGCGGGCAAGCGCGTGGTCCTCTCCACGACCACGATCGAGAACGTCAACGTCTGCATCCCCGTCGAGCGCTTCCTCTCGAGGCATTCGCGCTGGCTCAAGATGCGCGCGGTCATCCACGCGGGGAGCTTCATCCTGGATCTCTTCGCCAACCCCACGCCTTGGGCGCTCCTCGCCGTCGTCGCCTCGGGCGGCCATCCGGTGGCGCTGCTCTCGCTCGTCCTCTCGCTCGCGTTCAAGTACGCGGTCGACGCGTACCTCCTCGGCATCGCCCGCGCGCGCGCCCTGCCCTTCCGCTACTTCGCCCTCGCGCCGCTCAAGGACCTGCTGATCTTCGGCACGTGGTTCTACTGCCTCTTCAGTCGCTCGGTGACCTGGCGCGGGCGCAAGCTCCGCTTCGGCAAGGACAGCGAGCTCCGCGAGGACGACGGCGTGCTCCCGCTGCGCCTCGCGCGGCGGCTCCTCGCGACCACGCGCTGAGGCGAGTCCCCGCCCGGCGCTATCCGGTCGCCTCCGCGGGCCGACAATTGCCTCGAGGGCGCACCGCGCTCCGAGAGGGGGAGGCCATGTTCATCAGCCACACCGTCGCGAGGTTTCTGGAGGACCGTGACGTCGACTACGACGTGAAGACCCACGACAAGACCTTCACGGCGCAATCCACGGCCGAGGTCGCGCACGTACCGGGAGACGCCTTGGCCAAGGGCGTCGTCCTGAAGTCGGGCGAGGAGTTCTGGATGGCCGTCGTCCCGGCGACGCACGAGGTGGACGAGACGAGCCTCGCGTCGATGCTGGGCGTCGAAGGGATCGAGCTCGCCGAGGAGGAGGAGCTCCCGTACATCTTCCGCGACTGCGAGCTCGGCGCGATCCCGCCGCTCGGCCACGCCTACGGCATCGAGACCATCGTGGACAGCGCGCTGCTCGGCCAGCAGGAGCTCTGGTTCGAGGCAGGGAGCCACGAGCACCTCGTCCACCTGCGGGCGAACGACTTCCGCCGCCTGATGGCCGGCTGTCCGAGGGCGCCGATCAGCCACCACATCTGACGCTCAGTGCGCGGCGCCCCAGTTGGGCCCGTGTCCGACCTCCACCACGAGGGGCACGTCGAGCTCGGCGGCTCCCTCCATCGCTCGTCTCGCGAGCGTGGAGAGCGCCTCGAGCTCGTCGGGCGGCGCCTCGAAGACGAGCTCGTCGTGCACCGTGAGGAGCATACGGCTCTCCATCTTCGCGCGGCGCATCCCCTCGAAGACGTCGATCATGGCGCGCTTGATGATGTCGGCCGCGGTGCCCTGGATCGGCGTGTTCCGCGCGATGCGCTCGGCCGCCATGCGGAGGTTCCGGTTCTCGCTGCGGATATCGGGCACGCTGCGGCGACGCTCCATCAGCGTGGTGGCGTAGCCCGTCTCACGCGCCGAACGCACGGCCTCCTCCATGTAGCGAGCCACCCCCTCGTAACGCTGGAAGAAGGCCTCGATGTAGCGGCGCGCCTCGGCGCGATCGATGCGTAGGTTGCGCGCGAGCGCGAACTCCGTCTGACCGTAGATGACGGCGAAGTTCACGGTCTTGCCGCGCGCGCGCATCTCGCGATCGACTCTCTCGACCGGCACGCCGAAGAGCACCGACGCCGTCTGCGCGTGGACGTCGCGTCCCTCGGCGTACGCGTCGAGGAGCGCCCGGTCGTGGCTGAGGTGCGCGAGGATGCGGAGCTCGATCTGGCTGTAGTCCGCCGAGACCATCAACCATCCCTCCCGCGGGACGAAGGCGTTGCGGATGGCGCGCCCGAGCTCGGTGCGGATGGGGATGTTCTGGAGGTTCGGATCACTCGAGCTCAAGCGCCCGGTCGCGGCCACCGCCTGGTTGAACCGCGTGTGGATGCGCCCCGTCGCGGGGTTCACCTCGCGCGGGAGGAGATCGAGGTAGGTGCTCTTGAGCTTCGCGAGCGAGCGGTGCTCGAGGATGGTCGCCGGCAGGTCGTGGAGGAGGCTGAGATCCTCGAGGACCGATTGATCCGTGGAGCGCCCGGTCTTGGTCTTCTTCTGCACCGGGAGGCCCAGCTCGTCGAAGAGCACGGCCTCGAGCTGCCGCGGGGAGCCCACGTTGAACTCGCGGCCGGCGAGCTCGTAGCAACGTTGCTCGAGCCGATGGAGCTCGGCCTCGACCTCCTTCGACATGCGGGCGAGGATGTCGCAGTCCACGCGCACGCCCGTCGCCTCGATCTCCGCGAGGACGTGCGTGAGCGGAAGCTCGAGCCCGAAGTAGAGCGCGTCGAAGGGCTTCCCGCGCATCCGATCGCCGACGCCCTTCTCGAGGCGACCGGCGTAGTCGGCGCGGCTGCACGCGAGCGTCATCGCCTCCTCGGGAGGGAGATCGAGGACGCTCCGCTTCTTCACGCCCTTGCCGAGCACCGACTCCTCGGTGGGGATCTCGGCCCCGAGCTCGGTGCGCGCGACCTCCTCGATGCCGTGCTCGCGGCGCGCGGGATCGAGGACGTAGCTCGCGAGCATCGTGTCGAAGGCTTGGCCCCGGAGGCGGATGCCCTCGCGCCGCAGCGCGAGCTCGTCGCGCTTGAGGTCGTCGGAGATCTTCGCGATGAGCGAGTTCTCGAGCACGGGCTGGAGGAGCGCGAGCGCCTCCGGCGTGAACGGCACGTAGTGGCCGATGCCCGGGCCGATGGAGAGCCCGATGCCCGCCGCGCGGGATTTGTGCGGGTTCCCCTCGTCGACCAGGCAGTGGATGGCCACCGCGTTCGCCTCACGCACCGCCGAGAGCACGCGGAGGAGCTCGCCCTCGTCGCGTACGACGGCGTAGTGCGAGGACACCGGCTTCGACTCCCCGGTCTCGAAGCTCGGGAGGAGCGCGGTGAATTCGAGCTCGCTGAAGATGCGCCGCAGCTCGGCCACGTCCCCGCCGTCGAAGACACAGTCCACCGGATCGAAGGGCAGCGAGACGTCATCCTTGAGCGAGACGAGGTCGCGGCTCAGGTAGGCCTGGTCGCGGTGCTCCTCGAGCTTCTCGCGGGCCTTGCCCTTGATCTTGTCGAGGTTCTCGTACAGGCCGTCGAGCGAGCCGTAGCTCGCGAGGTATTTGGCGGCGGTCTTGGCGCCCACCGAGGGCACGCCCGGGATGTTGTCGGACGCATCGCCCATGAGCGCGAGGAGGTCGCGCACCTGCTCGGGCGGGACGCCCATGCGCTCGATGGTCTCGAGGCGGCCGAAGACCTTCTCGCGCATCGTGTCGTACATGACGACCGAGCCGTTCACGAGCTGGAGCAGGTCCTTGTCGGCGCTCACGATCACTGTGCGCAGCCCCGCTTCGTTGGCGCGCTTGACGCACGTGGCGATGATGTCGTCCGCCTCGACGCCGGGGAGCCCGTGCGGGTTCATCCCCCAGGCGGTGACGATCTCGCGGACGCGCTCGATCTGCTGGCTGAGGTCGGGCGGAGGCGGCGGACGATTGGCCTTGTAACCGGGGAAGATCTCCTTGCGGAAGCTCGGCGCCTTGGAGTCCATCGCGACCACGATCCGGCGCGGCGCGCGCTCGTCGACGAGCTTCTTGAGCATCTGGGTCACGCCCTTGACGGCGTGCGTGGGCTCGCCCTTGCTGCTCGAGAGCGGCGGCAGCGCGTGGTAGGCGCGGAAGATGAACGAGCTGATGTCGATGACGTAGAGGACGTCGTCGTCGCCCTTCTCGGGCAGTCGGGCGGGCGTGACTTCAGGCGACATGCGGGTCCTAGGAAGGTCGTATGGGGTCCCTCCCGGGTCAAGGGAGACTCTTCGGGCCTATGGCGGTGCGGAGGCGTTCGAGCTAAGTAGGACGCCGTGTTCGAGACACTCTCCAAGGGCTTCCGCGCGGCCCGCCACCGCCTCGCCGGCGTCACCGAGCTGACCGAAGAGAACATCGATCAGGCGCTCCGGGACGTCCGGCTCTCACTCCTCGAGGCCGACGTCGAGCTCGGCGTCACCAAGCGCTTCCTCGCCCGCGTCAAAGAGAAGATGGTGGGCCAGGTCGTCCAGACGGTCGTCAAGACCAAGGACAAGAAGATCAAGGTCGGCCCCGCCGAGCGCTTCATCGCGGCCTGTGAGGAAGAGCTCACGGCGATGATGGCCTACGACGGCCCGGCCATCGAGTTCGCGCCGGGCTCGCGCCCGACCGGCATCATGATGGTCGGCCTCCAGGGCTCCGGTAAGACCACGAGCTCGGGCAAGCTCGCGCGCCTCCTCGAGAAGGAATACAAGAAGAAGCCCCTCCTCGTGGCGGCCGACGTCGCGCGCCCCGGCGCCATCGAGCAGCTCCAGGTGCTCGGCGAGCGCCTGAACATCCCTGTCTTCGCCATCCCCGGCGGCGACCCGCTCGAGATCTGCAAGCAGGGCTTCGCCGAAGCCAAGCGCCTCAAGCGCGACGTCGTCATCTACGACACCGCCGGTCGTCTCTCGATCGACGAGGCCCTCATGGCCGAGCTCGATCACATCAAGGAGGCGGTCAAGCCCGAGAACACCTTCCTCGTCGTCGACGCGATGATCGGCCAGGACTCGGTGAAGACCGCGCAGGCCTTCCACGAGCGCCTCGGCCTCTCGGGCGTGATCCTCACCAAGCTCGACGGCGACGCGCGCGGCGGCGCGGCGATCTCCATCCGCGAGGCCACCGGCGCGCCGGTGAAATTCGTGGGTATGGGCGAGGGCCTCGACCGCATGGAGACCTTCCGCCCCGACGGCATGGCCAGCCGCATCCTCGGCATGGGCGACGTCGTGGGCCTCATGAAGGACTTCGAGGAGGTCCTCGACGAGGAGAAGGCCGAGCGTGACGCCAAGCGCATGCTCCAGGGGCAGTTCACCTTCGACGACTTCCTCGCCCAGCTCGAGATGATCCAGGGCATGGGGCCGCTCCAGGATCTCTTCGAGAAGCTGCCCTTCTTCGCCGACAGCGTCGGCGACAACTTCAAGGTCGACGACCGCGAGCTCCACCGCGCCAAGGCCATCGTCCAGTCGATGACGCGCGAGGAGCGCGCCAACCCCGCGCTCTTCCAGAAGCAGCCCAAGCGCCTCGTGCGCGTCGCCAAGGGCTCGGGCCGCCCCGAGAAGGACGTCGCCGAGCTCATCCAGCGCTTCACCTTCATGCGCCAGATGATGGCGGGCATCGGCCAGCAGGCCGGCTTGCTCTCCAAGATCCCCGGCATGAAGCAGCTCGCCGCGGCCAAGCAGCTCAAGAACATGATGCAGGCCGGCCCGGATCTCGCCGGCAACCCGATGATGGCCAACCTCGCGAGCGAGCTCCTCGAGGCCGCCGTCGCCGAGGGTGGCATGCCCCCCGGATTCCCCGGCTTCCCTGGGATGCCCGGGATGGCCGGCATGCGCGGGATGCCCGGCGCGCCGGGTCAACCTGGGCCGCGCAAGCCCGTCGACAAGAACAAGAAGAAGGCGCAGCGGAAGAAGGAGCGCGCCGCGCGGCGGAAGTCGCGCAAATGAGGCGAGCGGTCGTCGTACCGCTCCTCCTCTTCGCGGCGCTCGGCTGTGACCGTTGCGCCGGCCCCACGGCGCACGAGCGCGCGCGCATCCAAGAGCACCTCGGTGTCGAGCCGCCGGCGGAGCTCGTGCCCGTCGGCGCCCGCTTCGAGGGCGTGACGCTCGTCGGGGTGGAGCCGATCCCCGCCGCGACGGCGCCGGGCGCGCCCTTCGACGTCGTCTTCCACTTCGAGGTGAGCTCGCCGCTCCCCAAGGGCGCGCGCGCGTTCACGCACCTCCTCGACGAGCAGGGGCAGCTCCTCGTGAACGCCGACGGCGCCGGCGTCGTCCGCGAGCTCCATCCACCCGATCGCTGGGCTCCCGGAGAGCGCGTGCGCGACGTGATCACGATCCGCCCTCCCCCGGAGCATCGCGGCCCGACGACCCTCCGCTTCGGCTTCCACCGCGACGGCGCGCGCCTCCCCGTCGAGGATGGGGACCGCACCCACGTCGATCTCCGTGGGCCGCGCGTGGGCACCTTGCCGCCGCGCGACGCGCTCCCTCGCCTCGAGGTGCACCGCGCCGAGGGCATCGTCCTCGACGGGAGGCTCGACGAGCCCGCATGGAAGGACGCGCCCTCCACGCAAGCCTTCCGCCACACGCTGAGCGGCGCCGTCACGCGCGTCTCGGCCGAGGCCAAGGTCCTCTGGGACGACGAACACCTCTACTTCGCGGTCGTCGTGGGCGACGACGACCTCCGCACGCCCTTCACCCAGCGCGACGATCCGCTTTGGGAGGCCGACGTCGTCGAGCTCTTCCTCGATCCCTCGGGCCGCGGCGTGGACTACCTCGAGCTCCAGGTCTCGCCGCGCGGCGTGATCTTCGACACGCACTACGAGCGCCGCCGCGTCCCGAGGCCCATCGGCCACGCCGACTTCGACTCGAGGATGGAGGCGGCGGTGGATCTCCGCGGCACGCTCGACGACTCGCGCGAGGACCAGGGCTACACCGTCGAGGCCAAGGTGCCCTTCGCGGCGCTCGCGACACGCAACGCGCGCGCGACGCGGCCTTCACCCGGCGACGAGTGGCGCGCGAACTTCTACGTCATCGACGTGGGCAAGCGGCGCGGGACGGCGGTCGCGTGGTCGCCGCCGCTCGTCCCCGACTTCCACTTCCCGCCGCGCTTCGGGCGCCTAGTGTTCCTCGACTGAGCCGCCCGCCCGACGGCGCGAGGCGAGCTCGTTCCGCTCCCGGATCTCGCCCGCGGTCTCGTTGGGCCCGGGGCGCTTGCCGGCGCGCACCTCCTCGATGGCCTCGAGGAAGGGATGGCTCACGTCGGGATCGAATTGCGAGCCGCTGCAGCGCTCGATCTCGTTGTAGGCCACCTGATGCGGAAGCGCGCGGCGATAGGCGCGATCGCTCGTCATGGCGTCGTAGGTGTCGGCCACGGAGATGATGCGCGCGATGATCGGGATCTCCTGCGCCTTGAGCCCGAGCGGATAGCCGAGCCCATCCCAACGCTCGTGGTGGAGGTGCACACCCGGGATGAGCGGGTGGAGGAACTGGATGGGATCGAGGATGTCGCGCCCGTAGGTCGCGTGGAGCTGGAAGTCGCGGTACTCGGCCTGCGTGAGCTTGCCCGGCTTGTTGAGGTTGAGGACGCAGCCGATCTTGCCGATGTCGTGCATCAACGCCGCCTGGCGCACGATCTCGACCTCTTCGTCGGGGAGCCCGAGCTTGATGGCCAGGACCTGCGCGTAGGCCGCGACACGCTCCGAATGGCCCGCCGTGTACGTGTCCATCTTGTCGATGGCGCTCGCGAGGCCGCGGATGGTCTGGTGGAACGTGGCCTTGAGGTCCTCGTAGAGCCGCGCGTTCTCGATGGCGGCGGAGGCGCGGTTGGCGACGAGGTGGAGGAGCTTGCGCTGGCCCTCGTCGAAGCGCTTGTTGGGCGTGACGCTCATCACGCACAGGAAGCCGATGGGCGTGTTCTTCACGCGGAGCGGCGTGACGGCGAGCGAGACGATCTCCGATCCGTCCTCTGCCTTGTGGACGAAGCGCGACGCGGCCTCGCCGTGGAGGAGGAGCGGCCGATCGACCTCGAAGTACTCGGCGAGCCGCTCGGCGTCGAACTCACCGAAGGACGCCGCCTGTGGGATGCTCGGATCGGCGATGCGTGCGCGCTCGAACCAGCGCCCTTCGCCGTCTTCGAGGATTACGCTCACCACGTCGGCCGAGAGCTCGTGGACGGCGGTGTCGATGATGGTCTGCACCACCTGATCGAGGCTCAGGCTCTGCGCGATGGCCTCGCTGACCTTGAAGAGCGAGAGCGTCTCCTTGAGCCGCAGGTTCTCGGCGACGAGCTTCTGCTTCTCGAGGCCGCGGCGCAGCGTGTGGACGACCTCGTCGACCTTGAAGGGCTTGAGGATGTAGTCGTAGGCGCCGCGCTTCATCGCGCCGATGGCCGTCTCGATCGTGCCGAAGCCGGTCATGATCACGACGACCACGTGGGGCATGGTCTTCTGGATGGCGTCGAGGAGCTCGAGCCCGCCCATCTTGGGCATCTTCAGATCGGTGAGCACCAGATCGCAGGGGCTCCGCGAGAGCTCGGTGAGGGCTTCGGCACCGTTCGCGGCCGTCCTCACCGTGAAGCCTTCGAGGGAGAGGAAGTCCGCGAGGACTTCGCGAATCATCGCCTCGTCGTCGACGACGAGGATCGTAGGCGCATCGCTTGTGGCCGAGCTCTCCATTCTTTGCCCTGTCCCGCTTCGGCGCCGTCGGGGGCGGAGGCGAGCACGTCGTGCATCATAACGAATGTGGGACGTTCTTGGGTATCCACCTGTAAGGTTTCCGAAACTGGCCGCATCCGGAGGCCGCTCACGCCCCCCCGCATGGATTCGCGCGGAAGCCTCTGCGAGATGTTAGTCTCCCTTCCCCGAGGGGATTCCCGTGGCCGATCCGCCGACCGTCACCAAAGTCATCGCGCGCACCGAGCTCGGCGCAAATCCAGTTTCGTCGAACGATTGCCTCGTCATCATCCATTCGCTCACCGAGACGCTCCTCGGCAAGCGGATCGAGCTCGGTGAGCAGGCGCTCGTGATCGGCCGCGACGCCGAGACCGACCTGCGGCTCCCGAGCGACGCCGTGAGCCGTCGCCACGCCCGCGTCGTGCCCAGCGCGCAGGGCTACGTCCTCGAAGATCTCGGCTCGACCAACGGCACCTACGTAAACGGCCGCCGCATCGACGCAGGGCGCCTCTACCGCGGGGATCAGATCAAGATCGGCGATTGCGTCCTCAAGTTCCTCACGGGCGACGATCTCGAGAACGAGTTCCACGAGACGCTCCATCGCATGGCGATGTGCGACGGGCTGACGGGCATCTACAACAAACGCTACTTCCTCCGGACGCTCGAGGCCGAGATCGAACGCGCCGGCCGCCGCAAACGGCCGCTCGCCCTCGTCCTCTTCGACGTCGATCACTTCAAGAAGATCAACGACACCTACGGGCATCTCGCCGGTGACGCCGTGCTCCAGGGCATCGCCACGCGCGCTTCGGCCGAGATCCGTCAAACCGATTGCTTCGCGCGCTACGGCGGCGAGGAATTCGCGCTCCTCCTCGGCGACGCCGATCTCGAGAGCGCCGCCGTCGTGGCCGAGAAGATCCGGCGCCTCGTCGAAGCGCGCCCGTTCACCTTCGAGAAGCTCCAGATCCCCGTGACGTCGTCGTTCGGTGTGGCGGCCCTCGACGAGGGGCTCGACGCGCAGGGCCTCGTGCAGCGCGCCGACGAGCGCCTCTACGCGGCCAAGCGCGGCGGGCGGAACCGCGTGGTCTCCGCGGCCTGAGTCAGAAATCGCGGCGGATGCGGAGGAGCTCGCCGAACCAGCCGGCGTCGCGGAGCGGCGCGAGCCCCGGCTGGAAGAGCATGTGCTCGTCGCGGAGGACGCCCGTCACGTAAGCGTCGGTGAGGCGCTGCGCATAGACCTGCCGCTCGGGCGACGGTGGCACCACGGGCGTCTCGCTCACGGGGCGCGTGGGGATCGGCTCGCCCTTGGTGAGCGCGGTGATCACGCCGTCGACGACGGGGATCTCGTCGCCCGCAGACGCCCGGAGTCGCTCGAGCAGCCGGAGGACGGCCGTGGCCGCGTTCGCGCGTCGCCCGAGGATGCCGAGCGCCTCGGCCACGCGCCCCGGCGTGGTCTCTCGACGCGACCAGCGCTCCGCCGGCCCCGGCTGCACGAGGCGCGACCCGGCCTCGATGGCGGAGTCGCGATCGTTGACGAGGACGGCGAGCTTGAGCGCCTCGTAATCGCACCAGCTCTCGGGCGGCGTGCAGCGCCCCGCGGTGAGGTACGAAGCGATGGCGCGGTCGACGAGACCCGCGCGGCGCTCGGCGTGGGCGAGCGCCGCGTGCGCGGCCGCCACGTCGGGCTCGGCTTCGATGTGGCGCTTGCCCTTGCGGAGGTAGACGTCGAGCGTGAAGGGCTTGCCGAAGTCTTCCGAGCACCACTCCGCGACGGCGTGACGGCAGAAGCCGTCGAAGGTGCGGTAGACGAGCCGGTGGTAGCCGGTCTCCGGGTGGTAGTCGACGATGGGCCAGGTGTCGGCGATGGGGCCGGCCGAGCGGTCGAAGGCGAGGAGGCTGTCCTCGTCGGTCTTCGCGAACGGGAGGAGGATCTCCGGATCGAGGAAGTCGCGGCCGACGTGCTGCGCGTAGGCCTTGGTGGCGCCGCCGATGGTGCCGGGGCCGACGCCCGCCGGGAGGAGCTCGGCGATGGGCAGCTTCCCGCCGTTGAAATAGCCGAGGAGCAGGCGGAGGTCGCTCGGCAGCGATTGACCGAGCTCCTGCTCGAGCTCGGTGAGCTCGCTCGAGGTGGCCGGGGGCATGAGGCGCACGGCGGGGTCGTGCCTGTGCGTCCTCACCCACGAAAGAAGCTCGCGAAGTCCCTGGTGCAACCCGACCTCCACTCGCCCGAAGGCGTCGAGCCGCCTTTTACCCCGAGACTCCCCCGCGGGTCGAGACCCGGTGCGCCATGGACCTCCATCGGCGCCTCGCGAACGGGTTATTTGAGCCACCCCGGTGCGTCGAGCTAACCTCGCGCCGTGAGACGACCCCTCGCCATGGCCCTCGTCGGCCTCTCCATCACGGCGGGCGCTCGCGCGGACGACCTCGCGCCCGAGGTCGCGGCGACGCTCTACGCCGGCGAAGAGAGCCCCGAGCTCGCGGCGCTCCGGGCGTTCGACGAGTCGCTCTTCGGGCCGGCCCCGATCGTGCGCGCGCGCGACGGGTTCCCCGTGGGCCTCTCCAACCTCGCGGCGCCCGCCGAGCCCGCGGCCATCGAGGCGTCGAGAGACCTCTCCTTCCTCCGCGACCTCGTGCTCCCCGACCTCCCCATCCGCTGGGACGAGCGCGTGGTGCGCTACCTCGAGAGCTATTACGGCTCGCCGCGCGGCAAAGCCCTCATCCGCGCGCTCTGGGCGCGCTACGGCCGCTACGGCGACATGATCGACGAGATCCTCGCCGAGGCCGGGCTCCCTCGCGACCTCCGCTGCGTCGCCATGGCCGAGAGCGGCTTCGAGCCGACCGCGCGCTCCAACGCGGGCGCGGCGGGCATGTGGCAGTTCGTCTCCGCCACCGGCGCCGAATTCGGGCTCCGCCAGGATCACTGGATCGACGAGCGCCTCGATCCCGAGCGCTCCACGCGCGCCGCGGCCGCCTACCTCTCGCGCCTCCATGCGCGCTTCGGGAGCTGGGAGCTCGCGCTCGCCGGCTACAACATGGGCTACGGCGCGCTCCTCCGCGCGATGCGGAAGTACAACACCAACGACTTCTGGGAGCTGTCGCGGATCGAGGCGGGCCTCCCGTTCGAAACCTCGCACTACGTCTCCAAGATCCTCGCGTGCGCCGTGGTGATGCGGAACCCCGAGCGCTTCGGGCTCACCGAGGACCAGAAGCTCCCGCCCATCGACGCGTCGTACGTGGAGGTCCCCGGCGGCGTGCCGCTCGCGCAGCTCGCGCGCAAGGCCGGCATCGGCCAGGACGAGCTCCTCGCGCTCAACCCCGCGCTCCGCAAGGGACGCACGCCCGTCGGCGTCGAGCGCTATCGCCTGCGCGTGCCCGAGACCGCCGTCGCGCGCCTCTCCGGCAAGGGCAAGCGCGAGGCCGCGACCGCCGACGTCCGCGAGCACATCTTCCGCTTCGGCGAGACGCTCGACGCCGTGGCCCGCCGCTACCGCACCACCGCGCGCGAGATCGCCAAGCTCAACGACATCGAGCCCGGCGAGCGCATCGTGCCCGGCTCGCGCCTCCTCGTGCCCAACGTCGAGCCGCGCCTCGAGGCGCCGCCCGAGGAGCCTACCGTCGTGGCCGTCCCCGACGACACGCTCCGCATCGCCGGCAAGCGCCGCGTGTTCTATCGCGTGGTCTCGGGCGACGACCTCTCGCTCGTCGCCGAGTTCTTCCGCGTGCGCCCCGACGAGCTCCTCGCATGGAACCGCGTCGAGCCCACGGCCGCGCTCCCCGAGGGGCTCATCCTCCAGATCTTCGTCGACGAGTCGCGAAAGCTCGACGACGCCGTCGTGCTCACCGACGACGAGGTGCGCGTCTTCCGCGTCGGCTCCGACGAGTTCTTCGCCTACCACGAGGCGCAGCGCGGCCGCGTCCGCTTCGTGCACACGGTCGAGCCAGGCGAGACGCTCGCCGACGTGGCCCGGCGCTTCGGGATCGGCACCGGCGACCTCGCGCGCATCAACGCCTTCTCGCGGCATCGCCGCCTCGAGGCCGGCGAGCGCATCATCGTCTACGCCGACGCCTCCGTGGCGCCGCCCGAGGCCGTCGCGCAGGCGACGGCGCTCCTCGACCGCAGCGATTCCGTCGACGAAGACGAGCGCCCCTGAGGCGCGCCACCAATCGACGGATGACCCCAGCGCATGGCTCGGGTTAGGTTGTCGCAGGGCCGCGCCACGATTCGCCCCGCGGCCCTGAAATCGATTGGCCTCGTCGAGCGTCAAAGCCTCCATGAACCCTCGAGACGTGCTCTCGACGTGCATCGCGCGCGCGAAATCGCGGCTTCGGCTCCGCTTCGCGCTCGAGGGGCTCTCGTGGGGCATGCTCCTCGCGTTCGGCGGAGGCGCGCTCTGGGTGGCCGTCGCGCGCCTTCGCGGCGACGCGCTCGACGCATCGCTCCTCGCCGCCACCATGGCGACCGTCCTGCTCGTCGCGGTGGCCGTCTCCACGCTGAGGAGGGTGCGCGACCTCGACGTGGCGCTCGCCATCGACGCACACCACCGGCTCCCTTCGTCGCTCGCGACGGGCGTGGAGCTCGCGCGTATCCCGGCGCCCTCGCCCTTCGAGTCGCTCGCCCTCGAGGCGGCGGGCGAACGCGCACGCGGCGTCGATCCGCGCGCGCCCTTCCCGCTCCGGATGCCGCGCCTCGCGCCCGCCGCCCTCGCGGCCGTCGGCCTCTTCGCCGCCGCCTTCGGGCTCCCCGCCTTCACGCCCGCCGTGCCCCTCGCCGTCGATGCGCCCGAGCCAGACGATCCCGCGGCGCTCGAGCCCGAGCTCGTCGCGGCCTTCCAGGACGAGCTCCGCGCGTACGGAACGAACGACACCGATCCCGCCCTCGAAGAGAAGACGCGTGCCATCGAGGCGCTCCTCACCGATCTCG
>JAAYBZ010000016.1 GCA_012744445.1 Myxococcales bacterium | reverse complement strand
GCGTGGACGAGCTCGACGAGGGCGCGACGGATCTCGGCCGCCCGCACCCAGAGCGCGTGCGCGATCTGCATCTCGGCGACGTCGACGGCTCGCTCCGCCGCGTCCTTGCGCGCGCGGACCTCGCCCATGATGGGCAGCTCCCAGGCCACCTCGGCGCCCACGTTGCGCCTTCCATCGGGCGGCTCGCCCGCGACCAAGAAGACGCCCGTGACGCCGAGCTCCGGGTTGGGGAGCACCCGCGCGCGGATCCGCTCGAAGCGCGCGGCGTCGATCTCGGCGCGGATCGCCTTCACCTCCACGCCGTGCGTGAGCCAGCGCTCGAGGAGCTGCGCCTCGCTCGTGACGATCACCTCTCCCTCGCTCGCGCGCGCGGGCGAGGCGAACGAGAACACGGCGAGCAGCGCGGCCGCGAGCGAGACCACGCGCCTCGTGCGCCCGACCTCGGCCTTCGCGCCGGGCGCGTATAGGATGGGCAAGAGCACGAGGACGAGCGGGAGGCTCGTGAAGAGGCCGCCGATGAGCGCCCGCGCGAAGGGGCGCTGCGACTCGCTGCCCATGTCGTAGGAGAGCGCGGCGGGCAGGAGGCCGAAGGCCGCGAGGCAGACGGTGAGGAGGATGGGCCGGAGCGCGAGCATCGCCCCGGTGAGCGCGGGATCGTCGTCGCCGGCGGCCGCGCGCTCGTCGATGCGCGAGCACATGAGCACACCGAGCAGCGAGGTCTGACCCACCAGCGTGATGCAGCCGATGGCCGAGGAGACCGAGAAGGTCTCGCCCGTGAGGCGGAGGAAGGCCACCGCGGCGACCACCGAGAGCGGGAGCAGCGCCACGATGGTGAGCGCGGGCCGCCAGCGCCGGAAGTTGGCGAAGAGCAGGAGGACGATGGCGAGGAGCGTGAGGGGCACGACCGATTCGAGCCGCGACATCGCGCGACGTTGGTTCTCGAGCTCCCCGCCCCAAGAGAGCGTGATCCCGTCGGGGAGCTCGAGCCCGAGCGCGTCCACCGCGGCGCGCGCCTCCTCCACGGCACTCCCGAGGTCGCGCCCGCGCACGTTGAACTTCACGGCGACGAAGCGAGAGAGGTTCTCCCGCCAGATGGCCGAGCGTCCCCGCTCGCCGGTGTGGATCTCGGCGACCTCCGCGAGCGTCACGCGCCGGACCGCGTCGCCCACCACGAGGCGCCCGAGGGCCTCGGCGTCGCGCCGCACCGACTCGGGGAGACGGAGCGCGACCCCGTAGCGCCGCTCGCCCTCCCAGACCTCGGTGGCCACCGATCCGCCGAGCGCGATCTCGAGCGTGCGCTGCACGTCGTCGACGTGGATCCCGCGCATGGCGAGCCGCTCTCGATCGAGCTCGATCTTCATCTGCGGGACGTCGCCCGCCTGATAGAGCGAGAGATCCGTGATCCCGTCGACGCCCGCGATCGCATCGCGAATGGCCTCGGCGATCTCGGTCATCGCGTCGAGGTCCTCGCCGCGGATCTTCACGACCACCTGCCCGATGATGCCGCTGATGGTCTCGAAGACGCGATCGGTGATGGGCTGCGAGAAATTGAACTGCACGCCCGGGAGCGCCGAGAGGCTCTCGCGGAGCTCGGCCTCGAGCGCCTGCCGCGAGAGGCCCTTCCGCCAGGTGGACATCGGCGCGAGCTTCACGAAGAGCTCGACGTTGTTCGGCCCTTCGATCTGCGCCGCGTCCTCGGGCCGCCCCACGTGGCTCAGCACTTCCGTCACCTCGGGGAGCTCGAGCACCCGATCCCGGATCGCGGGCACGTGCCGCTTGGTCTCGTCGAGCGAGATGGTGGAGGGGAAGACGGCCGTGATGTAGAGGCCGCCCTCGTTGAGCTCGGGGAGGAACTCCGTGCCGATGCGCGAGGCGTAGGCGCCGAGGAGCACGAAGACCGCGAGCGCGGAGGCGCGCACCCAGATGGCGCGGCGACGGGCGAGCGAGAGCACGACCCCGTAGCCGCGCTTGAGCGCCTCCATGAGCCTTCCGTCGCCGTGCGGGACGTCCCCGCGCATGAGCACGCGCGTGAGCGCCGGCACCACGAGGAGCGCGGCGATCGGCGCCGCGACGAGCGCGAAGACGTAGGTGAACGCCATGGGCGCGAAGATCCGCCCCTCGACGCGCTCGAGCAGGAAGAGCGGGACGAGCCCCGCCACGACGATGAGCGTGGAGAAGACGATGGGGCGCGAGACGCTCTTCGCCGCGGCCACGATGCCCTCGACGCGCGTCCGATCGGTGAGCGCTCCGCCCGCCGCGACCGCCGTCGCCCAGGCGTGGAGCGTGACCTCGAGGAAGACGGCCGCCGGCTCGACGAGGATGCCGAAGTCGATGGCGCCGAGGGAGATGAGGTTGGCGCTCATGCCGAGCGCGCGGAGGCCGAGGAACGACGCGAGCAGCGTGAGGGGGATCACGAGCCCCACGATGAGCGCCGCCGAGAGCGAGCGGAGGAAGAGGAGGACGACGGCGACGACGAGGAGCGCGCCGTGCACGAGGTTGTGCCCGACGGTGGAGAGCGTGTGATCGATGAGCGTCCGCCGATCGTAGAAGACGTCGATGCGCACGTCCTTGGGCAGGATGCCCGCGTGGAGCTCGTCGATGCGCTCGTGGAGCGCGCGGAGGACCTCGCTCGGGTTCTCGCCGCGCCGGAGGAGCACGATGCCCTCGACCACCTCGTCGTCGTGGTTGCGGCCGACCGAGCCGCGCCGCGGCTTCGACGACTCGACGACGTCGGCCACGTCGCGCACGCGGATGGGCACGCCGCTCTCGTTCCGGATGAGCGCGTGCCCGAGCTCGACGGGATCCTTGATGGTGCCGAGGCCTCGCACGATGAACTCCTGCGAGCCGATGCCCACGTAGCCGCCGCCGGAGTTGCTGTTGGTGCGCTCGAGCGCGGCGTAGACGTCGCCGACGGTGGTGCCCATGGCCGTGAGCCGCACCGGATCGATGCGGACGGCGTATTGCCGCTCGAAGCCGCCGAAGGTGATCACGTCGGCCACGCCCGGCACGGCCCGGAGGCGCCTCGCCACCGTCCAGTCCTGGATGGCGCGGAGGTCGCGGAGCGAGCGCGGACCGACGAGCGTGTATCGGAGGATCTGCCCCACGGGCGTCGCCTCGGGGCCCAGCATGGCCTCGGCGCCCTCGGGCAGGCGCGCCTCCCGGAGGCGCTCGGCCACGTAGGCGCGATTTTCGCGATCGACCGTGCCTTCGTCGAAGCGGAGCGTGACGAGCGAGAGCCCGAAGACCGAGACCGAGCGCAGGTTGGTCAGCCCCGGCGTGCCGGCGAGGACGCGCTCGATCTCGAGCGTGACCTGGCGCTCGACGCGCTCGGCCGATTGCTGCGGGAAGAGCGTGACGACCTCGACCATCGGGTCGGTGACGTCGGGGTAGGCCTCGATGGGCAGCGTGCGGAACGCGCTCCAGGCGACGAAGGCGAACGCCGCCGTGCCCCCGAGGACGAGCTTCCAGTGCAGGGCGCCGAACCGTGCGAGCGAGGCGAACATCGGATGGCTCAGAGGAGGACGTCCAGCTCTCCGTCGAGGAGCACGGCGCCCTCGACGACGACCTCCTCCCCGGCGGACACGCCCTCGACGATCTGCACGTGGTCGCCGAGCTGGAGGCCGAGCTCGACGTGGCGGCGCTCGAGCACGTTCTCGGCGACGCGCACGAAGACCACGGGCTCGTCGCGGCGGAGGAGGAGCGCGGAGCGGGGGACGATCACGTGGGGATCGGCCGTCACCTCGACCGAGACGCGCGCGACGCGTTTGGCGCCGACGCCGGCGCCGCCGCTCGTTGGCTCGCAGATGGCGTCGGCGGCGCGCGTGGTGGGATCGAGCGTCCGCGCGATGCGCGTGATGGTGCCCTCGAGCTCCCGCCCCGAGATCGAATGGAGCGAGACGCGGCAGCGCGCGCCCTCGCGGAGGTGGAGCGCGTCACGCTCGGGGAACGAAGCCCTCACGACGAGGCGCTCGGGATCGCCGATGACGAAGAGCGGCTCGCCGTCGGCGACGACGCGCTCGCCCGGATCGACGCTGCGCTTGATCACGCGCCCGCCCTGCGTGGCGCGGAGCGTGAAGCGCTCGCCCTTCCCGCCTTGGATGCCCGCGGCCGCGAGCGCGGCGCGTGTCCCCTGGGCACGCGCGTGGGCCGCTTCGAGGCGCGACCGAGCCTCGGCGAGCTCGCGCTCGGAGGCCGTCCCGTCGCGGACGAGCGGCTCGAGGCGACGCACGGCGGCTTCTTCGGCGCGCGCGAGCACGAGGTCGTTCTCGAGCTCGGCGCGGAGCCTGGCGAGCGTGGGGCTCCGGAGCGTCGCGAGCGGCTGGCCGCGCTCGACTACGTCGTCGAGGTCCACGAGGACCTGTTCGACGTAGGCGTCGAAGGGGACCCGCGCCGAATACGCCGCGCCCGGCGCGAACTCGAGCGTGCCGTAGCCGACGACCTCGGCCGAGATCGGGGAGAGCGTGGCCTTCTCCGCGGCGAGATGCGAGACGAGATCCTCGCGCACCTCGAGTCGATCGAGGTGGCCGGGCACGAGCCGATAGGGCGGCTCGTGCTCGCCTCGTCGCACCTCCACCTCTCGCCCGCCGCACGCACAGAGGAGACACGCGAGCGAGGCGAGGAGGAAGCGCGGAACGTTCACGAACGGAGGCTAGGACGCCTCCTCGGAGCGCGGGTTAACGCTCCATTACGATTTCTTAAGGTCATGGCGTGGGCGCTTGGGCGGGCCTCGGGTTCAGGCGGAGGTCGGGCGCCGTGATGCCGCCGACGCTCGACATCGTCCACACCTCGTCGAAGTCCCAACCGATGGCGGTGAAGGTCGCCGGGCTCGCGAGCGCTTCGCTCGAGACCATCACGATGTCCTCGAGCACCACCAGCGCCGGGTCGACGAACGGATCCGCACCTTGCGAGAGCACCGCGATGCTGGAGAAGATCGCGCCCTCGAAGGGGTGCGTGCTGATCGACGCGACGGCACCTGCGTCCGTGCTCACGCGCGAAGCCGTCCAACAACGTTCGATGGGCTGGCCGTGGCGTGGAAGATGGACCAATCCGGAAGCTCCGCCCTCGACGGTGCTCACCGGACCGTCGCACCACGAGTCTTCGATCATGTCGGACGCACCGGCGAGGCCTCCCGCGCCCTCACGCGCATGCACGGCACCACGCGCGAAGCTCTGAGAGGTGCGGTTGTCGAGGACGCCCCCGAGCCCACCCGCGCCGCGATCCGTAGCGAAGACGTCACCCCATGCCTGGCTCCGGTACACGCCGCTCGTCGCGACCCCTGCTGTGCGAGACGACCTCGACCTCGGCGAGCGAATCGCGGATCTCGCCGTTCGACACGCCGACGATGCCGCCTGTCCCGATGGCGCCGCGGACCTCACCCTTGAAGCGCAGCCCCGACGCCGTCGCCCCGAGCCCGAGCTGCCCCACGACGCCGCCGACCTGGTTCGACGCCGGCGCCAACACCCTGCCCTCGACGACGCAGTCCCGGATGGTGCCCTGACGGAACTCGCCGACGAGGCCGCCCTTGAAGTCGCCCGAGTTCGACGTCATCTCCATGTGGACGCCGTACGCCCGCACGCGCTCCACCCGGTGCTCGACCCCCCCGAAGCCCCTGGCCGTGAGCGCGCCCGTCGCGTCGTCCGACGTGCGGATCGAGACGTCGCGGAGGACGAGATCCTCCACCACGCCCGCGACCGTGCTGTCGAGCGACCCGATCGACGCAAAGAGGCCGAGACGGTTGGAGGGCGAAGGTTGCGTGAGCCCTACGATGGCGCGGCTCGATCCGTCGAACGAACCGAGGAGGACGCCGAGGGACTCGAACTCCTCGATCTCCCGGAGATCGATGGAGGCCGCGAGGCGATAGTGCGTTTCGAGCTCGCTCCGATCGCGCACGGCCTCGAGGTGCGCGACGGTGCAGATCAGGTAGGGGGCATCCGCCGTCCCCTCGCCGCCGCCGAAGGGCACGCCCGCCGGATCGCAGCCCTCGACCACCACGGCGCACGCCTGCGCGAGCGCGTCGTAGACCTTGCCCTCCGGGCAGACGCATCCGCCGCCATTCTCCCAGCGGCGCGTCGCCACGTCGCAGCGCGGGGGCATGCCCTCTTCGCCGGGCGGGCCGCAGTCGAGGTTCCGCGCATCGCCTTCCTCGCACTCGGGCGCGTAGCAGGCGCCGTCGCTCGTCCACTGCCCGGTCGCGTCGCAGCGCTCGAGCTGGAGCTCACCCTCGTCGTCCGCGCAGGGCACGACGCGGACCTCCCCCCGGGTCGCACACGGGCTCGACGCACGCGCCGGTGTTCTGCCATTCGCCGTCGAGGCAGGTCTGCTCGAGGAGCCCCTCGCCCGTCTCGCCGCAGATGAGGGAGCGCGTCTCGCCCTCGGTGCAAACGGGCTCCGGCGCGGCCGAGTCCCCGCATCCTGCGAGCATCGCGAGCGCCACGAGGCCGCCCATCCAAGCACGCCCTAGGGCCGCCCGGTGCGCCCGCAGGCCTCGGCCGAATTCGTCGAATACTTCATGACTGCTCCTCTGAGCGATGTGCCCCGACGCGCGGGAGCATCTCCTCAGCGAGACGAGCCGCGACCTCGGATCCACGACGACCGAAAATCGGGCCGCAACGTAGGCAGGTCCCGCGCACATTTCACTCCCCCTCGCTCACTACCGGCGAGTTTGGTTGGCCTTCGCACACATCCACCGCGAGCCCCCCGCTCGGCTTTCCGGCCGCGACGTCACAGGCCTGCGCTACCTTCGGGGGCGTGACGGGGCTCCACCTCCACCTCAGCCATCGCATCGAGGCGCTCGCCGCCGAGCTCGCCTCGCACATCGAGCGCGAGCGGGCCCGGGATCCCTTCCAGTCGAGCCTCGTGGCGGTGGGCAGCACGGGCATGAAGCGCTGGCTCCACCGCGCCCTCGCCCACCACGCCGGCATCTCCTTCAACGTCCGCTTCGCGCACCCCACGCGTGTGCTCCACGACGTGCTCGCCGAGCTCGAGGACGAGCCCATCGACGGCGAGCGCTTCGAGCCCGCGGCCCTTCGCTTCGAGATCCTCGCCGTGCTCGAGGATCTCCTCCGCGACGTGCCCGAGGCCGCCGATCTCGCCCGCTTCTCCGTCACGCCGCCCTGCGATCGCGCCACGCTCGGCCTCGCCGGCGCGCTCGCCGACGCCCTCGATCGCCTCGTCCACTACCGGCCCGAGCTCGTCGCCGCCGGCTTTGCGGGCGAGCACGCCCGCGGCCTCGAGGACGATCCCGCGCTCTCGCTCGTGCGCGAGCTCTTCCGCCGCCTCGAGGCCCGCCTCGGCGAGACGCACCTGCTCGCGCGTCTGCAAAAGGCCGCGGCCCGCATGGAGGGCGTCGAGGCCGCCGCGCTCCCCCCGCTCCACGTCTTCGGCGTCTCCTTCCTCCCGCCCATCCACCTCCGCATCTTCGAGATCCTCGCGGCGCGCCGCCCGGTGCACCTCTACGCCGTCGTCCCCTCGCGCGAATACTTCGGCGACGTCGCGGGCAAGCGCGAGCGCGTCGCGCGTGAGCTCGAGGGCACCTTCGACGTCGACCTCCCGCTCCTCTCGAGCTGGGGTAAGATGTCGCGCGAGTTCATCCACCTGCTCTACGGGCTCGATCGCTTCGTCGAGGATCGCGACCTCTTCCACGACGTGCCCTCGGGGCGCACCGTGCTCTCCGCCATCCAGCGCGACCTCCTCGAGCTCCGCCCTTCGCCCAGCACGGGCCACACACTCGACGAGAGCGTCGAGGTCCACGCCTGCTTCGGCCCGCTGCGCCAGGTCGAGGCGCTGCGCGAGCGTCTGCTCGCCGCCTTCTCCGCCGATCCCAGCCTCATGCCCTGGGAGGTGGCCGTCCTCACGCCCGACATCGAGATCTACGCGCCGCTCGTGCGCTCGGTCTTCGCGGAGGCGCGCGAGGGCCTCCCCGAGATCCCCGTCGAGATCGCCGACGTCAGCCTCGTCCGGCGCGCGCCCGAGGCCGACTTCCTCCTGCGCTTCCTCCGCTTCGCCTCGGGCCGCCCCACCGTCACCGCCCTCGCCGAGCTCCTCGAGCACCGGGCGGCCGCCCCGCGCTTCGGGCTCGCCGAGGACGACCTCTCCCTCGTCCACGCCCTCCTCGCCGAGAGCGCCATGCACTACGGCACGGGCGACGATCCCGAGGGCGAGACGCCCATCTCCCCCATCCACACGCTCCGCGCCGGGCTCCGCCGCATCACGCTCGGCGCGCTCCTCCCCGACGACGCGCCCGCGCTGGCCGGCGTCGCGCCGCTCCCCGGCCTCGACGGGGAGCACCTCCGCGTGGCCCTCGCGCTCGTCGAGGCCATCGAGCTCTACCTCGAGCATCGCGCGGCGCTCCGCGCCCGCCCCCGCGCGGTCTCCGAGTGGGTCGACGCGCTCGTCGCCCTCCTCGCCGACGTCTTCCGCCACCGCAAGAAGGCGAGCGGCTACGGCGACGTCCTCCGCGCCCTCGGGGCCCTCCGGCGCGAGGCCAGCGGCTTCGAAGGCGCGCTCACGCTCGACGCGCTCGTCTCCGACCTCGAGGCCCGCCTCGCCGAGCTCGGCGAGCGCCTCCACGCGCAGCGCGGCGGCGTGGTCCTCTCGCGCCTCACGCCCATGCGCGCGGTGCCCTATCGCGTGGTCGCCGTGCTCGGCCTCGACGAGGCCACCTTCCCCCGCCGCGAGAAGCAGCCCAGCTTCGACCTCGTCGCCAAGGCGCCGCGGCTCGGCGATCGCGACGCCTCCTCCGAGTCGCGCCACCTCCTCCTCGAGGCCCTCCTCGCCGCGCGCGAGCGCTTCCTCGTCTTCTACGACGGCCGCGATCCGCGCACGCTCGACGACATCCCGCCGCCTACCGCCGTCGAGGATCTCCTCGAGACGCTCTCGCGCATGACGGGCACGCCGCGCGACGTGGGCGAGGCCAAGAGGGCCGGGCTCCGCCCGCTCGTCGTCGAGCACCCGCTCCAGCCCTTCGGCGCCTTCTCGCCCGGGCTCGATCCCGCCGCGCGCTCGCATTCGCCGTCGATGCGCGAGGCCGCGGCGCGCCTGCTCGGCGATCGGCGCCCGCCGCCCGGCCCCTTCCCCGAGGGCGTCGCCATCGATCCGCGCGAGCCCGCCGAGGAGATCGATCTCGACGAGCTCCGCCGTTTCTTCCGCGACCCGCATGGCTATCTTCTTGGGAAGGGCCTCCGCGCGCGCCTCCCCGAAGAAGCCGAGGCGCTCGACGATCGCGAGCCGCTCGAGCCCGACGGCCTCGAGAAGTGGCGCGTCCGCGACGAGATCCTCCGCGCGCGCCTCGCGGGCGAGCCCCTCGACGCCGAGTCCCTCGTCGCGCGAATGCGGGCCGAGGGACGCGCCCTCGCCCACCGCCTCGACGAGACCTTCGTCGCCCAGGTCGCCGCCGAGATCGACGCGCTCCTCCACGGCCTCTCCCGCAGCCTCGCGTGGCCCTCGCTCGAGACGCGCTCCGTCTCGGTCCCGCTCGAGATCGACGGTCAGCCCCTCCGCGTCGAGGGCACGGTCCCCTGCCCGGTGAACGGCCAGCTCGTCTACGTCTTCGCCTCGTCCGCGATCAAACCCACCGATCGCCTCCGCGCCATGCTCGACGCCGTCTGCCTCGCGCTGGGCGAGCCCGAGCCCACGTCCGTCGAGGCCGTGCACCTCGTCGCGAGCAAGGGCAGCCGCGTGGAGCTCCCCCTCCTCGCCGAGGCGCGCGCCTGGCTCGAGGGCCTCGTCCGCGTCTACCTCGACGGAAGGCGCCGCGCCCTCCGGCTCTTCCCGCGCTCGAGCTTCGCCGTGGCCGAGGCGCTCGCCGAGGGCAAGGGCGCGCTCGCGGCCGCGCGCGCTGGCTCGCGAGAGTACTTCACCGAGCCCTTCAGCGGCGCGGCGGGTGAGTTCCAGGCGCCGGCCATCCAGCTCTTCTTCGCCGACGATCCCTTCTTCGCCGGCGCCGAGCCGCACCCCGAGGCCCTCGAGCTCGCCGCGCGCGTCTTCGGCCCGCTCGTCGACGCGCCGCCCGAGGGCAAGAAGACCAAGGGGAGGAAGAAGCCGTGAACCGCCCCGAAGACCACCTCCTCCGCGGCCCCATCGCGCGCGAGATCACGCTGCTCGAGGCGAGCGCCGGCACGGGCAAGACCTACACCATCTCGCACCGCGTCCTCCGCCTCCTCCTCGAAGAGCGGATGGAGCTCCCGCGCATCCTCGTCGTCACCTTCACGCGCGCGGCCACGCGCGAGCTCAAGGACCGCATCCGCCGCGTCATCGTCGAGGCGCGCGACGTGCTCGAGCGGAGCCTCGCGGGCGAGGTCGTCGCCGATCCCCCGCCCGCCCTCGAGCGCGTCCTCCGCCGCGACGCGGACGCGCAGCGCGAGGCCCTCCTCCGCGTGCGGCGCGCGCTCGACGCGATGGACCTCGCCGCCATCTTCACCATCCACGGCTTCTGCGAGCGCGCGCTCTCCATGAACGCGCTCGAGCTCGGCTACGACACCGCCGCCGAGCTCACGGCCTCCATCGACGCCGCCCTCCGCGCCGTGGCCGAGGACCTCTACGTGGAGCGCATCGCCAAGGCCTCCCCCCATGAGCAGGCCTTCCTCCAGAGCATCGGCTACCGGCCGTCCACGCTCGTCGCCCTCGGCCGCAAGGTGTGGACGCTGCGCGACGCGCGCCTCGTCACCGAGCGCCCCGACCTCACCCTCGACGAGTGGCTCGCGCGCGTCGCCGCCTGCGCCGCCGAGCTCGCCGAGTCCGCGGCCGACGTGGCGAGCGCCCTCGCGCCCAAGCTCGCCAAATACGGCAACGTCAAGGACGAGGCCAAGAAGCGCGCGAACATCGAGGCCGCCTGCGTCGCGGCGAGCGAGCTCCTCGCTCACGATCCCCACGTCCTCGGCAAGACCACGCCGCCCACCCCCCTCAAGAACCTCCTCCCCGAGTTCCTCGCCCCATGGACGCACGAGGGCGCCGTCCTCGATCTCCCGCTCCTCCACGCGCTCGCATCCCTCCGCCGCGCGCAGGACGCGGTCGAGAGCGCGCCCTTCCGCGACTTCGCCCTCGCGCTCCCTGCGCGCCTCGAGGCCGAGCTCGAGCGCCGCGGCGAGCTCGGCTTCGATCAGCTCATCGCCAAGATCCACGGCGTCGTCCGCGATCCCGAGGGGCGCGCGCGCCTCCGCCGCACGCTCGGGGCGCGCTTCGACGCCGCGCTCATCGACGAGTTCCAGGACACCGACGAGGCGCAGTGGGCGATCTTCCGCGCGCTCTTCGGCGAGGGGAAGGTCTTCGACCTCGTCGGCGATCCCAAGCAGGCCATCTACGGATTCCGCGGCGCCGACGTCCACGCCTACACCGAGGCGCGCAAGGAGGCCGTGGCCCAGGCCACCATGGCCGTGAACCGCCGCTCCGACGCCGACTACGTCGAGGCCATGAACGTCTTCTTCGGCCTCCGTCCCGACGCCGCGCTCGCCACGGCCAAGACGCTCGGCTCGCACGAAATCGAGTACGTGGGCGTTCGCGCCTGGGAGAAGCACCGCGAGCCGCGCCTTTTGGGCCGGCCCCCGCTCTCGCTCGTCCGCATCACCGAGGACGCCGGCGAGCACGTCCTCCCCGCGCTCGTGGCCGAGGCCATCGTCTCGCTCCTCTCGGGCGAGGCGCGCATCCGCGACGACGTCGACGCGCCGCTCCGCCGCGTGCGCCCGGGCGACGTGGCCGTGCTGGTGCGCCGCGGAAGGATCGGCCAGCGCATCGCCGAGGAGCTCCGACGGCGCGGCGTCCCCTGCGTCACCTCCAAGAGCGAGAACATCTGGACGTCCGAGGCGGCGCGCCTCCTCGACGGCCTCCTCACGGCCGCGCTCGATCCGCACGACCGGCGCGCGCTCCACCTCGTCTGCGCCGACCGCCTCTTCGATCTCCCCGCGAGCGAGATCGACGCCGACGCGCGCGGCCGCGTGAGCCACGTCGCCCGCCTCGTCCGCGAGGTGCGGCGCCTCCTCGAATCGCACGGCGTCGCCGCGGCCGTCGTCTCGCTCCTCGCCGCGCCGCATGGCCCGGGGAGCGACTCCGTCGCCGCGCACCTCCTCCGCTACCAGCGCGGCGAGCGCCTCGTCACCGACCTCCGCCACCTCGCCGAGTCGCTCCACCTCGAGGCCGTCGAGGAGAACCTCGGTGGGCTCGAGCTCCTCGAGCGCCTGCGCGAGCGCCGCACGAGCGAGGAAGGCGAAGACCAAGAGAGCCAGCAGCGCCTCGAGACCGACGCCGACTCCGTGATCCTCTCCACCATCCACGCGAGCAAGGG
>JAAYBZ010000157.1 GCA_012744445.1 Myxococcales bacterium | reverse complement strand
GGCGCCTCGAAGGCGTGGGCGCCGGCGACGTCGGAGAGCGCGCTGGCCTCGACCTCCGCCCCCGGCGCGATGACGTTCACCCAGAAGAGGCCCACGAAGATGGCGATCGACGACGTGCCGAGGAAGTACCCGATCGCCCGCGCGCCGAGGGCGCCGAGATCACCGAGCCGCCCGAGCCCCGTGATGCCCGTCACGAGCGAGGAGACGATGAGCGGGACTACGAGCATCTTGAGCAACGTGAGGAAGACGTCGCCCATCTCGTGCCCGACGAAGGCCGCACGCTCGGGGACCCCCGGATCGAGGGGGCCGAGCTCCGCGGCGGCCCGGAGCCCCAGCCCGAGCGCCGCGGCGAGCGCCATCGAGAGCAGGATGAGGTGATGCTGCTTGAGCCGGCGCACGGGGCTAGCATAGTGCCACATCGCCATGCCGAAGAAGGGCCCCAACGAACCCGCGCTCCCGCAGATCCGCGAGCGCCTCGACCGCCTCGACCAAGAGATCCTCGAGCGCCTCGCCGAGCGTCAGCGCCTCGTGCTCGAGGTCGCCGAAGACAAGCGGAGACGCGGCGTCGCCATCCGCGACGTCGAGCGCGAGCGCGAGGTGCTCGCCTCGAGACGCGCCGCGGCCGACGCGCTCGGCTTCCCCGGCAACATCGCCGAGTCGATCTGGCGCCTCATCATGCTCGCGAGCCGTGAGCAGCAGAGCGCGCAGCAGCCCAAGCCCGCGGCGGAGAGCGATCGGAAGACCATCGCCATCATCGGCGGCGCAGGACAGATGGGTGAGCTCCTCGCGCGCTTCTTCGGCGATTTCGGCCACGAGATCCTCGTCGTCGACAAGGAGACCGAGCTCACGGCCGAGGAGGCGGCACCACGCGCCGACGTGGTCATCGTGAGCGTGCCCATCCGTGAGACCGAGCGCGTCGTCCGCGAGGTCGGGCCGCTGCTCCGTCCAGACGCGCTGCTCATGGACATCACCTCGCTCAAGGCCGCGCCGATGCGCGCCATGATGGACAGCACCGAGGCCTCCGTCATCGGCACGCACCCCATGTTCGGACCCGGCGTCCGCGCCTTCGAGGGGCAGCGCGTGGTGATCTGCGTCGGCCGCGATCGCGAGGAGAACCCCTGGCTCGACTGGGTCACGCGGCACTTCCGCGCGCGCGGGCTCTTCCTCAACCTCACGACGCCCGATCACCACGATCGCGTGATGAGCATCGTGCAGGTGCTCCTCCACTACCAGACGCAGGTCCTCGGCCTGACGCTCGCCAACACCGGGATGCCGCTCGAGGAGAGCCTCGCCTTCACCTCGCCCGCGTACCTCCTCGAGGCCTACGTCGCCGCTCGGCACTTCGCGCAGGACTCCGCGCTCTACGGGCCCATCGAGATGGAGAACCCCGCGCGCCGCGAGATCGTCGACGCCTTCCGCGCCGCCGCCGCCGAGATCGGCGAGATCCTCGAGGCCGGCGATCAGGCGCGCTTCGACGCAGTCTTCGAGAAGGTCCGCGCCTACTTCGGCGAGTTCACGGCCGAGGCGCTCGAGCAGAGCGGCTTCCTCATCGATCGGCTCATCGAGCTCACCACGGGGCGCGCCGCGGCGCAGACCACCTGAGCGATCAGCCGGTTGCGCGCTTCTCGTCCACGTCCTGCGCGGCCTCGAGCACCCGGTACTCGGTGAGCAAGTAGTTCTCCGTGCGGCGGAGGTCGAGGAAGTGCCGCACGTGCCGCATCACCTCGACGATGCCGGCGACGAAGCGGCGCGGCCCGCCGAACATGCGCACCGGGTTCATCACGTCGGCGAGCGTGCGGTAGTGCTCTTCGACGACTCCGTCGAAGGGCGGCGTCGAGTCGGTGAGGCGCTCCCGCACGACGTTGCGGACGTAGCCCCACATCGGATGGATGCGGAGGGCCTTGGGGGTGTGCACGCCGTGCCACTCGTGCATGAAGGCCTCGCGGTCGAGCTCGGGGTGCTTCACGAGCAGCGTGAGCAGGACCACCCCCGGTGAGCGCTCCCCGAGCGGCCAGGTGCGTTCGATCGCGAGCGGGATGGACTCGTCGACCCGATAGCCGAAGACCTCGTCGCCGCAGCCCTCGAGCACGCGGATCACCGCGCTCGGATCGACCGACCCCGTCACGGACACCATGGCGAGGTTCTTCCGGCGGAGGGGGACGAGCGAGAACCTCGGATTCGCCTGCTCGGTGAGGCTGATCTTGAGCGCGCGCGGGCCCAGCGCCTCGAGCGACGTGCGCGCGCGCTCGAGCACGTCGCGGACGAAGCGCCCACGGTCTCCGATGCCGCGCACGAAGAAGAGGGTTTTCTCGGATGCGTCCATGGGGCGGAGGTAAACCCGCAGTCATGGGAGACGCAAGGACCGCGGCTCACGCGCCGCCGATCGAGCTCCGCAGCATGAAGAAGATCACCACGCCGGTGACCGAGACGTAGAGCCAGATCGGGAGCAGCCAGCGCGCGACGCGCTTGTGCCCTTGGAAGCGCTGCTTCGCGGCGTAGTAGAGCACCTGGAGCGCCATCGGGACGATGGCGACGGAGAGCACGATGTGGCTGATGAGGATCGGGAAGTAGATGCCGGGGTGGTCGCCCGTGTACTTCGTGTCGCCGTGTGCGTAATGGTAGACGACGTAGCTCACGAGGAAGACGCCGGAGCACGCGAGCGCCGCGACCATCAGGCGCATGTGGAGCGCGCGCTTGCCCGCGCGGATGGCGGCGTAACCGGCCACGAGGAGCGCGGCGGCCGTGGCGTTCAAGCCGGCGTTCACGGCCGGGAGGAAGCGGAGATCCGCCCCGACGTCCGCCCCGCCGTGGAGCGTGAGGAGCCACCCGAGGAAGCCCAGGGCCAACGTCGAGACGACGGCGTTGAAGACGTAGAAGCTCTTGTCGGCGGGGGCGGTCGCGGTCATCGGGGGATCGATCTAGCAGACTTCGCGGCGGCGTCAGAGCGGCGGATCTCGCCGACCGAAGGCGCGCGATCGGTCGTGGGTCGCGATCGGCCGTGGTAATCGGTCGTGGGTCGCGATCGGCCGTGGTAATTGGAGCCCATGATCGATCTCAAGGCCGCGCGCGCGTACGTCGTTCGTAACTCGATCTCGAGGAGCCTCGAAGGCATCTCGCTCGTAAGCCGCGCCATCCTGCCGATGGCCAAGCCCGAGGTGCACGGCGTCGAGATCCTCCGCGACCTCTCGTACGGCCCTCACCCCGTGGCGCATCGCCTCGACGTCTATCGCAAGCCCGGCGTGGAGAACGCCCCGGTCGTGCTCTACCTCCACGGCGGCGCCTTCCGCATCCTCTCCAAGGACACGCACTGGACGATGGCGCTCCAGTTCGCCTCGCGCGGCTACGTCGTCGTCGTCATCAACTACCGCCTCGCGCCCAAGTACCCCTTCCCCGCCGCCATCGAAGACGCCTGCGACGCCTACCGCTGGGTCGTCGAGCACGCGGCCGAGCTCGGCGGCGATCCCCAACGCGTCCTCGTCTCCGGCGAGTCGGCCGGTGGGAACCTCAGCCTCGCGCTCACCCTCGCCACGTGCACGCCCTTCGAGGCGCCGTTCGCGCGCCGCGTCTTCGAGACCGGGCGCGTCCCCGCCGTCTCGCTCCCGCTCTGCGGCGTGCTCCAGGTGACGGATACGGCCCGCTTCCGCCGGCGACGCCCCATCCCCACGTGGTTGAACGACGTCATCGTGGGCGTGGAGCGCGACTACCTCCGCAACGGCGTCACGGGCGCCGATCCCCACCTCGCCGATCCGCTCCTCTTCCTCGAGAGCGACGCGCCCACGGCGCGGCCCCTCCCCCCGATCTTCGCGAGCTGCGGCACCAAGGATCCGCTCCTCGACGATCATCGCCGGCTCGTCGCCGCGCTCGAGCGCCGCGGCGTCCGCCACGAGGCGCCCGTTTATCCGGGCATGGTGCATGCGTTCCAGGCCGTGCCGATGCTCGAAGCCACCAAGGCGCAGTGGGCGCGGGCCTTCGAGTTCATCGAGGCGGCGCTCGGCGCGCCGAGCGAGGCGCGGGGTCATGCTGCGGTTGGGTGACCGCGCCGCCGCGTTCCCCTCTCTCGACGCGGCGGCCTACATGAACCACGCGGCCATCGCGCCGATCGCCGCCCCCGTGCGCGCAGCCCTCGACGCCACCCTCGACGACTACGCGCGCCGGGGCTCCGCGGCCTTCGGGCCCATGCTCGAGGTCCGCGCGCGCCTGCGAGAGCGCTTCGCGCGCCTCGTCGCCGCGCACGCCGACGAGATCGCGTTCGTCCAGAACACGACGCACGGCGTGCTCGACGTCGCCTTCGGGATGCCCTGGCGCCCTGGAGACCGCATCGTCACCTTCGAGGGGGAGTTCCCGACCAACGTCGCCCCCTTCCTCCGCGCCGCGGAGACGTTCGGCCTCGAGGTCGACCTCCTCTCGCTCGAGCCCTTCGCCCGGAGTCACGACGAAGGCCTCGAAGCGCTCGAAGCGCACCTCGCAAAGCGCCCTGCGCGCCTCGTCGCCGTCAGCGCCGTCCAATTCCAGACCGGGCTCGCCATGCCCATCGCCGCCATGGGCGCGCTCGCGCACCGCCACGGCGCGCGCCTCTTCGTCGACGCGATCCAAGCGCTCGGCGTCGTCCCGACCACGGTCGAGAACGTCGACTTCCTCTCCGCCGGCGGCCACAAATGGCTCCTCGGCGTCGAGGGGGCGGGGTTCCTCTACGTGCGTCGCGAGGCGATGGGCGAGCTCGTGCCGCGCCTCTCCGGCTGGCTCGGCTACGAGGACGCCACCGATTTCCTCTTCAAGGGCCCCGGGCACCTCGACTATCGCGCCCCCCTCAAGCGCTCGGCCGAGGTCTTCGAGACGGGGACGTCGAGCCAGCTCGGCGTCGTCGCGCTCGACGCCTCCATCGCCATGCTCGAGGCGCTCGCCATCCCGGCGATCTTCGAGCACGTCCAGCGCATCCACGACGCGCTCGAGCCCGCGCTCGAGGGCCTTGGCTACCGCTCGCTCCGCGCGCCGTTCACCGAAGGACGGAGCGGCATCCTCTCCTTCGATCCGCCGCCGGGGACGAGCGCACCCGAGCTCGTCCGTCGCCTCGCGACCTCCAAGGTCTTCGCCGCCTCACCCGACGGGAAGCTCCGTTTCTCGCCGCACTTCGCCAACTCGACGAGCGAGGTGGAGGCCGTGGTGAGCGCGCTCGCCTGAGCCTTCAGGACGCGCTCGCCTCGCCCTCGGGGAGCACGAGGTCCGCGCCGCGCGCCTCGGTGAGCGCGCGCTGGAGGGCGTCTCCGTCCACGCCGAGCGCCGTCGCCGTGCGCCGCGAGAGCTCGAGGGAGAGCTCCTGCTCGCCGAAGACGGCGTCGACGCCGTAGAGCCGCTCGAGGTGCGCGCGCTCGTCGTCGCGGTGCGCGCGGACGAAGATCGCGAGATGGGGCTTTTCGGCGCGCGCGTAGGCGACGATGCGGCGCACCACCTGCCGCTCGGGCACGCAGACCACGAGGGCGGCCGCGTCGTGGAGCATCGCCCGCTCGAGCACGTGCTCGTGCGCGGCGTCGCCCATGATCGCCGGGACCCCCGCCGCGCGCAGATCCTCGACGAGGTGCGGGTCGTCCTCGATGACGACGTACTTCACCCCCACGCGACGCAGCACGTCGCAGACGACATGCCCGACGCGGCCGTAGCCGCACACGACGACGTGGTCCGCGAGCTCGCTCGCCACCCGATCCGGCTCGCCGCGGATCTTCCACTTGGTGAGCCCGTAGCCGACCGCCTGGTGCACCCACGGCGCGACGAGGATGCTCAGCGCCGCGCCCGAGAGCATCAAGCTGAAGCCCTTGGGCGAGACCACGCCGAGCTCCGCGCCGTGGTGGGCGAGGAGGAAGGAGAACTCGGCGCTCTGCGCGAGGCACGCCCCGACGAGGACCGCCTGTCGTGGGGATCCGCCGAGCCCCAGATAGATCCCCGTCGAGAGCGCCCCCTTGATCACGACGATGGCGAAGGTGGTCCCGAGGACGATCGGCCAGTGCGCGATCACGAAGCTCGGATCGAGGAGCATGCCGATCGACACGAAGAAGACGCCCGAGAAGATGTCGCGGAGCGGGAGGGCGTCCCCGAGCACGCGGTGCGAGACGTCGGACTCGCCCACGATGGCGCCCGCGAGAAAGGCGCCGAGCGCCACCGACGCCCCGAGCGCGTTCGCCGCGCTCGCCATCGCGATGGCGACGGTGACCACGACGAGGACGAAGAGCTCGCGGCTCTTGAGCGAGGCGACGCGGCGGAGGAGCCGCGGGAGGATCAGGAACGCGAGCGGGACCAGGACGAAGAGGAAGATCGCGGCGGAGCCGAGATCTTGGAGGAACGCTCCACCGTCGTCTTCCTCTCCGCCCGCCATCCCCGTGAAGATCGCCACCAGGATGACGGTCGAGATGTCCTGCACCGACGACCACGCGATCGACGTGTTCGCGTGCCGCGTGTCGATCTCGTCGCGATCTCCGAGCACCTTGCTGATCACGGCGCTCGACGAGTTGGAGAGCACGCACCCGAACGCGAACGCCTCCACCTGACCGAAGCCGAAGAGCAGCCCGATCCCGTACCCGATCCCGATCATCCCGACGACCTGGATGATCGCGCCGATCGTCGCGGTGCGGCTCTCCGAGATCAGCTCGCGGAGGGGGAGCTGCACGCCGATGGCGAACATCAGGAAGACCACCCCGAGCTCGGCGAGCTGCGTGATGGTGGGCATGGGCGCGACGAAGCCCGGCGTGAACGGCCCCACGAGGAGCCCCGCGAGGAGGTAGCCGAGGACCGTGGACTGTCGGAAGGCCACGGCGATGGAGACGCCCGCGAGCGCGGTCCCGAGCGCGAGGAGCAGGTGGTGGAGCAAGTCGCCTTCCATTAGGCGCTTCCATTCCGCGACCGGACCGGATCCGTCAAGCGCCCGACCTCGGTTTTCGCAGGCGCCACTCCTCGAGCGCGGCGTGGAGGACCGGGACCACGAAGAGCGTGATGAGCGAGATCGACATCCCGCCGATGACCGGGAGCGCGAGGGGTCGCATGAGGTCGGCCCCGCGGCCGGACGAGGTGATCACGGGGAGGAGCGCGATCACGGTCGTGGCCGTGGTCATGAGGCAGGGGCGCACACGGCGCGTGGCCGCCTCGAGCGTCCGCTCTCGCACCTCGTCGCGCGTCGTCGGCGGCTCGGCTTCGAAGCGTTGTGCGAGGAAGGTGCTCATGACCACGCCGTCGTCGGTGGCGAGCCCGATGAGCACGACGACGCCGACCCACACGGCCACCGAGAGGTTCACCACATCCACCCGGAAGAGCTCCCGCACGGACGTCGCGCCGAGGTGGAAGTCGAGGAACCACGGCTGCGCGTAGAGCCAGAGGATCACGAAGGCGCCCGAGACCGCCACGAGGATCTCGGTGAAGATGGCGAGCGCCTTCGTGACGCGGCGGAACTGGAGATAGAGGAGCACGAAGACGACGGCCATCGCGAGCGGCACGACGACCTTGAGCCGCGCCTCGCTCCGGAGCTGGTTCTCGAAGCTCCCGGCGAAGGCGTAGCTGACGCCGGGCGGGACCTCGAGCTCGCCCGCGCGGATCTTCGCCTGGATGGCCTCCTCGGCCCGCGCCACGACGGTGGTCGCGTCGACGTCGGACGCCTTGTCGAAGATCAGGTAGCTCGTGAGGAAGGTGTCCTCGGCGCGGATCATCTCCGGGCCGTGGACGAAGCGGATCTCGGCGAGCTGACCGAGCGGGACGTGGGTTCCCCCGGGCGTCGGCACGAGGAGGTCCTGGAGCGACTCGACGTCCCCGCGTCGCTCGCGCATGTAGCGCACGCGCACGGGGAAGCGCTCACGCCCCTCGACCGTGCGCGTGAGCTCCGCGCCACCGACCGCGAGCTGGATCGCCTCCTGGACGGCCACGACGCTCAGCCCGTAGCGGGCGATGGCCTCGCGATCGACCGCGATCTCGAGGTAGGGCTTCCCGACGACGCGCTCGGCGAAGACCGTCTCGCGCCGCACCCCCGGGACCTCGCGCAGCACGGCCTCGAGCGCCACGCCGAAGCGCTCGACGCTCTCGAGATCGGGCCCGTGGATCTTCATGCCCATCGGCGCGCGCATCCCGCTCTGGAGCATCACCAGGCGAGCCTGGATCGGCATGAGGAGCGGCGCGCCCGTCATGCCCGGTGTCTCGGCGGCCCTCACCACCTCGTCCCAGATGTCGTGCGGGCTCCGGATGTGATCGCGCCATCGGCGCACGCGCGTTCCGTCCGCACGCTCCTCGTACTCGGGGACGTAGGTCACGAGCGTCTCGATCATCGAGATGGGCGCCGGATCGATCGCGCTCGTCGCCCGGCCGAGCTTGCCGACCACGCGATCGACCTCCGGGACCGCCTTGATCCGCGCGTCCATCTCCGAGAGCATCGCCTCCACCTCCCCGATCGAGGCGTGCGGCATGGTCGTCGGCATGTAGAGGAACGCCCCCTCGTCGAAGGGCGGCAGGAACTCTCGGCCGAAACCCGGAAGCGCCCGCGCCACGGCCGAGAGAGGGACCGACGCGCGCATCGACGCGGGTAGCCACCCGAACGTTCGGTCGAAGCCGAGCCACGCCGTGAGGCCGAAGACCACGACGGCGAGGGGGATCGCGAGGAAGGCGGCCTTGTGCGCGAGGACACGGCGCAGGACGTGCGGGTAGACGCGCTCGAGGAGGCGGAAGGAGCCGAGCACGAGCGCGAGGAGCGCGAAGACGAAGATCACGTTGGCGAACGCGCTCGCGCCGCGTCCGAGCGGGAGCCAAGCGAGGCCCAGGGCCACCGCCACCGCGACGGCCACCGCCCAGTTCAGCACCTGCATCACGCGCGCCGCGGCGGGCGGAGGCAGCCCGAGAACGCGCGCGATTCCGAGGCGCTCGGCTCCGCCGCGCAGCACCGAGGCCGCGGCCGCAGGCACCACGAAGAGCGCGACGAGGAGCGCGCCGAGCATCGCGAAGACGTTGGTGAGCGCGAGCGGCGCGAACATCTTCAGCTCGGTGGAGGTGAGCGCGAAGACGGGGAGGAACGCGATGATGGTGCTGAGCACGCTCGTGAGCACGGCCGGCGCGACCTCCGCGGCGGCGCGCCGGACCACGGCGGCACGATTGCGCTCGGACGCCGACGCATCGAGATGACGGCTCACGTTCTCGACGAGCACGATGGCCGCGTCGACCATGTTGCCGATGGCGATGGCGATGCCGCCGAGCGCCATGACGTTCGCGTCGACGCCGAGGAGCTTCATCGCCCCGAAGGCGGCGAGGACGCCGATGGGCATCACGGAGGCGATGAGCAGCGAGCTCCGCAGGCTCCCAAGCATCACGAGGACGACGACGATGGCGATGAGCATCTGCTGCCCGAGCGCAGTCGAGAGCGTGTCGATGGTCTCGTGGATGAGCTCGGTCCGATCGTAGAAGGGGACGATGGTCACCTGACTGACGGTGCCGTCGTCGAGGACGCGCCGCGGGAGACCCGGCGCGAGCTGGCGGATACGCTCCTCGACCGCGCGGATCGTCGCGAGCGGATCGGCGCGGTGCCTCGCGACGACGACCCCGCCCACGGCGGGCGCCCCTTCGTCGTCGAGCGCGCCCGCGCGCAGCGCAGGCCCCATGGTGACGGTCGCCACGTCGCGCACGCGGATGGGCGTGCCCTCGCGCGACGTGACCACGGCGAGCTCGAGGTCCTCGAGCGTCCGCACGAAGCCGCGGCTCCGGACGACGTACTCGACGCCGTTGATCTCGATGGTGCGCGCCCCCGTGTCGAGGTTGGACTCGCGGACCGCGGCCGCGATCTCCGTGAGCGTCACGCCGTGCGCGCGCATCGCCTCGGGATCGACGTCGACCTGGTACTCGCGGACGAAGCCCCCGATGGACGCGACCTCGGCGACGCCGGGTACGCCTTGGAGCGCAAAGCGGACGGTCCAGTCCTGGATGGCGCGGAGCTCGTCGAGATCCCAGCCGCCCACGACGCGACCCTCGGGATCGTGCCCCTCGAGCGTGTACCAGTAGATCTGGCCGAGCGCGGTCGCGTCCGGGCCGAGCGTGGGTGCGACGCCTTCGGGGAGCGTGCCCGGCGGGAGCGACGCCAGCTTCTCGAGCACCCGCGCGCGGGACCAGTAGAACTCGACGTCGTCCTCGAAGATCACGAAGACCATCGAGAAGCCGAACATCGACGAGCTCCGCACGGTGCGCACGCCGGGCATCCCCAAGAGCGCGGTCGTGAGCGGATAGGTGATCTGATCCTCCACGTCGCGCGGCGATCGCCCCGCCCACTCGGTGAAGACGATCTGTTGGTTCTCGCCCACGTCGGGGATGGCGTCGACCGGGATCGGCGCGCGCGGCACGCCCTCGAGCGCCCAATCGAAGGGCGCGACGTAGACGCCGAAGGCGACGACGAGCCCCGCGATCACGAAGGGCACGAGCCGCGCGCTTACGAAGAAGCCAAGCAGCCTCTCCCAGAACCCGAGGCGAGGCGGCGCCGTTCCGTGCGCCGGCGTGGGCGCCTCCTCGGTCAATGCGCGTGCCCTTTCCCGGACGCCTTGGGCGCCCGCGCGTTCGAGGACGCACGGCCCTCCGGCGCGATGGTCCCGCGGATCTCACCGCACTCGCGCATCGCGGCCCCGAAGTACGGGTTGTCGATCACGTCGCCGAGCTGGAGCCACTCCGAGCCCTGGCTCCCGGCCATCGGGCAGAAAGCGGCGCGGATCGGCTCCCCCAGGGGGTTGCCGAAGAGCTCGATCATGCGCTTGGTCGCGCCCGAGACGAGCTCGAAGGGGCCGCGCGCCGCTTCGAGCGAGGTGGCGTAGGCCACGCGCTGTCCGCCTTCGACGAGGCCGCGCTCCACACGCTCCCACGCCGCCCGCGCGTTCCGCGGGATGGCGATCTCGGTGCGCGCCGCGATCTCGGCCAGCGAAGAAGCCGCCGTCCTCGCCGACGTGAGGTCGTCGGCGGCGAGCGCGCGTTGGAGCTCGAGGTAGGCCGTGACGATCGGCTCGAGCTTCTTCCGCTCGACGTCGTCGAGTCGTACGGGCCCCACGGGCTCGTCCTCGCCCGGCGCGCGCGTCATCATGCTCGCGCCGCCGCGGATCTGGAGGTCGGCGTCGAGCATGAACGCGCCGCGCGTCACCACGCGCTCGCCCTCTTCGAGACCCGCCACCACCGGGTAGACGTCGCCGGCGAGCGGCCCGAGCCGCACCTCGCGCGCCTCGTAGGTGGGGCGCTCCATCGCGTCGATCTCCACGTAGACGAGGGCACGCCTCCCCGTGAAGAGCGGCGCCGTCCGCGGGATCACGAGCGGTCGCTCGCCCGCCTCGGCGACGGAGCCCCGCACCACGCCGTGCACGAACATGCCCGGGCGGAGGAGCTGCGCGGGGTTGTCGACCTCGACCCGCACGCGCGCCGTCCTCCGCGAAGGATCGACCGTGGGATCGACGAAGGCGACCTCACCCTCGAAGTGCTCGCCGGGGAGCGCCTCGACGACGACCTCCACCTTCTGCCCGGGCTGGATCGCCGCGAGATCTCGCTCGTAGGCGTCGAGCTGCACCCAGACCTTCGAGAGATCGGCGACGCGGAAGAGCGGCTCACCGGTCTGCACGTAGGCGCCCTCGGAGACCTTGCGCTCGATGATCGTTCCAGAGAAGGGAGAGCGGATCGGGAGCGAGCGCACCGGTCTGTCGGCGCGCTCGAGCTCCGCGAGGAGCGGCGCGGGCACGCCGAGGAGGGAGAGCCGATCCCTCGCCGCGTCCAGCGTGGCCTCGGCGGCTTCGCGCGCCCCGCCCGCGGAGCCCAGCCGATCGAGCTGTTTTCGCGCCGAGATGAGGTCCTGATGCGCGGCGAGGATCTCGGGGCTGTAGAGCGTCGCGATGGTCTGGCCCGCGCGGACACGCACGCCGGTGACGTTCACGTGCAGCCGGTCGATGCGCCCCGCCACCCACGAGGTCACCGTCCGCGCCGTCGACTCGTCGGCCTCGACGCGGCCGAGCAGTCGGATCTCGGCCGAGGGATCGGACATCCTCCGCACCTCGGTGGTGCGCACCTTGGCGAGCGCCCTCGCGCGCTCGGAGAGGACGACGCGATCGGGGCGCGCCTCCGCGAAGTCGACGCCGCCCACGGGGATGAGCGCCATGCCGCAGAGCGGACAGAGCCCGGGCTCCTCGGCGCGGATCTGCGGGTGCATCGAGCACGTCCAGATCTCCTGGTCTGGCTCGGCGTGATCTTGTGCCGCGCCCTCCTCGTGTCCGCCGCACGAGCGCATGGTGAGCGCGCCGAGCGCGAAGGACGCGAGCGCGACGCCCGCCATCGCGAGGGCGAGCCGGCTGCGTCGTCGACGTTCATCGATCATCGCGCGCTCCTCGATCGACGGGCGCCTTGGTCACGGCGCGCCCCACCACACGCTCGAGACGCCTCCACGCGATGGCGTGCTCGGCGCGCGCTTCTTCGAGGGCCATGCGGATCTCGAGGAGCTCACGCTGCGAGAGGAGCGAGGCCGCGACGGAGGCGCGGCTCGCGCGGTAGGCGCCGAGCACCGACTCGTAGGCCGCTTCGGCCTGGGGGAGGAGGACGTCCTCGTGGAGCGTCACGCGCCGGAGCGAATCGCGCAGGGAGAGCAGCGCCTCGGTGAGCTCGGCCTCGGCGCGGCGCGTCGCGGCCTCGCCCTCGGCGCGCCGCGCGGAGGCTTCGGCCTCGGCGGCGCGCACGCCTTCGGCGAGGCTCCGCTGGAAGATCGGGAGCCGCAGGCCGACGTGCGGCGAGATGGCGCTCGTGTCCATGTGCCCTGGCATCTTCATCCACTCGACGCCGAGCGAAAAGCCGGGGAGCCGCGCGGCCCGCCGGCTCTTCGCCGCGCGATCCGCAGCCTCCGCCCCGGCCTCGAACGACGCGAGGTACGGATGCGCCTTGGCCGCCGCGCGGAGCGCCTCCTCGTCCTCTCCGGGGAGCGCGGGCGAAGGGAGCGAGGAGACGCGCGGGAGCGCCTCGTCGGGCGCCGCCGAGACGAGGGCGCGGAGCCGCGCCTCGGCCATTTGCGCCCGCACCTCGAGCCCGGCGACCGTGTCCTCGAGCCGCGCGAGGGCGAGCTCGACCTGTTGGCGGTCGGCGAGCGTGGCCGTGCCCGCCGCGAGCCCGCCGAGCGTGGACTCCGAGAGCCCGCGGAGCACCTCGAGCTGCTCCGCCTGGATCGCGCGGAGCCGTTCGAGGAGCCAGAGCCGGTAGAGCTCCTCGGCGATCTGGGCGCGGACGTCGAGGAGGAGCGCCTCGACGAGCCTCCGCTGGACCATGGCCTCGGCGATGGCGGCCTCGGCCTCGGCGCGCGGCCCCGTAGGCCAGGGGAACTCCTGACGGAGTCCGAGCTTCGCCGGCGTAACCGCCCCACCCTCGTCCGAGTTCCACACGTAGAGGCCGAGCTCGAGCATCGGATCGGGGAGACGCCGCGAAGGCGCGATGCGGTGGACGGCGGCGCGATAGCGCTCGAGCGCGGCGCGGACCTCGGGGCTACGCGCAGCCGCCATGGCCACGTAGCGTTCGAGCACGTCGTCCTCGCGCCCTTCGCCAGCGGCCGTGGTCTCGATCTCGCGCGCGAGGCTCTGGACCCCTTCGCGTGTCGCGCGCTCCGGTGCGCTCGCGCAGGCCGAGGCCGAGCACGCCACGAGCACGAGCCATCCGATGCCCGGTCGCAGCCGTCGTTTCATCGCTACGAGGAGCGTGACCCGCGGACGACGCCCACCGCAAGCCGCCCTTCGAGGAGCGGGCTCAGGGGCTGGCGAGCTTGGCGACGAAGGCGTCGACGTCACCGCTCGACGTCTGCCCCGCGAACGTGCCGGCCGTGTCTCCGACGACGACGAGGTCGCCTTGATCGTCGACGACCACGGCGTACACGGCGTCGTCGTCGTCGGTCCCGAACTGGCGGAGCCCCACCACGGCCCCCGTTCGATCGAAGCGGAGGAGGTATGCGTCGGCGCCGCCAGCACCGTCCTCCCCGGGGAAGACGTCGTAGGTCGATCCGCCGATCACGACGTCGCCCGCCGCATCGACGGCGACCGCGTAGACGTACTCGTCGTCGTACCCGCCGAACTGCGTCGTCCAGAGCGTGTTCCCCGCGGCGTCGAGACGGCGCACGAAGCCGTCCGCATAGTCGAGGTAGGGTCCGCCGCCGAAGGTCCCGAAGGTCTCGCCGACCACCACGACGGCGCCGTCCTCGGGATCCGCCACCACGGCCGTGGCGTAGTCGGAGTCGTCCGTGCCGAACTGACGTACCCAGAGGGCGTTGCCCTGCGCGTCGAGCTTCTGCACGAAGGCGTCGGCGAAGCCGGCGGCCGTCTGCCCCGCGAACTCGCCCCAGGTCTCGCCGATCACGTAGATGGCGTCCTCGTCGTCGAGGGCGACGCCGTAGGCGTAATCGCTCTCGTTGGTGCCGAACTGCACCGTCCAGAGCGCGTTCCCCGCGGCGTCGTACTTGCGGACGAAGGCGTCTTGCCAGCCGAGCGAGGTCTGGCCGGCGAGCGCGTTGCGCACCCAGCCCACGACCACGAGATCCCCGGCCGAGTCGACCTCGAGCGCCGTCACGCGATCCGCGCCCGCGGTCCCGAGCTGGCGCGTCCAGAGGGCGTTTCCGTCGGCGTCGTACTTGCGGACGAAGCCGTCTTCTCCGCCGGACGAGGTCTCGCCGGGGAACGTGCCCTCGGTGGAGCCACCCACGTAGATGCTGCCCGCGGGGTCGACCGCGACGTCGAAGACGCGCTCGCGCGCCGACGTCCCGAACTGCCGCGTCCAGAGGACGTTCCCCTCGCGATCGAGCTTGCGCACGAAGGCGTCACGCTCGCCGAGCGCCGGCTCGTCGGAGAGCCCGCCCGAGACGACGCCAGCGACGACGATGTGGCCGTTCGCGTCGATCGCCACCGCCTCGGCGAAGTCGAGCCCCGCCGTGCCGAACTGTCGCACCCACTCGGCGACGCACGCCCGATCGCTCGTCTCCGTGCCAGGCACGCCGACGACCTCGCCCCCCTGGCACTCGGTCCAGGGCGTGCAGCTCGGCGCGTTCTCGATCGTGCTGAACGTGCCCACCGCGCAGGGCTCGCAGATGCGATCCGAGGTCGGTGTCGCGGGCACGCTCGTGAACTGCCCAGGGGGGCAAACCGAAAGCGGCGCGCACGCCCGATCGCTCGTCGCCGTCGGCGCCACCGCCTCGTACTCGTCTACCGTGCATACCGTAAGCGGCGCGCACGCCCGATCGCTCGTCGCCGTCGGCGCCACCGCCTCGTATTCGCCCGCCGTGCATACCGTGAGCGGCGCGCACGCTCGATCGCTCGTCGCCGTCGGCGCCACCGCCTCGTACTCGTCCGCCGTGCACACCGAAAGCGGCGCGCACTCGGTCGCGGGATCTCCGTCGTGATCGAAGGAAGCCGTCGCCGCGCAGAGGATCGCAGGCGATGCGCCGCCAGGGCAGTACGTCCCCGCGTCACAAGGCGCGCAGCGCCCGCCCCCCACGTCCACCGTGCCGGAAAGACAAGGATACGCGAGCTCGGTGCTCCCGCCGCACCCTGCGAATGCAAAGAGTGAGACGGCGAGAGCGAAGGAAACGGACGCGCGCCGAGGGCGCGGATCCTGGCGTCTGGACTGGTTCATCGAGCGTCGACTTGGGGGTACGAGGACGTCGCGCGATTGTCCCATCCCTGGCTCGACGATGTCCACTCCGTAGACCGCTCCGCCCCCGAACCGAGAGTCGGCGCCCGCGCGCGCGGCCCCAAGCTTCGGTGGGGAGGATCACGATGGACACGATCACGGAGATGCTGAAGGCGCATCCCAAGCGGCCGCACGGCCATTTCGAACGCATCGCGCAGTGCCTCGCGGCGTGCACCGAGTGCGAGCAGATCTGCATCGCCTGCGCGGACGCCTGTCTCGAGGAGGACGAGGTCGCCGCGCTCCGCCAGTGCATCCGCATCGACCAGGACTGCGCCGATCTCTGCGCGGCGACGGCGCGGATGATCCAGCGGCAGGCCCACCCGGACGCCGCGCTCTGGCAGGCCACGCTCCTCGCCTGCGCGCAGGCGTGCCGGAGCTGCAGCGCCGAATGCATGAAGCACGAGTCCGCGCACGCGCACTGCCGCCTCTGTCGTGAGGCCTGCGATCGCTGCGAGCGCACCTGCATGGAGCTCCTCCGGGCGCTGCCGGAAGGAGGCGCCGAGATCACGCACTGATCAGGCGGGCTCGACGCGGAATACCGGCTGGCCCCGCTCGACGTCGTCCCCATCGCCCACGAGGCACTCGCGGACGACGGCGCGCGCAGGGAGCCCTTCACCGCGGTAGTGCAGGCGGTGGAAGGTCTTCATCACCTCGAGGAGGCCGAGGGTGGCCCCCGTCTCGACGACGCTCCCGATCTCCACGAAGACCGGCTTGTCGGGCGAAGGACGCATGTAGAAGCGGCCGCCCATCGGGGCGCGGATGACGAGCCCCTCTTCGGCGGCGCGCTCGGCCCGCCCCTCTTGGACCTCGCCCGTGACGCCGCTCGGATCGACGCGGAGCACCACCTCGCCGAAGCTCACGGGGACGAGCGCGCGCTCCCGATCGACGGCGGAGACGACGCGCCCGCTCACCCCCGAGGGGACGCGGAGCTCGAGGCGGCGACCGAGGACGACGAGGGTCCCACCGCCCATGCCGCTCGCGAGGAGGTGGCCTTCCTTGGGCAGGTCGCGCACGACGCCGGGCCGCGGCGAGAGCAGCTCGACGATTCCGTCTTCGGCGCGGCGCACGGCGAATTCGAGTGCGCTCATCCTCGCAACCCCTCCACCAGCACCTCGAGATCGTGGAGGCTCCAGATGCGGTCGTTCTTGATGCGGCGGTAGCCGATGGACTGGTAGCTCATCTCGGCGATGGCCTCGAGCCAGGGCCGGAGCTCGGAGAGGCGCACGATCTCGTCGGTGTCGAGCTGCGAGGCGGAGACGAAGGGATCCATGTCGCGCTCGATGCGCGCCTCGACCTCGGCCATCCCGCGCTGGATCGCGGCGCGCTCCTCGGGATCGGTGGTGACGATCTGGAAATCGTCGTCGAGCTTGGAGTTGTAGGTCGCGATGGCGAGCGTCTTCCCGTCCATCACCGAGAGCCGCGAGAGCGAAGTGCTGAGCTGGATGACGGGATCGTAGGGGAGCCCGGCCATCGCGTAGTACCCCGCGCCCGACGCCTTGCGCAGCAAGACGGTGAACATCGGCGTCTGGTTGGTGCTGTTGGTGTAGATGAGGTTCGAGCCGTAGCCGAGGAGCCCCTCCGCCTCGGCCTCGCGACCGATGTCGAAGCCGCTGATGTCCTGGAGCCAGACGATGGGGATCCCGTCGGCGTCGCAGGCGCGGCTGAACGCGCTGATCTTGGCGATGCCTGCCTTGTAGAGCGAGCCGCCGGGGCGGTGCGCGCCGGGGTTCGCCGGATCGTCGAGGAGGCCCTGGCGGTTGGCGATGAAGCCCACCCAGAGGCCGTTCACGCGGCCGACGCCGCAGATCATCTCGCGGCCCACGCCGGGCATCGCCTCCCAGAACAGGCTGTGATCGCAGAGGCGCGCGAGGATCTGCTCGATCTCGTAGGCCTCGCGGTGATCGACCGGCACGAGCCCCTCGATCTCGACCGAGGGGAAGCGCGGATCCGCCGGCCCCATCCCGCCACGATAATAATCGGCGGCCGAGGTGGGAAGACGCGCGACGTCCTCGCGGATCGCCTTCAGCAACGTCTCGTCGTCGGGCACGCGCACGTCGGCGCAGCCGCTCTTGTGCACGTGGACCTCGGGCCCGCCGATGTCGAGCGAGGTGATGTGTTGGCTCTTCGCGCCCTTGATGAGCGCCGCGCCCGCGATGACCATGTAGGCCTGCTCGGTCATGTAGACGCGGTCGCTGATGATGGGCATGTAGCCGCCGCCCGCGATGCAGTCGCCGAAGACGCCGGCGATCTGCGGCACGCCCTCGGCGCTGAGCAGGCTGTTCTTCTTGAAGATGTGCCCCGCGCCGCGCGCGCCCGAGAAGCTGTGGCGCTGCTCGGGGAGGTAGAGGCCCGAGCAATCGACGAGGTAGATGGTGGGGAGCCGGAGCCGCCGCGCCATCTCCTGCGCGCGCTGGATCTTCTCCGGCGTGAGCGGCCACCACGCGCCCGAGGCGACGGTGTTGTCGTTGGCGATCACCATCACGTAGCGCCCCGCGACGCGCACGAACGCGGTGATGACGCCGGCGGCCGGGCTCTCGAGATCGCCGAACTTGCGCCCGTAGTTGGCAAAGGTGCCGACCTCGAAGATCGGCGTGCCCGGATCCTTCAGGCGCTCGATGCGCTCGCGCGCCGTGAGCTTGCCCTTCTCGTGCACGCGGGCGACGTACTTGGGGCCCCAACCGGCGCGGACCTTCTCGCGGCGGTCGAGGAGGAGCGCTTCTTTCTCGCGGAGCGCGTCGCGCGCGGCCGCGAACGACGCGTCGTCGGCGATGGCCTCACGCGGGCTTCCGATGGGTGTGAGCGGCACGCGCGCCATTCAGTGCCCTCCGTCGGTGGAAAAGCCGGGGATGAACGAGGTGTCGTAGCGGTTCTCGCGGAACTCCCGCGAGCGCAGGATCTGGAGGTGCATCGAGGCCGTGGTGGGGATGCCTTCGCACTCGAAGCCCTCGAGCGCCGCGATCATGCGGTCGGCCGCCTCGTCGCGCGTCGCGCCGTGCGCGATGACCTTGCAGATGAGGCTGTCGTAGTGCGGGCTGATCTCGTAGCCCTCGTCGACGTGCGTATCGACGCGGATGCCTTCGAGCCCCTCGGGGAAGCGGAAGCGCTCGAGGCGCCCGGGGGCCGGCCGGAACCCCTGCGCGGGATCCTCGGCGTTGATGCGGCACTCGATGGCGTGGCCGCGGAGCTCGATCGACGCCTGCGTGTGGCGGAGCGCGTGCCCCGCGGCGACGAGGATCTGCTCCTCCACGAGATCGAGGCCTGCGCGCATCTCGCTGACGCAGTGCTCGACCTGGAGGCGCGTGTTCATCTCCATGAAGCGGAGCTTCCCGTCGCCGTCGAGCAAGAACTCCATGGTGCCCGCGCCCACGTAGCCGATGCGGCGGCAGGCCTCGGCGGCGGCGGCGAGCGTGCGCTCCCGCTCCTCGGGATCGAGCGCAATGGCCGGGCTCTCTTCGACGAGCTTCTGGTGGTTGCGTTGGATGGTGCAGTCGCGCTCGCCGAGGTGGACGACGTTGCCGTAGCGATCCGCGAGGAGCTGGATCTCCACGTGGCGGCCGCGCTCGATGAGCTTCTCGAGGTAGACGCGCGGATCGCCGAACGCGGCGGTGGCCTCGGCCACGGCTTCTTCGTAGCGCTCGCGGATCTCGGCCTCGGAGCGCGCGATGCGCATGCCGCGCCCGCCGCCGCCGCTCTCGGCCTTGAGGAGCACCGGATAGCCCACGCGCGCCGCGACCTCGACCGCGTCGTCGGCGTCGCGGAGCACGCCGTCGCTGCCCGGGATGGTGCGGAGCCCGGCGGCGGCCATGGCGCGCTTCGCGGGCGTCTTCTTGCCCATCAGGGCCATCACATGCGCGGGCGGCCCGATGAAGGTGACGCCGTGGGTCTCCGCGAGCGCGGCGAAGTGCGGCGTCTCGGAGAGAAAACCCCAGCCGGGGTGGATGGCGGTGCAGCCCGTCTGTTTGGCCGCCTGCACGAGGCGCTCGGCGTCGAGGTAGCTCTCGCTCGCGCGAGAGGGCCCGAGGACGACGGCTTCGCGCCCGCGCACCCAGGGCGCGTCCCGATCGGCCATGGAGACGCCGAAGACGGGCGTGATCCCCATGCGATCGCAGGTGCGCGCGACGCGGGCCGCGACCTCGCCACGGTTGGCGACGAAGATGCGATGAAAGGTCCGGAGAGCGCTCACGACGGGGCTGCTTGTAGCAAACTGAGACCGGGACTGCACCATTTCCCCGCGGCCGCCGTTTGGGCTTGGGGGGGCGGCTCCGCTGCCCTACGATGCCGGAAATCCCCAGGCCCGTCCCACCTCGATGTGCAGACTCTTCGGCTTTCGCTCGGTGATCCCGAGCCAGGTGCACCGATCGCTCCTCAAGGCTGACAACGCGCTCGGCCCGATCAGCTCGAACCACCCCGACGGCTGGGGCGTGGCCTATTACGTCGACGGCTCGCCGCACGTCACGCGCAGCGCGCAGACCGCGCTCGGCGACCAGCTCTTCCATCGCCTGAGCGGCGTGGTCTCCTCCGAGACCGTCCTCGCGCACGTCCGCAAGGCCACGCAGGGCGACGTGAACGTGCTCAACTGCCATCCGTTCCAATACGGGCGCTACACCTTCGCGCACAACGGCGACATCCCCAACTTCGCCTCGCGCCGCGCCCGCCTCTTGGACGAGATCGTGCCGCGCCTCCGCGGCTTCATCCTCGGCGACACCGACAGCGAGGCCATCTTCTATCTCCTGCTCTCGCAGCTCTCGGCCTACGGTCCGCTCACCGCGCGCCTCTCGGTCGAGGAGGTGGCGGCCGCGGTCCGGAAGACCGAGCGCATCGTGCGCGAGCTCTGCGACGAGCCCGGCGCGCGCTCGCTCCTCACGATGATCGTCACCGACGGGACGGCCATGGTCGCCGTGCAGGGCGGCAAGGAGCTCTTCTTCTCCACGTACAAGCAGCGCTGCGGCGATCGCGAGATCTGCCCGCACCTCAGCGCCGCGTGCGAGGCGCCCTCCCCGAGCGGCCACGTGAACCACTTCCTCGTCTCGAGCGAGCCCATCGAAGGCGAGAACGTCTGGTCCCCGCTGAGCGAAGGCGAGATCGTGGGCGTGGACTTCCGCATGCGGCTCCACCGCGACGACGGGGGCGCGACGCGAAGGCTCTCCGTCGTCGGCTGATCAGCGGAGCTCCGCCTCGTAGACGTGTGTCCTCCCCTCGGGGATCCGCACGCGCTTGACCTTCACCACACCGAGCTCGTGGTTCTCCACGCGGATCTCGTGCTCTCCGGCCGGGAGCTCGAGGCCGTGGAGCGGGCTCTCGCCGAGGAAGACTCCGTCGACGTAGATGGCCGCGCGCGGCTCGACGTTCACGTCGAGCCGGCCCGTGGGATGCGGCGGGCGCGGATTGGGGAAGGCCACCACGAACGCCGCGAGGGCGACGGCCACGAGCGCGAGGATCGAGAGCAAGACGCGGAGGCCGATGCGCTTCGATAAGGCGCGCGCCATTGTGGAGGAGGACGAGAGGTCCGAGGGCTCGTCTTCGCGCGTGGTGGCCTCGCTCCCCTCGAAGTCCGCGGCGAATCGCTCCGTGAGGGCCCGCTTGGGCTCCCGCGGGACGTGCGCGCCGAAGGCGAGGCTCGCCGTAGCGCCGAGCTCTTCGTCGACGGGCGCGGAGACCTTCATCTTGGCGAGCGCGGAGACGTAGGCGGCGAGGATGTCGCGTGGGTGCTCCTCCCCCGCGGCGAGCGCGCGGCCCACCATGCGCTCGAACTCCTGCCCGATCTGGTGCGCGCTCGAGGCCCGTTTCTCGAGGTCGGGCTCCACGAGCCAGGCGAGAAGCGCGCGGAGGTCCTCGTCCTCCACCTGCTCGAGCGCGGCGGCCACGTCCTTGGCGCGTCGGCCGATGGCGAACTCGAGGAGGCTCACGCCGAGACCGTAGATGTCGGTGCGTGCGTCCACCACCCCGCCTTCGCGCTGCTCCGGAGACATGTAGCCCGGCGTCCCGGCGATGCTCCGCTGACCGCCCACGAGCGTGGCGATGCCGAAGTCGGCCAGCTTCACCTCCCCCGAGCGGGAGAGCAGGATGTTCGAGGGCTTCACGTCGCGGTGGACGATGCCGTGGACGCCGTCGATCGTGCCGGTGTGCGCGCGGTCGAGCGCGCGGCAAGTCTCGGCGCCTACGTAGGCCACGAGCGAGGTCGGCACCCTCACGCCGCGACGCACGAACGCCATGAGGTCGACGCCGTCGATCCACTCCATCGCGAGGTAGTATCCGCCGTCGGCCACGCCGAAGTCGAAGACCGAGACGATGTTGGCGTGGTTGAGCTGCATCGAGAGGCGGGCCTCCTCGATGAACGACTCCACACGCCAGTTCTTCTCGGCCTTCTCGGCGCGGATGCGCTTCACGCAGACCGTCTTGACGACGCCCGCGGCGCCATACGCCGCGGCGCGATAGACCTCGCCCATCCCCCCGTGAGCCAGACGCTCCTGCAAGAGATACCGTCCGAGGCGCAGGTTCTGCGACGGGCGGCTCGAGGTTGAAAGCTCGGTCATCATCACGGAGCCGACGCGGCACCCTCCGTTCGCCGCGTCCACGCCTTTCCTCCCGATTCCTTGAGAACGGAAGGAGATCGCAAAGGTGAAGCGCTCGGCTCAGCGACCCGTGAGCGCCGCCGCGGCCCGCTCCGCCCGCTTCCGACGCGGTCCCTCGGCCACCTGGAAGAGCGGGAGATCCCGGACGTATCGAGCCCTCACCTCGGGCTCGAGCCGCTGGAGCGCAGCCTCGTCGAGCGTGGCGTGGCGTCGCGCCTCCTCGTAGAGCCGGTCGAGGGCGAGGTGGGTCGCCGGGTGGTCCGGGTGCGCCCCCGCGAGGCCGAGGACGGCGGCGGCGATGCCGAGACCCGCGCGGAGGTCGCCCTCGCCGAGGTCGAACCGAGAGGTGAGCGCGAGGCGGTGCCCCGTCGCCGCGGCGAGGACGTGGAGGTCTTCCACCGTGCGGAAGCGCTTCACGTATTCCCGGTAGCCATCGCCCGGGAGGCGAGCGTTCCGCGAGAGGCGCACCCCCTGGAGGATCATCTTCCCGTGCCGCATCTCGGGGGCGAAGGGCGACTCCGGGAGCAGCTCGACGCGGACGCCCTCGCGCGAGAGCGGGACCTCGAAGACGCCGAGGACGGGCGTTCCGTCGGAGCGCTCGCCCTCCTTCGCCACCACGAGCGCGAGCTCGGAGAGGTCGACGAGCGTGACGAAGGCCTTCTCGCCGTGGAGGACGTAGCCGTCCGCGTGGGCCTCCGCGCGCGTCTCGATGGCGCGGGGGTGACCGCCTCCCTTTTCCGTCACCGCGAGCGAGGCGCACGCGCCTCGGACGCGCGGGGCGAGCTCGCCGAGGGCCTCGAGGTAGCCCGAGGCGAAGGCATGGCCGAGTCGATCGGCCGCGTGTCCCGCGACGAGGGCGCGCGCCACGCTGCTCTCGAGCGAGGACAAGAGCTCCTGGTGCAGGGCGAGGTGGGCGTCGAGCGTCTCGGCCACCCGCGCAGGCGGCCGAGCGAGGAGTGCGAGCGGATGCGTGGACATGTCCTCGAAGCGTAGCCTTTCCAACGCCCCGAGCCCGCGCTAGGTCTCGCCCCGTGCAAGAGGTCTACAAGAGCGAGATCAACCGCGACGTGCCGCCGGCACGCCCCAGGGAGTTCCCGGAGGTGCGCCTCGGAAAGCTCCGCGTCTCGCCGCCGGTCATCCTCGCCCCGATGGCCGGCGTCACCAACTGGCCATTCCGCCAGCTGTGCAAACGCTTCGGCGCCGGGCTCTACGTGAGCGAGATGATCACGGCGCGGCCGCTCGCCGAGGGCCGCGAGAAGACGCTCAAGCTCGCCGACTTCGGCCCCGACGAGTCGCCGCGGAGCCTCCAGCTCTACGGCGTCGACCCGTACTACGTGGGCATCGCGGTGAAGCGCCTCGTCGACGAGGGCCGCATCGATCACCTCGACATGAACTTCGGCTGCCCCGTGCCCAAGGTCACGCGGAAGGGCGGCGGCTCGGCGATCCCCGCCAAGCCCCTGCTCCTCGCCTCCATCGTGCGCGCCGCGGTGAAGAACGCGGGCGACGTGCCCGTCACCATCAAATTCCGGATGGGCATCGACGACTCGCTCCTCACCTACATGGACGCGGGCCGCATCGCGCAAGAAGAGGGCTGCGCCGCCGTCTCGCTCCACGCCCGCACGGCCGCCGATCTCTACGACGGCGAGGCCCGCTGGGAGGCCATCGCCGAGCTCAAGCAGGCCGTCCGCATCCCCGTCTTCGGCAACGGCGACATCTGGGAGGCCTGGGACGCCCTGCGCATGATGCGCTCCACCGGCTGCGACGGCGTGGTCGTGGGCCGCGGCTGCCTCGGTCGCCCCTGGCTCTTCCGCGATCTCGCCGAGGTCTTCGCGGGCCGCGAGCCGCCCGATCCCCCCTGCTTCGGCGAGGTCGTCGAGGTGATGCTCGGCCACGCCCGCGATCTCGTCGCCTGGCTCGGCGAGCCGCACGCGATGCGCATGTTCCGCAAGCACTCGAGCTGGTACACCAAGGGCTTCCGTGGGAGCGCCCCGCTCCGCGCGCGCCTCATGCAGGTCTCGAGCCTCGCCGAGCTCGAAGACGTCCTCCGCTCGGGCGAGATCGATCCTGCTCACCCCTTCCCGCCCGAGGCGATGCGCGTCCCGCGCGGCAAGACGGCCGGCCGACAGAAGGTGACGCTCCCCGACGGCTTCCTCGAGAACCGCCTCACCGACGCCACGCCGCCCGTCGAGGTCCCCTACGTCGAGGGCGGTTGAGGGGTCGCTCCGCGTGCGGGCGCCCACTTGGATCGAACACGGTGTTCGGTCATAACCGGGCGGCGATGTTGCGTGGACTTCGACTCATCCTCCGCTTCTTCCAGCTCGCCTGGCTGCTCACGTGGGGCCACTTCGCCTACGTCTTCGCGCTCCTCCGTCGCGGCCGGATGAGCCCGCTCGAGAAGGAGCGCCTCCGCGGCGAGCACATCGCGAGCCTCCTCGAGCGGCTCGGCGCCACGTATCTGAAGTTCGGGCAGATCCTCAGCACGCGCCCCGACCTCCTCGGGCCCGGGTACATCGAGGCCCTGAGTCGCCTCCAGGATCGCGTGAAGCCCGAGCGACCCGAGGCGATCTTCGCGCTCCTCGACGAGGAGCTCGGCGAGAAGCGCGCGCGCATCGTCGAGCTCTCGGAGACGCCCATCGCGGCGGCCTCGGTGGCGCAGGTGCACAAGGGCAAGCTCGACGACGGGAGCGTCGTCGCCGTGAAGATCCAGCGCCCCGGCATCGAAGAGCGCGTGGAGCGCGACCTCGCCCTGCTCCGCATCTTCGCCAACCTCACCACGATCTCGCCGACGCTCCGGCTCCTCGCCCTGCCCGGCGCCGTCGAGCGCTTCGGCCGGGCCATGGAGGCGCAGCTCGACTTCCGGAAGGAGGCCGAGAACAACCTCCGCTTCGCGAAGAACCTCGCCGACCTCGAGGGCGTCGAGGTGCCGAAGCTCCACCCCGACCTCTGCACCAAGCGCGTGCTCGTGATGGAGTTCATCGAGGGCGTCCGCGCGACCGAGCCGGAGAAGGTGGGGCAGAACGGCCGCGAGCTCGCGATGCGCGGGCTCGACGCGATCCTCACGATGGTCTTCCGCGACGCCTTCGTGCACGCCGATCTCCACCCCGGCAACATCCTGCTCACGCACGACGGGCGCGTGGTGCTCATCGATCTCGGGCTCGTCGCCGAGATCGACGAGGACATGCGGCGGCCGTGGATCGACACCTTCATGGCGCTGATGGCGCGCGACGGAAAGGGCGCGGCGCGCCTCTTCTACGCCTACGCGCCGTCGGTCGGCGTGAAGGACTACGCGAGCTACGAGCGCGACGTCACCGACTTCTTCGACGTCTTCCACGGCAAGCCCCTCAACGAGCTGGAGGGCGGCCAGGTGGTCGCGGGGATGATGAACATCCTCCGCAAACACCGCGTGGAGGTCGATCCGGTCTACACCGTGGTGCACGTGGCGATGGTGGTCGCCGAGGGGCTCGGCAAGCAGCTCGCGCCCGAGCTCGACCTCATCCAGCTCGCGGGTCCCCGCCTGATGGAGGCGATGGTCACGTGTCCCCCGGGCAGGCCCCCGCTCCGCGAACCGCCCACGCTCGAGACGGCCAAGGCCGCCTGAACGCCGCGCGCGGCTCAGCGCGGAAACCCCGCCGTCATCGCGCCGTCGATCGTGAGCACCGCGCCGCTCAAGAAGCGGTTCTCCGCCGCGGCGACGACGAGCGACGCGACCTCCGCGGCGTCGCCCACGCGACCGAGGGGGCTGAGCGCCGCGAGCGCCGCGACGTCTTGTTCGTTCCTCCCCTCGCGCATCATCGCCGTGTCGATCAGCCCCGGCGCGATGGCGAGGGCGCGCACGCCGCGCTCCCCGAGCTCGAGCGAGAGCACGCGCATCGCGCCCTCGACCGCCGCCTTGCTCGCGGCGTAGGGGAGCGTGCCCGGGGCGGCCCGCTGCGAGAGCGTGCTCGTGACGAAGATCACGGCGCCGCCCGCCGCGAGCTTGGGCGCGAGGGCCTGCGTGAGCAGGATCGGCGCGAAGAAGTTCACCTCGAAGCAGGTGCGGAGCGTGTCCTCGCGCATCGACGCGAGCGGCTCGCGCGGGTTCACGCCGGCCACGTGCACGAGGACGTCGAGCGGCCCCGAGACCGCCGCGGCGATGCGCGCGCGGCCGTCTTCGGTCGAGAGCTCGGCCTCGACGGGGACGACGCCGTCGCCGAGCGCCGTGAGCGCTCGCGCCTGCCTCGAGACCGCGAGCACGCGGTGGCCGCGCGAAAGCAGCGCCTCCACGGTGGCGCGCCCGATGCCGCCCGACGCGCCGGTCACGAGCGCCGTCTTCATCGCCGCCTCCGCAGCGGGAACCCGTTCTCGGGCACGATCGCGCCGGGTGCTCCCGCCACCTCGATCTCGTCCTCCGGGATGAAGCGCGGCGCGTCCACGCAGAGGATGCTCTGGTAGGTGTCGGTCGGGTTCTCGTAGACGTGCGGCGTCTCCTTCGGCCAGCGGCGGATCGAGCCGATCGCCGCCGGCTCGCCTTGGCAGAGCAACCCGCTCGTGAGCACCATCTCGGC
>JAAYBZ010000156.1 GCA_012744445.1 Myxococcales bacterium | reverse complement strand
CCGTGGAGGCGCCCGTCACCATGTTCCGCGTGTACTGGATGTGACCGGGCGTGTCCGCGATGATGAACTTCCGCTTCTCGGTCGCGAAGTAGCGGTAGGCGACGTCGATCGTGATGCCCTGCTCACGCTCGGCCGCGAGGCCGTCGGTGAGGAGGGAGAAGTCGATCTCGAGCTCGCCGGAAGCGGACTTCTTCTTGGCGGCCTCGAGCTGGTCCTGGGGGACCGTCCCGGTGTCGTGCAGGAGGCGCCCGATGAGCGTGCTCTTCCCGTCGTCGACGGAGCCCACCGCTACGAAGCGGAGGAGCTCCTTGTTCTGGTAGCGCTCGAGGTAGGCCTCGATGTCGGTGCGAATGAGTTCGGCTTCAGCGACCATGACGTTCCTCGCGCGCCCTCAGAAGTAGCCTTCGCGCTTTTTCTTCTCCATCGACCCCTCTTCGTCGCGGTCGATGAGGCGCCCTTGGCGCTCGGACCAATTGGTGAGGAGCATCTCCTGGATCACCTCCGGCACGGTGGAGGCCGTCGAGTCGATGGCGCCCGAGAGCGGATAGCAGCCGAGGGTGCGGAAGCGCACCGAGCGCATCTCGGGCGTCTCGCCCGGCTCGAGCCGCATGCGATCGTCGTCGACCATGATCATCGAGCCCTCGCGCCAGACGATCGGGCGCTCCTTGGCGAAGTAGAGCGGGACGACGGGGATGTTCTCGACCCAGACGTAGAGCCAGACGTCGAGCTCGGTCCAATTGGAGAGGGGGAAGCAGCGCACGCTCTCCCCGCGGTTGATCTTGCCGTTGTAGTGGTTCCAGAGCTCGGGGCGCTGGTTCTTGGGGTCCCACTGCTGGAAGCGATCGCGGAAGCTGAAGATGCGCTCCTTGGCGCGGCTCCGTTCCTCGTCGCGCCGCGCGCCGCCGAAGGCACAGTCGAAGCCGTACTTGTTGAGCGCCATCTTGAGCGCGTCGGTCTTCATGACCTGCGTGTACTTGTTGGACCCGTGATCGAACGGGTTCACGTTCTGCGCGAGGCCGTCCGGGTTGGTGAAGACGAGGAGGTCGGCGCCGAGCTCCTTGGCCGTGCGATCGCGGAACTCGATCATCTCGCGGAACTTCCAGGTCGTGTCGACGTGGAGGAGCGGGAAGGGGAGCGGTCCCGGAGCGAACGCCTTCACGGCGAGCCGCAGCATCACCGAGGAGTCCTTGCCGATGGAGTAGAGCATCACCGGCTTCTCGAACTGCGCGGCCGCCTCGCGGATGATTTGGATGCTCTCGGCCTCGAGAGCCCGGAGGTGCGTCAGGATGCGTCGATCAACGTTCACGGCTTCGTCCCTGCCGCGCGAGCTCCGTCCCCGGCGCCGCGCTGCGTCGGGGCGTCTTAGCCTGCGCAGGGAGGGAGTTCAAACGGGTGTGGACGACGGCGGTCCGATTGGGAATCCTAGGCCCGTGCGAGCCAAGATGTTTCTTTTCACCCGGGGCGTACGATGAGCGGAGCGCGGATGGTCTGGATCGACATGGAGATGAGCGGCCTCGACCCGGAGCGCGAGCGGATCCTCGAGATCGCCGCCATCGTCACCGACGGCGACCTCGAGGTGGTCGCCGAGGGGCCCGAGATCGTCGTCCACCAGCCCGAGTCCGTGCTCGAGGCCATGGACGACTGGAACAAGACCCATCACGGTGCGTCCGGCCTCATCGAGCGCGTCCGGGCCTCCACCGTCTCCGAGGAGGAGGCCGAGGCCCGGATCCTCGAGTTCCTCGCCGCCCACGTGGCGCCGCGCACCGCCCCCCTCGCCGGCAATTCCGTCCACCAGGATCGGCGCTTCCTCGCGCGGTACATGCCCCAGCTCGAGGCGTTCCTCCACTACCGCATCGTCGACGTGAGCACCGTGAAGGAGCTCTGCGGACGTTGGTACCCGGACGCCTACCGTGGCCGACCCAACAAGAAGAACGTCCACCGCGCGCTCGACGACATCCGCGAGTCCATCGAGGAGCTCCGCTACTACCGGAGCGCCATCTTCAGATGAGCGCCCGGGTCGTCAGCGACACGACGAGCCCGCGCGCCGTCTCCGGCATTCCCTTCGAACGTCGGCTCGCCATCGGCTTCTTCGTCGCCGCGTCGCTCTGTCTCCTGGTGGGTGAGCTCTTCGAGCTCCCCGTCGCCGTGACCAAGCTCGGCTTCTTCCTCGCCACGGGCGGCGTGATCACGGGGGGCGTCGACGCCACGCGCGCCCTCGTCCGCCACCTCACGGGGGCGCATGAGGCCGTCGCCTTCTCGGCGCCGCTCGTCCTCGACGCCGCCAACGCCAAGTTCGTCGGTTCGCTGGCCCCCCTCGACGAGGCGGCCGCCGCCATCGAGCGCGAGAACGCCGCCAGGCTGGTCGACGCCGTGAGCCTCGTCCACACCATCCTCTCGGCGGGCTTCGCGTCCGGCGCGAGCGACGTCCACCTCACGCCCGAAGCCGGCGGATTGCGCGTCATCGCGCGCGTCGACGGCGTGCTCCACGAGCTCGGCGTCATCGCCCCGAAGCACGTCAACTACGTGATCAACCGCGTGAAGATCGCGGCGAACCTCTCCATCGACGTGCGCCTCCGCCCGCAGGACGGCCGCCTCGGCTTCGAGGATCCGCGCTACCAGGTCCGCGTCGCCACGCTCCCGACCAACCACGGCGAGAAGGTGGTCATGCGCCTCGCCATGAACGACGAGAGCCGCTACGTCCTGGAGAACATCGGCCTCGACGCGCCCACGCTGGTGAAGCTCAAGACGATGCTCGAGCGCGATCACGGCGTCATCTTCCTCACCGGTCCCACGGGCAGCGGCAAGACGACCACGATGTACGCCGCGATGCGCCACCTTCGCGACGGGCAATCGCGGCGCCTCAACCTCGTCACGCTCGAGGATCCGCTCGAGGTCGACTTCGTGGGCATGAGCCAGACGGAGGTGAACGCTCGCGCCGGCCTCACGTTCGCCGCGGGCCTCCGCTCCATCCTCCGCCAGGACCCCGACGTCATCATGCTCGGCGAGATCCGCGACGAAGAGACCGCGCAGACGGCCATCCGCGCGGGCCTCACGGGCCACCTCCTGCTCACCTCCGTGCACGCCGACAGCGCCGTGGGCGTCTTCCAGCGCATGCGCCAGCTGCACGTCGACGTGGTGCAGCTCGCCGGCGCCTCGATCGGTGTGCTCAACCAGCGGCTCGCCGTCCGCAATTGCTCGCGTTGCGTCGAAGAGGTCGAGCCCTCCGAGACGCTCCTCGAATCCCTCCGCCACCTCGGCCTCCGCGCGGAGGGGCCCTTCTTCGAGGGGCGCGGCTGCCCCGAGTGCCGCGGCGTCGGGCGCAAGGGCCGGGTGCCGCTCATCGAGCTGCTCCAGGTGGACTCTGCCATGCGTGAGCTCCTCGTCGACGACGCGCCGATGCACACGATCGAGGCCGCCGCCATCGAGGCGGGGATGCGCCCGCTCGCCGAGCAGGCGCTCGATCTCGCGCGGGAGGGGGTCCTCCCTCCCTCCGAGGTCGTGCGTGTGCTTTCGTTCTGATCGGTGACGACGAAGCGCGACGCAGGGGACGAGCTCTCCTTCCTCCCGAGCCCCGACCACACGATGCTCGTCGGGCTGGCCTCCCTCGTCGGCCTCATCTCGGCGCTCGCCGCGAGCACGCTCCACATCGTCACCGAGCTCCTCGGCACCCTCTTCCTCGCGCCGGAGAGGCTCCTCGAGCTCGCCGATCCGAGCAGCGCGGTGCATCTCCTCTTCCGCGACGAGCTCGACCGCGTCCGTCTCGTCGAGCCCATCGGGGGCGCCGTGATCGGCCTCTCGATCATGGGCCTCGGCGTCCATCGCACCCGGCGGCGCGCCTCGCGGGAGCCGGCCGGAGAACGCGCGAGGAAGCGGAGCCGCGCCCTCCTCGTCGGGGCCGTCCTCATTGGCGCCGCGCTCCTCTACACGGGCCTCTCGTACGCGCGCTGCGTGAGCGTCGCCATCGACTCCGAGCGCCTCGGCGTCCCTCCGCTCTTCGAGGCCACGCCCGCGTGGAAGCTCTATCTCCTCGCCGCGCTCGGTGGCGTCGCGCTCGGATATCTCCGCCGCGCCATCCCCCCGAACGAGCCGAGCGACGTGCCCCGGATCATGGCCGCCGTCGCGCTGCGTTCCGGCGCGATGAGCGCGAAGCCCGGCGCGACCTTCGCCCTCGGCTCCATGGTCACGGTGAGCGTCGGAGGCTCCGTGGGGCTCGAAGGGCCGGTCGTCGTCGCCGGCGCCACGACGGCGTCCTGGCTCGGCCAACGTCTCTCCCTCAACCGCGAGCGCCTCCGTGTGCTCGTCGCCGCGGGCGCGGCCTCGGGCATCGCCGCGGCCTTCAACGCGCCCATCGCCGGCGTCCTCTTCGCGCTCGAGATCGTCATCGGCGAGTTCGCCCTGACCACCTTCACGCCCGTGGTGCTCGCGAGCGTGATCGGCACGGTGATGCACCGCGCGCTCGAGGGGGAGCACGCGATCTTCCCCAACGCGACCTTCGAGCTCCGCACGGGGTACGAGATCTTCCTCTACGTCCTCCTCGGCCTCGTGAGCGGCGTCGTCGGCAGCGTCTTCGTCCGCTCCATCGAGGCGACGCGCGCTGCCGTCTCGCGGCGGCTCGAGGTCGTCCCAGTCCTCCTCCATCCCGCCATCGGTCTCGTCGCCGTCGTCACGCTGGCCACGCTCACGGGAAGGTACGAGGCGCTCGGCACGGGGCACTCCACGCTCGCTGCCTTCCTCGAAGGCGACGTGCTCGGCCCCGTCGTCCTCCTCATCGTCGTCACCAAGATCGTGTCGGTCAGCCTCACCCTGGGCACGGGCGGGATCGGCGGCATCTTCTTTCCGAGCGTCTTCGTCGGCGCGGGCGTGGGGACGCTCTTCGGCATCGTCGCCGGCGAGATCGTCGGGAGCTCGGTCGCCGGTCCCTCCAGCTTCGCGCTCGTCGGCATGGCCGGCGTCTCGGCCGCCGTGCTCCACGCGCCACTCACGGCGGCGGTGATGCTCTTCGAGCTCTGCAACGACTACGACGCCATCCTCCCGCTCATGGTGGCGACCATCCTCGCCACGCTCGTCGCCACGCGCACGCTCTCGGGCGGGGTCTATCAGCGGTCGCTCCGGCGCTTCGGCATCGTGCTCTCCGCGGGCCGCGAGCAGAACGTCCTCCGCGCGCTCAAGGTCGCCGACGCGATGACCCCGCACGTGCAGACGCTCGCCGACTCCACGCCGCTGCGGCGGATGCAGGACGTCGTCGAGTCCTCGTCACAGACCACCTTCCCCCTCGTCGATCACGAAGGGAAGCTCTCGGGCGTGCTCTCGCTGAGCGATCTCCGCGCGGTCCTCTTCGAGGGCGGCGTCATCGACGACCTCGTCGTCGCCAAGGAGCTCGGGCACCGCGAGGTCCACGTCATCCGGCCCAGTGACGACCTCGGCACCGCGCTCGACCGTCTGAGCGGCCGCTCCTTCGAGCACCTCGTGGTCGTCGCCGACGACGATCCCCGCCGGGTGGTCGGTCTCCTCTCCCATCAAGCGGTCATGGATGCCTACAAGAAGGGACTCGCCCGCGCCGGGCTCTTCGAGCAGGGGTGAAACGTCACCGTGCTGGTGCAGTAACGCCACCCGCGGGAAGCTCCGGGCCTCCATCTTCGTATGCGAGATCGATGGAGCAGAAACCGCTGAGCTCGCCGCACGGTGACGTCACGCCTCGACGCGGTCGAGCCACGCCGCTCCGGGTCGCCTTCCTCGGCTTCGGCATCGCCGCCCTGGTGGGCCTCGGGAGCTTCGTCGAGCTCGAACAGGTCCAAGCCTGGGTCGCCGCGCAAGGGCCGCTCGCGCCCGTCGTCTTCGTCCTCATCGGCGCGATCCTCGCCCTCCTCTGCGTTCCGCTCGACGTGATCTGCATCCTCGGCGGCGTGCTCTTCGACTTCGTGTTGGGCCTCGTCTGTGTGACGATCGCCAACTACCTCGGCCAGTGCCTCGCCTATCTCGTGGCGCGGCTCATGCTCGAGGAGAGCCTCGGGCGGTTCCTGGCCGTGCGCCCGAGGCTCAAGCTCGTCGAGCGGGCCATCGCCGCGAAGGGGGCCTTCTTGCTCTTCCTCATCCGCCTCGCCCCGATCCCGGCCGCGCCCACGAGCTACCTCGTCGGCGCCACCCGGATGCCGTTCTCGTCGTTCGCGGTCGCGAACCTCGGCCTCGTCCCCGTCTCCTTCCTCTCGCTCACCATCAGCCGGAGCGTGCTCGTCTCCGGAGGTGGAGGCGTGGACGGATGGGTCATCGCGGGGATCGCGATCGCCGCGGCCGCGCTCGTCTACGCGACCATCGTCGTCAAACGCAGCCTCCTCGCCGTCGCGCTCGCGAACGCCTGAGATCAGCCGAAGGCCTCGGCGATGCGCCGGGCGATCCGTTGGCCGTCCATCGCCGCGCTCACGATGCCGCCCGCGTAACCGGCCCCTTCGGCGGCGGGGAAGAGCATCGACACGCTCGGCGACTCGAGCGAGCGCGGATCGCGGACGATCCGGACGGGCGAGCTCGTCCTCGTCTCGACGCCGACGAGCTGCGCTTCGCCCCCCGCGTAGCCCTCGATGCGGCCGTCGAAGACGCGGAGCGCGTCGCGGAGTTTCTTCGCGATGGGAACGCCGCCCGCGTCGAGCGCGAGCGAGAGATCCGTCGGCGTGAGCCCGGGCAGGTAGCTCGTCTCGCGCGCCGCTTCGGACGCGCGCCCCGCGAGGAAGTCGCGCGCGAGCGTCGAGGGCGCGCGGAGGGAACCGCCGCCGAGCTCCATCGCGCGCGCCTCGATCCGACGCTGGAACTCGAGCCCAGCGAGCGGGCCTTCGAGCCCGGCGGCGCGGAGATCGTCGGGGTCCACGCCCACCACGAGCCCCGAGTTGGCGAAGGGCGAGTCGCGCTTCGACAGGCTCATGCCGTTCACCACGAGCTCCGAGCTCGTCGTCATCGCGGGGACGATCCAGCCGCCAGGGCACATGCAGAAGGAGAACACGCCGCGCTCGTCCACCGTCTCGGCGAGGCGGTAATAGGCGGCGGGGAGGTTCGGGTGCCCCGCCGAGGCGCCGTACTGGGCGCGGTTGATGAGCGCCTGCGGATGCTCGATCCGCACGCCCACGGCGAAGGGCTTGG
>JAAYBZ010000155.1 GCA_012744445.1 Myxococcales bacterium | reverse complement strand
CGCGTGCGCGAGTCGGAGTACCGCAAGCGCGTGGGGAGCGACGCCGAGCTCGGCGCCAAGCTCCACGGCTACGCGCAGACCATCCACCAGATGTTCCGTCGGCGCCCGCCCACACGAGGCGAGCTCGAGGCCACGATGCTGCGGGTGGCCCGGCTCTCGGCGCAGGCGCTCTCCATCCGGCGGACGAGCATCTGGCGCTTCGACGAGGACGGGGCGCGCCTCGCGTGCGTGCTCGAGCTCGTGGACGACGAGGCGGTGCCGCCCGGGGACCAGGTCCTCTCCGCCGAGGAGTGCCCCGCCTACGTGGAAGCGCTCTCGCGTGAGTTCGCGGTGGCGGTGAGCGACGCCAAGAACGATCCGCGCACGCGGGAGCTCCTGCCCTACCTCCGGGAACACGACGTGGGCGCGCTCCTCGACATCCCCATCGTCATCCCGGGGCGCCTGCTCGGCGTGGTCTGCCACGAGCACATGGGGAGCACGCGCGCCTGGCATCCGCGCGAGATCGAATTCGCCTCGCTCGTGGGGCAGCTCATCGCGCTCGCGCTCGAGGCCGAGCGCCGCGCCGAGGCGGAGCGCACCGCGCGCGGCACCGAGGCCAAGTACAAGAACCTCGTCGAAGCCCTCCCCGTCACCGTCTACTCCATCGACGCCAGGTCGGGGAAGCTCGTCTACGTGAGCCCGCGCGTCGAAACGCTCGGCGGCCTCACGGCGGCCGAGTGGCTCGAGCAGGGCGCCGGCGCGTGGATCCAGCAGATCCACCCCGACGATCGCGAGCCGGTCCTCGAGCGCTTCCGCATCGGGACGGGGCGCGGCTTCCCCGAAGAGATCACCTACCGCATCGTCCTGCCCGACGGCTCCGTTCGCTGGGTGCGCGATACCTGCAACGTGGTGCGCGACGTCGCGGGCCACGCGCTCGTCTTCCAGGGCGTGCTCCTCGACGTGACGGCGCAGACCGAGGCCGAGCTCTCCCGGCGCGAGTTCGAGCGGCGCTACCGAAGCCTGCTCGAGAACGTCGACCTCATGGCCCTCAGCCTCGACACGCAAGCGCGGGTGACCTTCGTCAACGAAGCCTACCTGCGCGCCACGGGGATGACGGCGGAGGAGATCGTCGGCCGCGACTGGTTCGAGGTCTCGCTGGCGCCCGAGGAGGCCGCGCCCATGCGCAAGACCTACCTCGACAACCTCCAGAAGGGCCGCGTGATCCCGCGCTTCGAGTTCACCGTCCTCACCAAGAAGGGCGAGCGCCGGCGCTTCCACTCCACCAACACGCTCCTCCGCGCCACCGACGGAAGCCCCATCGGCGCCTCGAGCCTCTCCATCGACGTCACCGATCGGAGGAAGCTCGAGCACGAGATCCTGATGCAGACGAAGCTCGAGAGCCTCGGCCGGCTCGCCGCGGGCGTGGCGCACGACTTCAACAACCTCATCACGGTGATGCACGGGCAGATCGAGCTGCTCCGGCGCAACACGGCGCGCGCCAGCCTCGACGTGGGCCGTCACCTCGACTCGATCGCCGAGGTGCTGAGCCAGGCCACTCAGCTCACCCGCTCGCTCATGACCTACGGGCAGCACGACGAGGGCGGGAAGGCCGAGGAGTCCACGCTCGACGCGCTCGTGCGCGAGTCGATGCCGCTGCTCACCGCCATCACGGGCGACGAGCTCTACGTCGGCACCTCGCTCCACTCGAGCGAGGCGGTCTTCTCCTTCGACCGCACGCGCCTCCGCCAGGTGCTCATGAACCTCGTGGGCAACGCCGCCGACGCCACGCTCGGGCACGGGCACAACATCCAGATCCGCACGCACGTCGAGTACCTCGACGAGCACACGGCGCGAAAGCGTGGCGCCAAGGCCGGCGGCGAGTTCGCCGTGCTCACCGTGGCCGACGACGGGCGCGGCATGGACGCGGCCACGCTCGCGCAGGCCTTCGATCCCTTCTTCACCACCAAGTCCGACGGGCGCGGCACCGGCCTCGGGCTCGCCATCACGCAGAGCATCGTGCGCCAGATGGGGGGCTTCCTCTCGGTCGAGAGCAAGCTCGGCCGGGGCAGCACCTTCCGCGCATTCTTCCCCGTGAAGGGCACGCTCCGTGCGTCGGGCCAGTCGGTGCGGCGGCGGACGGGCGGTGCGCGCATCGGGCGCATCCTCGTCGTCGACGGCCGCCAGGGACCGCGCTCGGCCGTCACCAGGCCCCTGATGGACCGCGGCTACGAGGTCACCGACGTGCCGAGCACGCGCATGGCCGCCGAGATCCTGGCCTCCGACGAGATCGATCTCCTCATCACGGCCGAGCAGCTCCCCGACGGGGCGGGCGCCGTGCTCGCGCGGAGCGCTCGCAGCGTACGGCCGAGCCTGCGCGTGATGCTCCTCGCGGAGTCGGCCGAAGCGGGCCCGTCCTTCGACGACGTGCTCCGCGAGCCCGTGCGCGAGGACGACCTCCTCCGCGCGGTCCGCGCGGCCCTCGGGTCGTCGCCGGGCGACTGAAGGGCGCCCGACCGTCCCACGGCCGGGCTCCCGCCGTCGCGCTTCCGCCCCAAGGCTTTCCTGCGATCCCGAGGATCGAGGGGGAGACATGAACCGAGTGGTCGTCGTGACCGGCGCCTCGAGCGGCATCGGCCGCGAGCTCGCCGTGCAGCTCGCCGAGCGGGGCGACACCGTGGTGCTCGCCGCCCGCGGCGAAGAAGCCCTCGACGAGACCGCAGAGGCCTGCCAACGCGCCGGCGGCGAATGCCTCGTGGTGCCCACCGACGTCTCGCAGCGCGAGGAGGTGGAGCGCCTGAGGCGCGCAGCGATCGAGGCCTACGGCGGCTTCGACGCGTGGGTGAACAACGCGGGCGTGACCTATTTTGCGACGCTCACCTCCGGCGAGATGGACGATCACGTCCGCGTCGTCGAGACCAACCTCTTCGGCGCGATGTACGGGGCCCGCGCGGCGGTGACGCACTTCCTCGAGCGCGGGCGCGGCGTGCTGGTGAACGTGAGCTCGATCCTCGGGAAGACGGGGCAGCCCTTCGTGCCCTCGTACGTGATCAGCAAGCACGGGATCCGTGGGCTCTCCGAGGCGCTCCGCGCCGAGCTCGCCGACGAGCCCGACATCCACGTCTGCACGATCTTCCCCTACGCGACGGACACACCACACTTCGAGCTCGCCGGCACGAACATGAACCGCCGCGCCCGGGCGATGCCGCCGGCGCAATCGCCGGAGGCGGTCGCGCGAGCCATCGTGCGTCTGCTCGATCGGCCGCGGCGCGAGGTGCACGTCCCGCGCATCGCCGCGGCGGGGCTCCTGCTCACCAAGCTCTTCCCCAAGACCAGCGAGCGGCTCCTGCTCCACGCCCTCCGCGAATTCCACTTCGACGAGCGGCTCGAATCCAAGGGCGAGGGCAACCTCTACGAGCCCACAGGCGAGCCCGGGCACGTCCACGGCGACCGCCCGCCGCAGGTGAGCACGCCCAAGCTCGCCGTCTGGGCCGTGCGCGAGCTCGCGCGTATCGAGGCCGACGAGGCGCGGCGCTTCTTCCGGCGGCGCGCGGGGCGGCCCCCGCGAGGCGTGCGCGAGACGCCGCGGAGGAGGCACGACGACCATGCCCCGCGGCCGTGAGCGCTACGACGTGGTGGTGGTGGGCGCGGGCCCCAACGGCCTCGCCGCCGCCATCGCGCTCGCGCAGCGCGGGCTCGCGACGCTGCTCGTGGAGGCGAGCGACAGCCCCGGCGGCGGGGCGCGCTCGGCCGAGCTCACCGCGCCCGGCTTCCTCCACGACGTCTGCTCCTCCGTCCACCCCCTCGGCGTGGCCTCGCCCTTCTTCAGGTCGCTCGGCCTCGAGCGCCACGGGCTCGAGTGGATCGAGTCGCCCGCCCCGCTCGCCCACGTCTTCCGCGACGGACGCGCGATCACGATGGAGCGCTCGCTCGAGGCCACGGGCGCGGGGCTCGGGCGCGACGGCCCGGCCTACGTGCGGCTCCTCCGGCCCTTCGTGGAGCACTTCGACGAGCTCCTCCCCATGGTGCTGGGCCCGCCGGGCCTCCCGCCGGATCCGGTGCTCTACGCGCGCTTCGGTCTCCGCGCCCTCCCCTCGCTCTCCACGCTCGCGTCGCGGTGGTTCCGCGGCGAGGACGCCCCCGCCCTCCTCGCCGGCATCGCGGCGCACGCGATGCGCCCGCTCGAGGCCGCCGCCACCTCGTCGTTCGCGCTCGTGCTCGCGATGGCGGGGCACGCCGTGGGCTGGCCGCTCGCCAAAGGCGGCTCGCAGGCCATCACCAGCGCCCTCGTCGCCCGCTTCCGCGCGCTCGGCGGCGAGCTCGCCCTCCACTTCCGCGTCTCCCGCCTCGACGAGCTGCCGAGCGCGCGGGCCTACGTCTTCGACGTCACCCCCAAGCAGCTCGTAGAGATCGCGGGCGCGGCCTTCCCGTCTCATTACCGCAAGGCGCTCCAGCGCTACGCCTACGGTCCCGGCGTGTTCAAGATGGACTTCGCGCTGAGCGAGCCCATCCCCTTCCGCGATCCGGCGTGCGCCCGCGCGGCCACGGTCCACCTCTCGGGCACGCTCGAGGACGTCGCGCTCGCCGAGCGAACGGTCGTCGAGGGGCGGATGGCCCCCCATCCCTTCGTGCTCCTCGTCCAGCCCACGCGCTTCGATCCCTCACGCGCGCCGGAGGGGAAGCACATCGCCTGGGCCTATTGCCACGTGCCCCACGGCTCGCCCGTCGACGCCTCGGGCGCCATCGAGGCGGTCATCGAAGAGGTGGCGCCCGGCTTCCGCGACACGATCCTGGCCCGGCACGCGATGGATCCGCTGGCGCTCGAGCGATACGACGAGAACTACGTGGGCGGCGACATCGGCGGCGGGCGCGTCG
>JAAYBZ010000154.1 GCA_012744445.1 Myxococcales bacterium | reverse complement strand
GACTCGGGATCGATCCGGAAGATCGGAGAGGCGTAGGCGAACTCGATCTGGATCGAGCCGTCCGCGGGCACGGTCTCGATGGAGATCACCTCAGGGGTCGGCGGATTCTCGTCGAGCCACTCGTAGACGCGGCCGCGCATGGCGAGGAGGTCGCGCGTGAGGTCCTCGTCGGAGCGGGTCCAGAAGTCCCAGGCCTCGACGATCTCGCAGGGCGAGAGGCCGAGCTCCACCTCGGCGAGGAAGCGGAGATCGCGGAAGGCGTCCCAGCGCGCGCCGAGCTCACCGGCCGGGCGTTCGTTGGCGAGGAGCGCACGCATGGCCGCGTTCGGCGCGCTCGGCTGCCCGCAGCGATCGCGCACCCGCGAGGTCACGACGACCGCGTAGCGGGCGGCCGGCTCGAGGACCTCGAGGGGCGTGATCACGAGGAGCGCCTCGTCCGGATCTTCCGTGCTGGCGAAGGCCTCGGCGAAGTAGGGGACGCGCTCGCCGTAGCGGGGCGAGGTGGGATCGGCGAGGACGACGAAGATCGGCGCATCGTCGGCGGTGCTCGCCGCGTAGGCCGCGACGCGATCGCGCGGGGAGGGGAGGCCCCCGGCGCTCACCCCGCCCGGGAGCCGTGTGACGAGGGGTGAGACCCGGGAGAAGCCGTCGGCCCGCGCGACCTCGTCGAGATCGACGCCGATGCCCTCGAGCCGGGCCGGGGGCGCGACGCGGCGCCCCGAGGGCGTGCTCTCGTCTTCGCGCAGGAACGCCGAATTCGGATAGGGGAGCAGGCACTCGTCGCCGAGCTCGGTGCACTCCGAGGGGAGGAGCGGCGGGTTCGCGGTGGGGCGGGCGAGGTCATCCGCGGGCGGGAGCTCGCACGAGGGGAGCGCGCTCGGCACCACGCACGCCTCGCCGACGGGCCCGTCGTCTCCGCAACCTGCGAAGATGATTGAGCTTACGACGAGGGAGAGGCCGAGGGCGTGCGTCCGCATGGCGGGACGTTACGGCCCCACGACGAAGAGCGTCAACCGAGGGGGGCGAGATCTTGGCGGCGCGGGGTTCGTGGTTACACTCGGAAGGTGCCTTCGAACCACGGACATTCCCCCTCCAAGAAAGGCGAGGACGTCGTCTGGGTGCACAGCCAGACCCCCGACGGCGAGGGCCTGAACGTCGTCCGCAAGCGCGGCGACGAGGTCTCGTTCGGTCAGGTGCGCCGCGTCGTCGAAGGAAAGCCCATCCTGGGCGAGCTGGTCGCCTTGAGGCCCCGCGAGGACGCACCCCGCTTCTTCGACGTCGAGGTCCTCCACGCGGGGACGACGACGGGCCGCGAGGGTCCACCCCAGGTGAGCACGCCCGCCTATCGCCACGGCTGGGCCGAGGTCTTCGGCCCCAAGAAGAAGCGGGCCGCCTCCTCCGCGCTCAACTGATCACCGCTTGATGTCGAGCGCGCGCATCTTCTTGTAGAGGTGGCTGCGCTCGAGATCGAGGTCGGTGGCCGTCTGCGTGACGTTGCCTCCGTGGTGGTCGAGCGCGCGCAGGATGATCTCGCGCTCCACCTCGTCCATGAGCTCGCGGAGCGGGACGCCCGGCCGGTAGACGCCGGCGGAGACGCTCGCGCGCGCGATGGGGAGGAGCGCCCGCGCGTCGGCTTCGGTGATGGTCTCGCCGGGGCTGAGGATCACGAGGCGCTCGACGAGGTTCTTGAGCTCGCGGACGTTGCCGGGGAAGTCGTAGGCCGAGAGCAGCTCGAGCGCGCCCTTGCCGAAGGCCTTCCTGGGCCGGTCGTTGGCGATGCAGGCGAGCTCGAGGAAGCGCTCGGCGAGCGTGGGGATGTCCTCCCTGCGCTCGCGGAGCGGCGGCACGCGGATCGGCAGGACGTTGAGCCGGTCGTAGAGGTCGGCGCGGAATTCGCCGAGCTCGATGGCCTCCTGGAGGTCGCGGTTGGTCGCGGAGACGACGCGCACGTCGACGGGGATCACGCCCGATCCGCCCACGCGCTCGATCTCCCCCTCCTGGAGCACGCGGAGGAGCTTCGCCTGCATGGGGAGCGGCATGTCGCCGATCTCGTCGAGGAAGAGCGTCCCCCGGTGCGCGCGCTCGAATTTGCCGAGCCGCTGCTTGGTGGCGCCGGTGAACGCGCCGGCCTCGTGGCCGAAGAGCTCGCTCTCGATGAGCTCGGAGGGGACGGCCGCGCAGTTGAGCTTCTCGAGGGGTTGGTCGACCCGCGCGCTCGCGCGGTGGATGGCGCGCGCGACGAGCTCCTTGCCCGTGCCGCGCTCGCCCGTGATCAGCACGGCGGCCTTGGCGCTCGCGGCGAGCTGGATGCGCTCGCGGAGCCGGCGCATCGCCTCCGACTCGCCGATGAGCTCCTCGAGCGCGCCGGTGCGCTTGCGCAGCTCTTCGTTCTCGACCTCGAGCCGCCGGAAGTCGAGGCAGCGCTCGAGGCTGAGGAGGAGGCGCTCGGTGCCGATGGGCTTCTCGAGGAAGTCGTGCGCGCCGAGTCGCGTGGCCTCGACGGCCGTCTCGATGGAGCCGTGCCCGCTCATCACGAGCACGGGCATGTGCTTGCCCTCGGCGCGGATGGCCTTGAGCAGCTCGAGGCCGTCCATCCCCGGCATCATCACGTCGAGGATGGCCGCGTCGTAGGTCTTCTTCTGGAGCTTCTCGAGCGCGAGCGCGGCGCTCCCGGCGACGTCGACCTCGAAGTCCTCCACGCGGAGCGCGCGCGAGAGGCTCGTGAGGATGTTCTTCTCGTCGTCGACGACCAGGATCCTGGCGCGGGGCATCGGCTCAGCTCTCGAAGGCCGCCTTGAGCCGTGCGAGGAAGTCGGTCTCGCGCGACGAGGTGTTCCCGTCGGAGGCGGCGAGCTTCTCGCAGGCCTCGAGGACGCGCGCCCGCATCGCCGGCGTCTTGATGCGCTCGGCGCAGCGCGCGAGGTAGGCGTCCCCGGACGCGCGATCGGCGATGGCGCGCCGCGCGCGCGCCACCGAGCCGTGGAGGTAGACGTCGAGCGAGTACGGCGAGCTCCAGCCCATCAGGCGGAGCTCCGACTCGATGGTCTCCTCCTCGGAGGTCGCGATGTGGCCGTCGGCGAACATGGTCCAGACGAGGAGATCGGCCGCCGCCTCGACTTCGTCCTTCGAGGCCCCCGAGGCCTCCCGCCCCTTGATCCACGCCACCAGCGCTTCGAACATGCCTCCACGAAACCACGAAGCGCGCCCGACGGCAACGGCAAACGCCGCGCCGAGCGCGGGCCTCGGCGGGCTCAGGAGGCGGCGACGAAGCGGGTGACCACGTCGGCGAGGACGCGGGTGCCGAAGTGGAAGCCGTCGACGGGGATCCGCTCGTCGTGCCCGTGGAAGAGGTCGGCGAATTTGATGCCCTTGGGCATCTTCACGGGCGAGAAGCCGACCCACTTGATGCCGATCGAGGTGAAGGCCTTGGCGTCGGTGAAGCCCGGGAGCATGTAGGGGATCACGGGGGACTCCGGGGCACGCTCGCGCATCACGGCGCGGATGAGGTCGTGGAGCTCGGTGCCGTCGCTCTCCACCACGGGCGGGAGCGAGTGCATCACCTCGAGCTCGACCTCCTCGCCGAGGATCGCGCGGAGCTCCTCGAGGAAGTCGTCGACGGTGTCGCCCGGCACGATGCGGCCGTCGATCTCGAATTCGGCGACGCCCGGGATGACGTTGGTCTTCTGGCCGGCGCGCACGACGGTGGGCGAGGCCGTGTTGCCCATCATCGCCATGAGCGCGCGGCGCATCGAGGGATCGGGCAGCGCCGCGAGGACGTGGGGCGCGAGCTTCGGGTGGAGGAGCTTGGGCAGGAGCGCGCCGACGATCTTGGGCTGGTTCTGCGCGAGCGCCGCGACGAAGTCCTTGAAGGCCTCGGGCGGGCGCACGGGCATGCCGCGCTTGCCGAGCTTGGCGATGGCCTCGGCCATCTTCACCACGGCGGAGTCGCTGCGCGGCATCGAGCCGTGGCCGGGCTCGCCGCGGACGCGCGCCTTGATCCAGCACACGCCCTTCTCGGCCACCTGCACGGTGAAGAAGCTCTTGTTCCCGAGGTGGATGTTGAAGCCCCCGCCCTCGCCGATCGCGTACTCGGCGTCGACGAGCTCCCGGTGCTTCTGCACGAGGAAGAGCGAGCCGAAGCGGCAGCCGGCCTCCTCGTCGGCGACGCCCGCGAAGATGAGGTCGCGGTCGAGCTTCACGCCCTCCTTGGCGAGGCGGCACATGATGGCGACGCTCATCGCGGCGTGGTTCTTCATGTCGATGGCGCCGCGGCCCCAGAGGCAGCCGTCGTGGACCTCGCCCGAGAACGGCGGGTGCGTCCAGCTCTCCGGCTCGGCCTCGACCACGTCGAGGTGGGCGGTGAGCAGGAGCGGGCGCTTCTTCCCGCTGCCGCGCAGCCTCGCGACGATGTTCCCGCGCCCGGGCGCGCTCTCGAGGATCGTGCTCTCGATGCCCGCCTTCTGGAGCTCTTCTTCGAGGAGCCGCGCGGCCTCGATCTCGTTGCCGGGCGGGTTGGTGGTGTCGATGCGGAGGAGGCGCTGGAGGATGTCGAAGGCGTGCGCCTCGAGCTTTTCGTCGGCGATGGTCACGGCCGGAGACGATACCAGGTTCGCGCCGGGCCGCGAGCCTCAGGGCGTCCCGCCGCCCCGGCGTTGGGCGAGGAGCCAGTCGAGCGTGCGTCGGCTGAGGTTCTTCGACTTGGTCGAGATCGGCAGGTGCGAGCCGTCGACGATCGTGTAGAGCGAGAAGGCGTAGCCGGGCTCGTCGCAGCCCTCGAAGTGCAGCACCTCGGTCTCGGCGCCCGGGAGGTTGTCCTCGAGGTCGAGGGTCTCGCCCGCGACGGGCGAGGCGACGTCGCAGCCGGCGCGCTCGGCCCAGAACTCGACGGATTCGCGCGCGCTCGGGATGAACTCGCTGCCCTCGTAGGGCACGGTGTCGTCGAGGCTGCCGTGGATCTGCAGGACGCTCACGAGGCCGTCCGGGTCGCAGCGCGAGGGATCCTTGTACGTGGCGCCGGCGAGGCTCGCGATGCCGGCGAGGCGGCTCGTGGCGTCACACGCCATGCGGTAGCTCATGTAGCCGCCGTTCGAGTGGCCGAAGAGGTAGACGCGATCGGCGTCGATGGGGAGCTCGTCGATCGCCTCGTCGATGAGGCCGGTGAGGTAGGCCACGTCGTCGACGTCGGCGCCGTGGAAATTGCAGCAGGCGTTCGTGGCGTTCCAGAAGCGCTTGGGGGTGACGCCCGGTGCGGGCTCGACCGTGCCGCCGTGCGTGAGGTCCTCGAGCGTGCCGTCGGGGATGACCAGGATGAAGTCGTACTCGGTCGTGAGCGAGGAGAGGCCGAGGTAGAGGTCCTGCGCCGCACCCGTGGCCCCGTAGCCGTGGAGGAGGATCACGAGCGGATAGCGCCGCCCCTCGACCAGCTCGCGCGGGTAGCGCACCGACGCGGGCCGCTCGCCGCCGATCTCCTTGGGGAGCGCGGCGGGGTCGGAGGGCGTGGGTTGGCTCTCGCCGCAGGCGACGAGGGCGAGGAGCACGAGGGCGACGAGCGGACGCATGGAGCGATTCTACCGCGTCGGTGGGCCGATGCGGGTGAAGATCCCCTTCACGTTGCCGAAGGGGGAGAGCTCGACCCGCTCGGTCGCAAAGCCCGCGGCCTCGGCGAGCGCTTCGAGCTCCTCGGCCGCGTAGAGGCAGACGGGCCCCTCGATGTGGTGCTTCGCCTGCATCGCGGGGGAGAGCGTGGCGTAGCGGGCCTCGATCGGTCCCGCCGGATAGCCTTCGGCGAGCTCCGAGGCGAGGCCCGACGCGGAGAGGAAGAGCCGCGCGCCCGGAGGCATCGCCTCGGCCACGAGCCGAAGCAGCGCGACGGCCTCGCCGTGGCGGAGGTGATGGATGAAGCGCTGCGAGTAGACGAGATCGAGCCGCGCCGGGAGGTCGCCGCGCGTGAGCGCCCGCGCGTCCTTCTCGAGGTAGCGGATGGGCAGGGCGCGCTCGAGGTCGAGCCGCCCGACGAGCGTGCGCGCGCGGGGGAGCGCGTCGACGGCGAGCGTCTCGAGGCCGAGCGTGGCGAAGCGCACGGCCTGGATCGACGATCCCGCGCCGAGGTCGAGGGCGTGTCCACCGTCGAGCGAGAGGGCGTGGTGGAGCGCCGCGCGATCGAGCGCGTCCATCCGTTGGCTCGCGATGTCGGCGCCGAAGCCTCCTTCGGCGCGGTCGAGGTCGTCGCCGTAGCGGTTCTCGGCCATCTCAGCGGCCGCTGCGGAGCTCGACGAGCACGTCGTGGAGCTCGTCCACGAGCGCCTCGTCGTAGCCGAGCTTCTCGCCCACGAATTGCGCGGCCTCGCGCAGGTCGCCCGTCATCTTCATGGGCACGCGGCTCTGCGCCATGGCGACGATGCCCGTGATCACGGCGCGCATCGTGCTCGCGAAGAAGCCGTCGCCCCCGACGATGACGCTCTGCCCGCGCAGCATGTGCTGGGTGCGCTTGCGCAGCTTGCTCGCCTCGTCGCGGATCTCGGGCGGCGGGATGCGCGCGCCCTTCTCGGCGATGGTGACGACGCCGTAGCCGGAGGGCTCGTATTCGAGCGCCTTGTGGTGCCCGAGGAGGCTCAGCCGGAGGAAGCTCGAGTCGATCGCGCCGCCGATGAGCATCACCATCACGTTGCGGTGGACCGCCACGAGGTACTCCGGCGTCTCTCCCAGGAGCAGCAGATCGTCGAGCTTTCGCGCGGCTTCCGTCATCGTGGTCGAAGGAGGGACGCCCCACGCCCCTCCCTGGGTCGGTCCCGGGCATGTTTCCCGGCCGGCCGCGTGCTCGTCAAGTCAGGAGGGCGGGCGCGTGACGTTTTCCGTGAGGGCCGCGTGGGGGAGCTTGGCCACGCGCGTCCACTCGATGATGAAACGCCGGAGGATGGCCTGCTCGACCTCACCCTTGCGGCGCGCGGGCGTGGGCACACGGAGGAGCATGAGGATCGTCGTGGGGCTCTCGACGCGGAAGAGCACGCGCGGCTCGGCCTGCGGCGCTTCGCCCGGGATGGCCTGGAGGCGAGGCTCGAGCTGCTCGCCGCCTTGCAGGTGGATGCGCGTCTCCCGCACGTACTGTCCCGCCACCTCGTCGGCCGCGCGGAGGAGGATGCGCTCGGCGCGCTCGATGTCCTCGCCGAAGGCCACCGGCACCTGCACGAGGTGCAAGATGTACGCGGAGGTGAAGGTCTCGTTGACGACGCTGTGGCTGAGGAGCAGCGCGTTGGGGATGACGACCGATCGCCCCGTGCGCTGACCCGCCGGCCCGATCTCGAGGATCGTGCTCGTGAGGAAGCCGTGGTCGATCACGTCGCCGCGCACGCCGGCGATCTCGATGCGATCGCCGATGCCGAAGCTGCCCGAGGCGGCGCGCACGAGCGCGCCGAGGAAGCAGAGGATGAGCTCCTTGCTCGCGATGACGAGGGCCACCGCGAACGCGACGAGCGAGATCGCGAGCTCGCGGAGCTCCGAGCCCCAGATGAAGAGGAGGCCCACGACGAGGCTCGTGATGACGCCGCGACGGATCTGGACGCGCCACCGGAGGCGCACGACGTCAGGGGCGTTCTCGAGCGATCCCGCGACCTTCAGGCCGGCGGCGCGCACGAAGAGCACCGCGGCGACGAGGATCACGCTGAGGAGGAGCGGGCGAAGATCCGCTTCGCTCGAGAAGGCCGCCTTGAGCTTCTCGAAGTCCATCGAGGTTCAGCTTGGCCTCCTCGGCCCCCGACGTCACGCCCAGGGCCGATTCACGCGTGAAAACGGTCGGAGGTGGTGCTCGACGCGTCCGGACGCGCGAGGGCACGCGCGAGCGCGCGCTCCTTGAACGAGGGCTCTGCCGCTCCTCCCCAGCGCATCACCGCGAGGAGCGAGTGCACCATCGCGCGGGTGGAGGCCACCTCGAGGGGCGACGGCTCGGGGACCTCGAGCATCTCCCTCCCCCACCGCGGGAGGAGCTCGAGCGCGCCGCGCTTCATCACTGCGTAGCCGGCGCGCTGGAGGGGGCTGCCCGCGGGCGGATCCATCAGCCAGCCGAAGGCGCGCCGCGCCTGCTCGCCGTACTCGAGCTCGGGGCGCACGCGCCGGAAGTAGGCGCGCATCTCGGCGAGCGATCGGGGGACGTTCCGCGCGCCGAGCAGCTCGCCGACGCGCGCGGCTTCGGCGAGGTATCGATCGGCCACCTGCGGGGTGATCGCGCGGCGGTTGCGGTGATAGACCATCGCGCCCTTGAGGTAGCCCATGTGCTCGGTGGCGTGGACCCACACGGCGAGGTCGGGATCCGTCGCCGCGTAGAGGCGCCCGTCGGGCGCCGTGCCCACGACGCCCCGGTGGATCTTCCGCACGGCGCGCACCACGCGGTCGACGTCGGGCGTCGGGCCAAAGGTGGTGATGCGCACGAAGGAGGCCGTGCGTTGGAGCCGGCCGAGCGGGTCGTGCTCGTAGTCCGAGTGCTCGGCCACGCCGGCCATCGCGAGCGGATGGAGCGTCTGGAGGTAGAGCGAAGAGATGCCGCCGACGAGCGCCGCGAGGTCGTCGAGCACGAGCCACGAGGCGCTCCCCGGGCCGAAGAGGCCGAAGTCGCCCTTGGGCTCCTCGTATTGCTCGGGGATCAGCGAGTCCCCGGTGAGGGAGCCGCGGATGACGTCGTGGACGAGGCGCTGGCCGCGGGCTTCGAGCTCGCCGAGCGCGGACTTGAGGACGCGGAAGGACACGGCTCGATGATACGCGAACCGTACACCTTGTATACCCCGCCCTCGCCCTACTCCGCCGCGCGGGCCTCCTCGGGCCAGCAGTAGAACTGGCGGCTCCAGCGCCGGAAGACGCCGATCGGGCCGTCGCCGTCGCAGAGCAGCGGGTGCTCGTGCTGGATCTTGTTCTCCCAGATGGGGATGTCCTCTTCGAGCTGGCGCGTGACCTCGGCCACGAACGCCTTGCCCACGCCGCGCGTGATGTCGGCGCCCCCCACCTTCTTCACGGTGAAGCTGAAGCGCACGTCCACGTGGTCCGCGTCGATCGGCGTGGTCGACTCCACGATCAGCGTCTCGACGATGCCGCGGAAGCGCACGAGCGCGAAGCCGAAACCATACGAGATGCTCTCGATGGAGGCGTCGACCTTGCCGCGCGGCGTCTCCATGCCGGCGTCGGAGTAGACGCGGAGCACCGGCCCGTCCACCGTGGCCTCCGAGCGCGGGATGTTCTTGGTGCCGTGCACGTAGTGGAAGTGCGCGGAGTCGACGGCGTTCTCGGCCATCTCCTGGTTGCGCGTGCGGATGGTCCAGCGACGCCGGTCGTAGTCGGTCCAGTCGGGGCTCTGGTACTCGGGCACCTCGGGGAGCTCGAACTCGGGCGGCTTCCCCTCGGCGTGATGCCAGACCATCACGAGGCCCGCGACCTCGCGCACGTGCCAGCGGCGGAGGCTCGCCTTCTTGGGCTGGTTCTTGGCGTAGGGCACGCCCACGCAGCTCCCGCTCGCGTCGAATTCCCACGCGTGGAAGGGGCAGACGATCTTGTCGCCCACGACCTTGCCGCCATGACCGAGGTGCGCGCCGAGGTGCGGACAGAAGGCGTCGAGGACGCTCACCTCGCCGCTCTCGGTGCGGAAGGCCACGAGGTCCTTGCCGAAATAACGCAGCGGCAGCACCGTCCCCGGCGCGAGCTCGTCACCGTACGCCACCTGGAACCAACCGTTCGGAATGGGAGGCGTGTAATAGCGTTCCATGGAGCCACCCTAGAACGTGTGGCGAGGTAAGATCAACCGACGCGCCTCGAGCTCGTCTTTCTTGTGATCATTGCGTCGCGCATCGATTGCGCCTCTTCGAACGCGGGGACGCCTCTGGAACTGGGGATCGGAGATCCCGTTCTTGACACGAGCCAACAGTTGGCATAGTTGGCCCCTCGCTCCGAGGTGTCTCGGCGCCATGCATCGCGCTCGAACGGCAGAGGAGGGCCGAGAGACCGCGTGCCGTGATGCCACATCATCGCGATGTGATTGGAGCAGCAGCACGACCAACGGTTGCTCTTTTTGCGATTGTCGGAATTGCGATGACTCGAAAAGAGACGCAGGATCATGAACGGGCTTCGATGGGGGGAAGCGATCCGCGAGAGTCGCTACCCCGATGGCCTACGGAGGACGGCCGCTCTCATCGTCTTCCCCTCTTTCCGGTGAAGCGCGGGCTCGTCTCGGAGCGCGTCAAGTTCATTGGCGCCGGTTCCTTCGCCGCGATCTTGGGCTTCTGGTTTGCTTGGGTCGCCGGCTTGGCACCACTGCGCGAGCTCGAGGAGAGCCGCTCGTGGGTCGAGGTGCCGTGCGAGATCATCTCGAGCAAGCTCTCGCAGACGCGAGTCGGCTTGAGAGAAAGGCACCGCGTCCGAGTTCGCTACCGGTACTTCTTCCAAGGCGAGGCCTACGAGGGCGATCGCTTCGATTTTTCGGCGGGGAGTACCGAGTTCGGGTTGCGTCAGGCGCGGGCGGCGGTCGACGCGCTCTCGGCGGGCGCGTGGACCATGTGCGCGGTGGATCCCAACGACCCGTCGCGAGCGGTGATCTCGCGCGAAGCCCCGGGGGCCATGTGGTACGGCGGAGCCTCCTTCGCCCTCGGGCTCCTCGGGCTCGGGGCCGTCATCAAGACCCTCCGAAGAAAGCGGCCGAGCCCTGCCGACGTCGGCTAGGCCGGCGTTCGCGTCGGCGGCACCGTCGGGATCGTGAAGAGGAGCAGCGCCGCGACCGCCGAGAGCGTGGTGGCGGCGTAGAAGGCGCCGCCGCCGAAGGCGTCGTAGAGGACGCCGGAGATCGGCACGAGCACGGCCATGCCGAGGCCGGAGCCGAGCGCCGAGAGCAGCCCCGTCGCCGTGCTCTTCTCTGGGATCCGCCGCGCGACGAAGCCGAGCGCGCCGAGGTGGCTCGCCGCGAAGGTGAGCGCGTGGAGCGACTGCGCGAAGAAGAGGAGCGGGACCGAGCTGACCTCGGCGAGGAGGGTCCAGCGCAAGACGCCCCCGATCGCGGCAAGCCGGAGGAGCTGGATCGGGCGGATGCGCTCGAAGATGCGATCGCCCACGGCGAAGAGCGCGATCTCGAAGACCACGCCGATGCTCCAGAGCAGGCCGATCGTGGCGTCGTCGACGCCGACGGCGCGGAAGTGGAGCGTGCCGAAGTGATAGACGACGGCGTGCGACGAGACGAGGCAGGTGGCGGCCAGGATGAAGCGGAGCACGCCCGGGCGCGCGAGGACCACGCGGCTCGCCGCGGTCTTGCGCGCCGCCTCCTCCTCCGCGGGCCCCGGCGGGGGCGCGGGGAGCGCCGCGGCCACCCCGATGCCCACGACCCAGAGCGCGAGCGCCGAGATCGGGATGGAGATCACGCCGAGCTCCGCGAGGATCGCGCCGCCGAGGAGCGTCGTGCCGATGAACGCGATCGAGCCGCAGAGGCGGACGCGCGAGTAGTCGATGAGCCCCGCCGCGGCGAAGCGGATGGCGAGGGCGTCGCCGAGCGGAACGATGGGCGCGGTGCCGAGGCCCACGAGGACGCCCGCGAGGAGGAGCGCGGCGAAGGCGTCCGCGGCGAGGTAGAGCCCGAGCCCTACGCCGGCGAGCAGGCTCGCGCCGATGATGAGCTCGCGGATCACGCCGCGGCGATCGGCGAGCGGGCCCACGAGGGGGTTCACGGCGAAGCGCGCCCACGGCCCGATGCCGAGGAGGATGCCGATCTCGGTCCCGCTCAGCCCCTTGGCGTCGAGGTAGACCGGGAAGAAGGGCAGCATGATGCCGGCCCAGCCGAAGTAGCAGATGAAGTGGAGGGCGAGGCGCAGGGGAGCGGACACGGGGCGCCTCAAGCTTCCACGTCGGAGGCGCGCGCGCGAGCCCCTTCGGCGCGCGTTGTCGTCCG
>JAAYBZ010000153.1 GCA_012744445.1 Myxococcales bacterium | reverse complement strand
TCCTCCACGCGGGCCTTCTTCTCCTTCATCTCGACCTCGGTGGCCGCGCCGATCTTGATCACGGCCACGCCGCCGGCGAGCTTCGCGAGGCGCTCCTGGAGCTTCTCCCGATCGTAGTCGCTGGTCGTGTCCTCGATCTGGCGGCGGATGGTCTCGATGCGCGCCTTGATCTCGGCCTGCGCGCCGGCACCCTCGACGATGGTGGTGTCGTCCTTGGAGACGGTGATGCGCTTGGCCCGACCGAGCGACTCGATGGTGAGGTTCTCGAGCTTGATGCCGAGCTCCTCGCTCGCCACCTGACCGCCGGTGAGGATGGCGATGTCCTGGAGCATGGCCTTGCGGCGATCACCGAAGCCCGGCGCCTTCACCGCGACCACCTGGAGCGTGCCGCGGAGCTTGTTGACGACGAGCGTCGCGAGCGCCTCGCCCTCCACGTCCTCGGCGATGACGAGCAGCGGCTTCTGGCTACGCGCCACCGACTCGAGCACGGGCAGGATGTCCTGCATCGAGGAGATCTTCTTCTCGACCAGGAGCACGTAGGCGTCCTGGAGCTCCGCGACCATGCGCTCGTGATCGGTGATGAAATAGGGCGAGAGGTAGCCGCGATCGAACTGCATCCCCTCGACCACGTCGAGCTCGGTCTCGAGGCCCTTGGCCTCCTCGACCGTGATCACGCCCTCGCGTCCGACCTTCTCCATGGCGTCGGCGAGGATCTGGCCGATGGTCTTGTCGCCGTTGGCGCTGATGGTGCCGACCTGGGCGATCTCCTGCGAGGTGGCGATCTTCTTGCTCTGCTTCTCGAGCGCCGCGACGACGGCGGCCGTGGCCTTGTCGATGCCGCGCTTGATGTCCATCGGGTTGTGACCCGCGGCGACCATGCGCGCGCCCTCGCGATAGATGGCCTGGGCGAGGACGGTGGCGGTGGTGGTTCCGTCACCGGCGACGTCGTTGGTCTTGCTCGCCACCTCACGGACCATCTGCGCGCCCATGTTGGCGAAGCGGTCCTCGACCTCGATCTCCTTGGCGACCGAGACGCCGTCCTTGGTCACGAGCGGAGCGCCGAAGCTCTTCTCGATGACGACGTTGCGGCCGCGGGGGCCGAGGGTGACGCGCACGGCGTTGGCGAGGGTGTCGACGCCGCGGAGGATGCGCTCACGCGCGCTACCGTCGAAGAGGATCTCTTTTGCACTCATGGTTGACTTCCTCGTGGTGTCGTTGGGCTGGAAATCACTCGATGACGCCGAGCACCTCGTCCTCGCGGAGGATCAGGTGCTCTTCTCCGTCGATCTTCACCTCGGTGCCGGCGTACTTGCCGATGAGCACGGTGTCGCCGGGCTTCACGTCGAGCGGCCGGACCTCGCCGTTGTCGAGGACGCGCCCCTTGCCCGTGGCGACGACCTTGGCGCGGAGCGGCTTCTCCTTCGCCGTGTCGGGGATGATGATCCCGCCGGCCGTCTTGGTCTCTTCGTCGACTCGCTTGGCGACGAGCCGGTCGTAAAGCGGACGGATGGCCATTAAAGATTACCTCCTGGATGGCCGGGGCGCGCCCGGACGGCGCGAGACCCGGCGGCCGCGGAAGGTAAGTACGCTCTTGGGCGCGTCAACGGTGGGCGAGCGCGATTTCGGGGTCCGCGTCCCTGGAGGGGTCGCGTCCTTGCCGCCCGGCGAAATCACTGCTAATTTGCGGACCCCTCTTTACGAGAAGGTTCAGGATGGCACGCGTCACCGTCGAAGATTGCCTCGAGCACGAAGAGAATCGGTTCGCCCTCGTCGTTCTCGCCTCGCGCCGCGCGCGCCAGCTCATGAAGGGTTCGCCTGCGCTCGTGCACAGCAAGAACCGCCCCGCCGTCACGGCCCTCCGTGAGATCGCCGAAGAGAAGGTGAAGTACGGCCGTCCCGTGAAGGAGATCGTCGAGCAATTCATCGTCGAGACGAAGAACGCCGACATCGACTGAGCCGCGACCTCGTCGCTCACGCCGTCTAGTATCGCTTACGCTTTACAGTTCGACGGAAGCACGGATAAGATGGCGGTCCGTGAAGCCCGAGAGGGTGAGCGAGCGAACATGGCGCGTCTTATCATCATCGGCCCCGAGGGGCGTACCGAGCGTGAGCTCTCGTCGCACAACACCCTCGGGAGGCACCCGAACAACACCCACCAGATCCTCGACCGCATCGTCTCCAAGGAGCACTGCCACATCGATCGGTCGGGCGATGGGTGGGTGCTGAAGGATCTCGGGAGCCTCAACGGCACCTTCCTCAACGGGAAGCGCGTCGAGTCCGCGCGCCTCAAGCACGGCGACGAGATCACGATCGGCTCCACGCGCATCGTCTTCCAGGAGACGGGGGCCGCCGCCGTGAGCGCGCCGCCGCCCGCGCCGGCCCGACCGGCCGTCACGCCGGCGCCCGCGGCGCCGAGCGTCGATCCCAGCGCCGTGACCGTGGCGCAGGCGCCCGCGCCGGCCCGCGCCGTCCCGCAGCGGCAGACGGTGACCATCGCGCCGGGCATGGTGCAGAGCCACATCCGCACCAAGCTCGCGCCGCTCACCGACCAGAACTTCCTCCCCGAGCGGCTCATCACCGACGTCGATCAGCTCCGCCGCGACTACGAGAAGCTGCGCGCGAGCTATGAGGTCACGCGGGCCATCGGCGTCCAGCTCGAGGTCGATCAGATCCTCACCAAGATCATCGACGCGGCGTTCCAGCTCGTCCCCGCCGATCGCGGCGTGGTCCTCCTCTACGACGAGAACAAGGAGCTCAAGCCGCGCTGCGTGCGCACCAAGAAGCCGCAGGCCGAGGGCGAAGAGGTCAAGATCTCCACGACGATCATCGAGGAGGTCCTCCGCGACAAGGCGGCCGTGCTCTCGAGCGACGCCTCGGTCGACGCGCGCTTCTCCAACGCGCACTCGATCATCATGCAGGGCATCCGCTCCTCGATGGCCGTGCCGCTCCTCCACGCCGGCGAGGTCTTCGGCATCATGCTGCTCGACTCGCAGATCGCGGCCAACGCCTTCACCGAGAAGGATCTCCAGCTCTTCCAGAACGTCGCCAACCAGGCGGCCATCGCCATCCAGAACAGCCTCTATGCCAAGAAGCTCGAGGCCGAGGCCGTCACGCGCGAGCGCTTCCAGCGGCTCCTCTCGCCGGCGATCGCCGAGCAGGTCCTCTCGGGCTCGGTCGAGGTCAAGAAGTACGGCGAGCTCCGCGAGACCACCGTGCTCTTCAGCGACATCCGCGGCTTCACCTCGATGAGCGAGCGCAGCGACGCCCGCGCCATCGTCGACATGCTCAACGACTACTTCGAGCGGATGGTCGAGATCATCTTCGAGTACGAGGGCACGCTCGACAAATTCGTCGGCGACGAGATCATGGCGCTCTTCGGCGCGCCCGTCTCCCACCCCAACGATCCCTATCGCGCGGTCAAGACGGCGCTCCGCATGATGGAGGCGCTCGAGGAGTTCAACCGCGAGCGCGAGGAGCGCGGTGAGAAGACGATCCAGATCGGCATCGGCATCAACACCGGCGAGGTCATCGCGGGCTACCTCGGCAGCAGCCGCGCCCTCGAGTACACCGTCATCGGCGACGCCGTGAACACGGGCGCGCGCCTCTGCTCGGCGGCCAAGGCGGGCGAGATCCTCATCAGCGAGCACACCTACGCCAAGGTGCGCGACTATTTCTCCGTCGAGGAGCTCCCGCCCACGCACGTCAAGGGCAAGGCCGAGGCGCTCAAGATCTACCGGGTCACGGGCGAGATCGGGGCGCCGTCCGCGGCCGTGGCCGGCTGATCTTTCGCGGACGGTCTGCTATCCCTTCCGAGCGCGAACGGAGGGGCAGGGCAGGGCTCAGCACGCATGACACACTTCGATTTCGAGAAGCCCCTGGTGGAGCTCGAGGAGCGCATCCGCGCCCTCCGAGCGGCCCTCGGGGCCGAAGCCGAAGACGCGCACATCCGCGAGCTGGAGATCCGAGCGGAGCGCCTCCAGCGCGAGATCTACGGGCACCTCGAGCCGTGGCAGAAGGTTCAGCTGAGCCGCCACCCGGCGAGGCCGTATTTCCTCGACTACGCGGGGATGCTCTTCGAGGACTTCGTCGAGCTCCACGGGGACCGGGCGTTCGGCGACGACGCCGCCATCGTGGCCGGCTTCGCGCGCTTCCGGGGGCGGCACGTGGCCGTCGTGGGGCATCAGAAGGGGCGCGGGACCCGCGAGAAGGTCGCGCGCAACTTCGGCATGGCGCACCCCGAGGGCTACCGGAAGGCCATGCGGGTGATGCAGCTCGCCTCGCGCTTCGGGCGGCCCATCTTCACCTTCATCGACACGCCCGGCGCCTACCCGGGCGTGGGCGCCGAGGAGCGCGGGCAGAGCGAGGCGATCGGGCGGAGCATCCTCGAGATGAGCGCGCTCGAGGTGCCGGTGATCGCCACCGTGCTCGGCGAAGGCGGCTCGGGCGGCGCGCTCGCCCTGGGCGTGGCCAACCGCGTGCTGATGTTCGAGTTCTCCACCTACAGCGTGATCACGCCCGAGGGGTGCGCCTCGATCTTGTGGCGCGACGGCGGCATGGCGCCCGAGGCGGCCGAGCAGCTCAAGCTCCTCTCGCCCGACGCGCGCCGCCTGAACATCGTGGACGAGATCATCGAGGAGCCGCTCGGCGGGGCCCATCGCGCGCCCGAGCGAGCCGCCGAAGCGCTGGGAGAGGCCCTCCTCCGGCACCTCGTCGAGCTCGAGGGCATGAGCCGTGACGAGCTCCTCCGCGACCGGCACGCGAAGTTCCGCGCGATGGGCGAGTTCCTCGAGTGAGGGCGCGTCGTCCGGTTTTTTGACCGCGCTCTCTCCAAAAAAATACGCTCCCTCGGCATGGCCGCTGCTTGGCCTCGCCGAGTCGACGTGAACGCACGCCACATCATCATCGGGTTCGGATTGCTCACCGGATGCGCGGGCGCCCAGGCCCCCGTGCACGACGCGCGCTCGGCCGAGGCCGAGAAGATCGAGGCCCAGCGTCTCCGCATCACCGAGCTCGAGGCCGAGCTCGCCGAGCGCCGCGCCGAGATCCGCCGGCTCGAGTCGGAGGTGGCGCTCCTCCGCGCCGCGCGCATGGAGGCGCGCATCGTCACGGCGCCTCCCACGCCAGCCCTCGAGTGGGACGAGCCCCACGAGGAGGAGCACGTGGCGCCGCCGCTCTCCGAGCGTGAGAGCTCGAGGAGCGAGCCCCGCGTGGTGCTAAAGCTCTACGGCGCCGAGGCGCCGCCGGCCGCACCGAGCTACGTGGAGCCCCCCGCGCCCCGGCACGCAAAGCCGGAGGCCCGCGCGGTGCCGCACGCGCGCGTCACCGAGGCCGCGCCCGCCGATCCCCTCGCCAGCTATCGCAGCGCGCTCGCGGCGATCCGCGCGCAGAAGCTCGTCGAGGCGCTCCCGCTGCTCGAGCTCGCCATCGAGGAGGCGCCGACGCTCACGCAGCGCATCGACGCCGTCTACTGGCGGGGCGAGGTGCTCTACCTCCTCGGCCGGCACGTCGAGGCCGAGGTCGAGTTCGCGTCCATCGTCAGCGCGGGCGTCTCGCACCCGCGCGTGCCCTCGAGCCTCCTCCGCCTCGGGCAATGCCGGAAGGCGCGCGGGCTCGCGGCCGAGGCGGCGGCCATCTTCGAGCGACTTCGATCCGAATACCCCACGAGTGAAGCGGCGGCGCAGCTGCCGCGGGAGGGCGTCTGATGCGTCGGTATCTTTTCGTGGCCATCCTCTGCGCGCTCGTCACGAGCGCGAGCGCTGGCGCCCAAGTGAAGGTGAGCGCGCCACGTCCCGAGGAGGCCCCCGACGTCTACGTGGTGAAGGAGGGCGACACCCTCTGGGACATCTCGGCGGAGTTCTTCGGGAACCCGTACGAGTGGCCGCGCATCTGGTCGTACAACCCGGCCATCACCAACCCCCACTGGATCTACCCGAACGATCGGCTCCGCCTCCGCCCGGAGGAGGGCACGGCCCAGGCGGCCTCCACGGCGCCCGTCGCGCAGAGCACGAAGATCGGCAGCGGCATCCGCCTGCGGGCGGCCGAGTCCACCTTCCAGCCGGGATCGGTGCGGCTGCGCCAGCTCGCCTACCTCGACGACGAGGCGCTCGACGAGTCGGCCCGGATCGCGGGCTCGCCCGATGAGTGGATGATGCTCGGGCCGTACGTGACGGTCTATCTCGAGTTCAAGGGCGACGAGCGCCCGCGCGTGGGCGAGCTCCTCAGCGTCTACCACGAGATCGCGCGCGACCAGCGCGTGGCGGGCGAGAAGGGCGCGCTCGTGCGCGTGCTCGGCACCGTCCGCTACGAGGGCGAGGATCCCGAGACGGGCCTCGGCCGCGGCATGATCATCGACGCGTTCGAGCCCATCGAGCGCGGCTTCCGAGTGGCTCGGGGCGTCTCGGAGTTCGAGGTGGTCGCGCCCAAGGAGAGCACCATCGATCTCGAGGCCAAGGTCGTGAGCTCGCTCATGGGCCGCATCGTCATCGGCGCTCATCAGCTCGTCTTCATCGACAAGGGCTCCGAGGACGGTGTCGAGAAGGGGCATCGGTTCCGGATCGTCTACTCCGGCGATCGCTACCGCGAGCAGATCGGCTTCCGCCGCGACATGGGCGACGCCGTGCAGCGTCAGCCGGTGCCCAAGGAATACCCTCGGGAGGTCGTGGCCCACGCGATCGTCGTGGACGTGCGGAAGAATACGAGTACGCTCGCGATCATGGAGAGCACCTTCAACGTGAGGGTGGGCGACGTCGCCATTCTCTCCCGGACGCGATGAGGCGCGTCCCCCGCACGAGGAGACTTCCGTCCCCCTTGGCGGCCACGTAGGCGCGAATTTTGCATTTGCCCTCCGAGGTCGCTCCGGGCGACACTCGCGCTGGCATGGCCGAGGGTACGCACAAGCCCACCGCCGAGGAATACGCGGCGCTCGTCCGTCAGATGGAGCGAGAGCGCGCCAAGTTGCGCGCGATGCAGGAGATCAGCGAAGCGCTGGGCTCCACGCTCGATCTCGACGAGGTGCTCATGCTCATCGTCGGGAAGATCTCGACGGTGATGGAGGCCGACCGCACGACGATCTACCTCCTCGACGAGGCCACCGGCGAGCTCTGGTCCAAGGTGGCGCAGGGCTCCGACGTGAGGGAGATCCGCCTCAAGGTCGGCGAGGGCCTCGCGGGCTCCGTCGCCGCCACCGGGCGCGTCCTGAACATCCCCGACGCATACCGGGATCCGCGCTTCGACGCCGAATGGGATCGCCGCACGGGCTACCGCACGCGCTCGACGCTCTGCATCCCCATCAAGAACCACCACGGGCGTACGCTCGGCGTCATCCAATGCCTCAACAAGAGCACCGGCCGGTTCGACGCCGAAGACGAGTCGCTCTTGCTCTCGCTCGCCTCGCAGGCGGCCGTCGCCATCGAGAACAGCCAGCTCTTCCTCGGCATGGTCGAGAAGAACATCGAGCTGATGGACGCGCAGGAGCAGCTCCGGCGCAAGGTCCGTGAGCTCGACGTCCTCTTCGAGATCGCGCACGTCGCCGCGACGGCCCAGGAACAGGACGAGCTCCTCCACGGGATGCTCGCGCGCGCGATGCGCGCGGTGGAGGCCGAGGCGGCGTCGATCCTCATCGCCGACAACGTCACGGGCGATCTCCACTTCCGCGCGGCGGTCGGGGGCGAGCCCGACGCGATCAAGCGCGTGAAGATCCGCGCAAACCAGGGCATCTGCGGCTGGGTCGCGCAGCACGGCAAGCCGCAGGTCGTGAACGACGTCGAGGACGATCCGCGGCACTCGGTGCACATCAGCGACGCCGTCGGATATCACCCGCGCTCGGTGATGGCGGTGCCGCTCAAATGGGACGACGGAATCGGCGCGCTCGAGCTGCTCAACAAGAAGGGCGGCGCGGCGGCGTTCACCGACGAGGACCTGAAGTTCGCCACGCTCATCGCGGGACACATCTCCACGGCCATCGAGCAGGCCGAGCACCGCGAGCGGCGCGCCAAGCAAGAGCGCCTCTCCACGGTGGGGCAGTTCCTCGCCGGCGTCCTCCACGACATCAAGTCGCCGATGACGATCATCAGCGGCAACGTGGAGCTCATGGCCGAGGAGGAGGACATCGAGAAGCGCCGGATGATCAAGGAGCGCATCCAGCGCCAGGTGCAGCGCCTCGCCTCGATGACGCGCGAGACGCTCGCGTTCGCGCGCGGCGATCGCACGCTCTGGGTGCGCAAGGTCTACCTGCACCGCTTCTTCGACGAGCTCGCCGAGTCCTTCCGCGAGGATCTCGGCTCCAAGAACATCAAGCTCGAGCTCGAGCTCGAGGACAAGGGCGTGGCCTACTTCGACGAGCACAAGATGCAGCGCGTGGTGCACAACCTCGTGCGCAACGCGGCGGAGGCCATCGGCCCGAGCGGCGGGCGGTGCATCATCCGTGCGCTCCGCGACGAGAGCGGCGCGCTCGTCGTCGAGGTGGAGGACGACGGCCCTGGCATCCCCGAGTCGATCCGCGACCGTATGTTCGAGTCGTTCGCGAGCCACGGGAAGGCCACGGGGATCGGCCTCGGCCTCGCGGTCGTGAAGAGCCTCGTGGAGGACCACGGCGGCTTCGTCCGCGTGGAGAGCGAGCCGGGCCGCACCGTCTTCCGCGTGAGCATCCCGCAGCGCGTCGACGCCGAGCGCGAGGTTGGCGGGCGCACGGGCTGAGAGGGCGCGGCCAGGCTGCCAGGGCGTCGCGCGGTCAGGCTGCCGGGAGCGTCGGGCGTTCCGGGGACGTGGACGCGCGAGGGAGAGGCGCACGGCGCGCCCCTCGGGGGCTCAGCGGTACTCGCGCTCCTGGCGCTCCTGGTCTTCCTTGCAGCGGATGCAGAACTCGGTCTCGGGGCGCGCCTCGAGGCGCTTGATGCCGATGAGCTCCCCGCAGTCTTCGCAGAGTCCGAACTCGCCTTCGTCGATCTTCTGGAGGGCTTTCTCGATCTTCTGCAGGAAGACGCGGTCGCGGCCACGGAGGCGGAAGGTGAACGCCTGCATGTACTCGCTCGACGCGAGGTCCATCTCGTCCGGGAGGTCGGCCGAGTCGAGCGTCATCTCCTTCTCCATGGTGGCGCGTGCCCGCTGCACGACCGCCTCGCGCTTCTCGAGGAGGAGCTTACGGAATGCTTCGAGCTGGCTCTCGTCCATGACGTCTACACCTCGATGAAATGGCCGCGGAAGGTACGTGCAACGAGGGGCCAGTCAAGGCCCGACGGGCGCGAACCTTCATCGTTCGAAAAATCTGGTCCGGCGCAATAGGAGATCGACCACAAACGCGCCGAGCGCGAGGAGGACGAAGGGCACGTGCCGGGGGACGGGCGCGGGAATCGGCGCGGGATCCGCGAAGAGATCGTCGAGCGATTCCACGATCGTACCACCGCCCGCCCGCGCGATTTCGGCCAGGCGCTCGTCGTCGGTGCCCAGTCGCGACCACTCGTCAGGATACGGATGGGAGAAGCGAGCGTCCCCAATCGCGACCGAAATTCCCTCACGCCGGTGATCGGCCTCGATGCGAAATGCGCCATACGCGTCGAGCTCGAGCTCGGCTTCGTAATAGCCCGGCGCGCGTTCCTCGGCGAGGCGCTCGAGCACGACGTGCCCGCGCGCGTCGAGGACGCGGAGGCGGCTCTCGAGGCCACGGAGCAAGGCGTCGTCCTCGTCGAGGGCGTCGATGGCGACGCGGACCCGATCCCCGCGGCGGGAAACGTCGATCGGGAGACGTGTGGCGCTCTCGTCCCGACGATGCTCGCGGAGCAGCTGTGCGAGGAAGGAGGCGAAGGGAGGCCAACGCAAGAAGTCCGTGGCCCAGCGCGGCTCGAGGTCGCTCGTCCAGGCGAGGACCATGCCCTCGCCGTGGCGGCGTCGCGCGAGCAAAGGATCGCCGCTCTCCGTGGCGAGGAGGAGCTCCGAAGGCGCGGGCTTCATCTTTGTCGCGACGTAGCCGCGCAAGAAGGGCGCGCGCTCGAGCCCGAGGCCGCGGAGGAAGGCGGCGCGTTTGGTCGGCACCACCGTCACGAGCTCTTCGACGATGGCCGAGCGGCTCACGAGCGTCGTCTCGTGCATGAAGATGCGCGGCACGTGGTTCGGGTCGTTGGTGAAGTGGCTGCGCCCCCCGCCGAGGGCGGCGATGGACTCGAGCAAGCCGCGCTGCACGTCGGCGCCGAGGCCGATGGTCGAGACGGTGATCCCCTCGGCGCGCATCAGCCGCGTGAGCTCCGGGATGCCCTCCTCGGGCGCCTGACCGTCCGTGAGGAGGATGACGTGCTTGATGCGCGCGCGTGTGACCGCGAGGTCCTGGTAGGCCGCGTCGAGCGCGGGGAAGATGGCCGTGCCGCCGCCGGCCGTGATGCGCGCGATGTCGCGGCGGATGCCGAGGCGGTTGCGCGCGGATTGCATGCGCACCACGCGGTGCGGCGCGGAGTCGAAGGCGATGACGCCGAGGTAGTCGTCGGGGGCGAGGAGCTCGGCCGTCGCCTTGGCGGCTTCCTTCGCGAGCTCGAGCTTGGCGCCCGCCATGGAGCCGCTCTTGTCGATGGCGAGGACGAGGCCGAGGCTCGGGCGGTCGCGGCGCTTCTCGCCGTCGAGGCGCACGGGGAGCGCGTCGGCGAGGCGCGTGCCCTCCCACTGGCCGAGGCCGTAGCTCCGGTCGCCGCCGGCGACGAGGAGCGTGATCCCGAGGCGGCGTGTGGCGTCGAGGAGCGCGAGCTGGCGGGCGTCGCCGAGCGCGCTCGAGGGGAGGTTCACGAGGATCACGCCGACGTAGCGCTCGTACGACGAGGCTTCGGAGGGCAGCGAGCTCGGCGCGACGACGTCCGCCTCGTGCCCGGACGCGGCGAGCGCGGCGACGAGCGGAGAGGTGCGGGCGCGCGGCTCCGCCACGACGAGCACGCGGGGGCGTCCCTCGACCACGGCGCTCACCTCGATCTCCTGGTTCCCGGGGAAGCGATCGGGCTCGTCGAGATCGACGAAGGCGCGGTAGGTGATGGGCCCCTTGGCGTGGGCGACGCTCCGCATCTCGACGACGTTCTCACCGGGCGCGAGCGTGACGGTCGTCATGGGCATCGCCGCGTTCGGGAGGTCGCCTTGGCGGAGCCGCACCCGCGCCTCGGTCTCCTTGGTGGCGAGGATGCGCACCTTCACGGCGAACGGTCGTCCGCTCTCGATCCGCGGCGGGAGCTCGAGGTCGACGAGGGAGACCTCGAAGGGCACCTCATCGCGCGCGGGCATCGTGAAGATCTCGACGCCCATCTCGCGGAGGCGCGCGGCCGTCGAGGCGGCGTCGCCGCGCGTCTCGACGCCGTCGCTCACGAGGAGGATGCGCCGCGCGCCATCGCTCGGGAGGAGGCTCGCGGCGTGGAGGAGCGCCGCTTCGAGATCGCTCTCGGCGGCCTCTTCGGGACGTTCGAAGCGAATTTGCGCGTCCAGGGCCACGCGCGAGGGGCGGCCCGCGAAGGAGCTCACGACCAGCGGGTGCCCGAGCGGCTCGGCGCGCTCGCGCGCGCCTTCGACGAGCGTGGCGGCGCGCGCGAGGGCCTCGTCGCCGATGGACTCCGAGACGTCGACGGCGATGGCGAGGCCGAGCTTTCGTTCTTCCTCGATCTGCGAGGGGAGCGCGAGCGCCGTCGCCACCGACGCGAAGCCGACGAGGCGGAGGAGCGTCGCGAGCGCGAGGTGGAGGCGCCCGAGATCGGTGAGCGAGCGGGCGGCGACGAGCACGAAGATCGGCGCGAGGCCGAGGAGCGCGAGCGCGCGCGGATGGGCGAGCGCGTAGTCTTCGCCGCCGAGGGCGAAGGTCACCCCTTCGTCGGGGAGGACCGTCCAGAGGATCGCGGTGAGCGCGGCCGAGAAGAGCAGCGTGAGGGGGACGAGGGCGCGGCTCATTCGATCCACCTCCGGTGATAGAAGAGGTGCTCGAGCAGGAGGAGCAGCGCGGCGAGCGCGAGGAGCGCGAGCATCGGCCGGCGGAGCGGCTCGCCCACGCGATCGGGCGGCGCCTCGAGCTCGACGCCGGCGAGGCGGAGCTCTTCGGGCGGCGTGAGGTCGCTCTCCGCGGCGGCGACGCGCTCGACCACGAGCTCCGTGCGCTCGGCGCCGGCTTCGACGAGGTGGACGCCGGGCTCGAGCGGGACGAGGCGAGCGCGATCGCCGTCGAGGGGAAGGGCGCGCGTGGCGCCGCTCGGCGTGGTCCACGTGGCCTCGCCCGCGCTGGATGCGAGCGTGATCTCGACGGGCTCGCCCACGCGATGCGGGAGGCGGAGCACGGCGTCGCGGCGCGTGAGGGCGTCGACGGAGCGGAGGAGCAGGAGCGGGAAGGCGATCCGCAGCGGGAGATCGCTCTCTTGGATGGCGAAGCCCATCACGAGGAAGGGCACGCCGTCGCGCACACCGCGCGCGAGGAGCGTGTGTTTGCCGAATTGGCCGAGGCCGACGTCGCCCTTCTCGAGGACGAGGCTCCGGCCTTCGAGGATGTTCACGTCGTAGAGGCGGAGGCCGGCGACGAGGGGATCCTCGCGCTTGGTCTCCTCGAAGTAAGGGGCCTTCAGCTTGGGGCCGAGCGCGACGGGGAGGACGCCCGCGGGATCGTCGGGCGGCGCGATGTAGATGGCGGGCGCGGCGACGCGCGCCTCCGGCAGCGCGCGATCGAAGACGAAGAGATCGACGGGCCCCTCGGGCAGTGGATCGCCGGGGCGCGCATCGCTCAGCGCGAGGGTGGGATCGAGCAAGAGCGCGGCTTCGAGGAAGAGGTTCCCGGGGCTCACGACGTGGACGCGGAGCGGGCGCCGCGGGGCGATGGAGGCGAAGGCGACGTCGTCCTCCGCGAGACCCTCGGGGATCGCGTCGACCGGCACGAGCCGGGCCTCGAGGCGGTCTTCGAGCGCGGGGACGTCGGCGACGTCGAGGGTCCTCGCTTCGCCGGGCTCGAGCGAGAGGTCGTGCGCCTCGACGAGGACGTCGCGCGCGCGGAGCTCGAGGCGCGCCTTGCGCGTGAGCGCGCCGTGGTTCTGCACGCGGAGAAGGACGGAGGCGCGCGAGGGATCACGCGGGAGCCGTCGCGTGGCGAAGGCTTCGATCGCGAGGTTCTCGCTCGCTCCGCCCACGGGGAGACCGTAGAGCCGGATGTGATCGGGGATCGTGCGGGCCGCCACGTCGACTCGCGAGAAATCGCTCACGACGACGATCTCGCCCTTCGAGCGCCCGGCGAGCATGTCGAAGGCGAGCGAGAGCGCCGCGTCGAAGTCGGCCGCGCCGCGCCCGCGCGGGATCGAGGCGATGGCGTGGTCGAGCGTCTCGACGTCGGGCGTGAGCGGGGTGAGGGGGAGCGGGGCTTCGCCGACGGCCACGATGGCGGCTTCGTCGTGCCTCCCGAGGCTGCGGACGAGTCGCCGGGCCGCGTCGCGCGCTTCCTCGAGCCGCGTGGTGTCGCCCGCGCGCGCCTCCATCGAGAGGCTCGCGTCGACGAGGACGATCAGGGCGCGGCCGTCGGCGCCGAAGCGCGGATCCCCGAGCGAGAGGGCGAGGCTCGCGACGATGGCGAGGCTGAGGAGGAGGGCGAGGAGCCGACGGAGCCAGTCGACCTTCTTCGCCGCCGACGCGTCGCCGAGCGCTTCCTCGAAGAGCGGGAGGAAAGGGACCTCGAGCTTGCGTCGCCGGAGGCGCAGGAGGTGGATCACCACGACGAGCGCCGAGGCGGCGGCGAGCGTCCCGAAGACCCAGGGCCATGTCCAAGCCGCGAAGACCATGGCTCAGAGGACGATGCCTCCCTCGCGGAGGAGCCTCAGCGTGGCCTCGTCGAAGGGCTCGTTCACGTCGACGGCGGCGTAGCGGACGCCCTTTTCGCGGCAGTGGGTCTCGACGCGCGCGGCGTGCGCGGCGTGCGCGGCCTCGAAGCGTGCGAGGAGCGCCGGCGTGATGGAGACGTCGCGGATCGCGCCGGTCTCGC
>JAAYBZ010000152.1 GCA_012744445.1 Myxococcales bacterium | reverse complement strand
GAGGTGCGCCTCGTCGGCGGGGAAGCTCGTGGGGAGCCGGCCGCTGAAGTTCACGTCGCCGAAGAGGAGATCGGCGATGGCGGTGCCGCCCTCGACGCCCGGATACCAGGCCATCACGATCGCCTCGACGTGTTCGACCACGTCGGTGAGCACCACGGCCGAGCCGCCTTCGATCACGAGGATCACGCGCTCGTGGAGCGGCGCGACGGCCTCGATGAGGGCGAGGTCCTCGTCGCGGAGGGAGAGCGAGGCGCGATCGCCCGCGCCGAAGGATCCCTCGCCTTCGCCCTCGTCCTCGGCCGTGTAGCCGACGACGAGCACCACGGCGTCGAAGGACGCGAGCTTCTCGGCGAGCTCGGGATCGCTCGCCTCGAGGAGCTCGACGGGGTTCGAGCCCGCGCGCGCGACGAGCCCCTGGTAGGGCGTCACGACGGTGCCGGGCGAGGGGTTGACGTGGCTCGAGCCCGTGTCGCCGATGTTCTCCGCGTCGGCAAGCCGCCCGAGGACGGCGATGGAGAAGCCCTCCTCGTCGCTGAGCGGGAGCGCGCCGCCTTCGTTCTGGAGGAGGACGAGCGAGCGCTGCGCCACCTCGAGGGCGAGCGCGCGGGCCTCATCCGTCTCCACGAGCGAGCGATCGCCCTCGATCGAGCCGACGTCGTAGCAGAACGCCGTGAAGAGCAAACGCCGCACGGAGCGATCGAGGAGCGCCTCGTCGACCTCGCCGGCCTGCACGGCCGCGGCGAGCGCCGGACCGTAGATCTTGGGGTTCGGCATCTCGAGGTCGAGGCCGGCGTGCACGGCCTTCACCGTGTCGTGCGTGCCGTACATCCAGTCGCTCATCGTGAAGCCGGCGAAGCCCCAGTCGTCGTAGAGGATCGAGAGGAGCTCGGCGTTCTCGCTCGCGAACGAGCCGTTGACGCTGTTGTAGGCCGTCATCACGGTGGCGACCTTGGCCTCCTTCACGATGCGCTCGAAGGGCGGCAGGTAGATCTCGCGCATCGTGCGCGCGTCGGCGAGGACGTCGATCGAGAGGCGGCCGTTTTCGATGCTGTTCAGCGCGTAGTGCTTTACGGTGCTGACGATGCCCTCGGCCTGCACGCCCTCGACGAAGGCCGCGCCGAAGAGGGCGATGTGGAGGGGATCGGCGCCGTAGGTCTCCTGCGCGCGCCCCCAGCGCGGGTGACGGAGCACGTTCACCGTGGGCGCGAGCAGGACGTTCGCGCCGAGCCCGCGGGTCTCCCGGGCGATCGCCGCGCCCACCCGACGCTCGAGCTCGGGGTCGAAGGTGGCGCCGCGCGCGGCCGCGACGGGGAAGGGCGTGGCGTGGCCGGCGACGAGGCTCGCGCCACGTGGGCCGTCGATCATGCGGTATGCCGGGATGCCGAGCGCGGAGATCGACATCGTCTTCCACGAGCCGCCCATGGGGAGCGGCGCCGTGCCCGCCATCAGCGCCGCCTTCTGCTCGAGCGTGAGCTGACGGAGCGCGCGCTCGGCGCGCGTGAGCGCGTCGGTCGCGTCGCCCGGGCAGTAGGCGATCTGGGCGTCGGTGGGCGTGACGTCGAAGGGATCTTCACCGGCGTCGTCTCCACAGCCGAAGAGCGAGAACGACGCGACGAGCGCGAGGGCGAGGGGGGATCGCATGCGCGCGAGCATACCTTCGATGCTCCGCGAGGTCATCGACGCGATCAGAGCTTCACGTCACGGCGCGCGCAGTACTGCTTGGCGTCTCGCAGCGCCGTGCCCTTGAGGCCGCGCGCCATCGCCTTGGCGAGCCCGAGGTCGTGCTGATCGCACGCGGCCTTCACGAGCACGGCGCGCGCCGCGTCCGAGGTCTCCTTGGCGATGCTCGCGCGCGCGAGGCGCGTGGCCGTCTGCGGGTCGCCCGACGCGAGGGCGCGCTCGGCTTCTTCGAGGCGCGAGAGGGCGACGTCGTCGCGCGGTCGATCGCCTAGGGGTCGCCCGGGCGTGGGGCGCGCGGGCGCGGTCGGGTCGGCGGGCGCCATCGTGGTCGAGGTGGTGCCACCGGATTTGGTCGAGGTGGTGCCGCCGGACTTGGCCGTGGTGTTCACGGGCGCCTTTGCCGGCTCGTCGTCGTCGCTTTCGTCGTCGTCGTCGTGCTCGTCGTCGCCGGTCGCCCCCGGTTCGTCGCTCTCGTCGTCCTCGGCGGCCGCGAGCTCGTCGTCGGCCTCATCGCCCTCGTCCGTGGCCGCCGTGCTCGTCGCGGTCGCGGGCGCCTCGGCCATCTCGGCGGCGTCGGGCGCGCGCCCGAGCGCGAAGGCGAGGACACCCCCGAGGGTGAGCAGCACGGCCGCCGCGATCGCGGCGAGCGGGCCGCGGGATCGCGGCTCGGCGGGCGTCGAGGCCTCGGTGCGCGAGAGCGCGGGCGCGACCTCGGTGCGCGCGAGCGCCGGCGCCGCCACCGTGGCCGCGCGCGCGTCCACGGCGGAGAGGCGCGCGACCTCCACGCCGTACGCCTCGGAGAGCGCCATCACGAAGGCGCCCACGCTCATGAAGCGCGCGGCGCGATCCTTGGCGAGGGCCCGCCCGAAGACGGGATCGGCCGGGCTCGTCGTGCCCTCGCCGTGGAGCGGCGGCACGGGCGCCGTGAGGATCTGGTGGAAGAGCTGCATCACGTGCTCGCCCTGGAAGGCGGGCCGCCCCGAGAGCATCTCGTAGGCCACCGCGGCGAGCGCGAATTGATCGGTGCGCGGATCGAGCGAGGCGTTCTCGCCCGTGACCTGCTCGGGCGACATGTACGCGGGCGTGCCGAGCACGCTCTGCTCGGCCGTGAGCGAGGTGCCCGCGCCGACCACCTTGGAGATGCCGAAGTCGAGCACCTTGGCGCGCACCTCGTCGCCTTCGTTGGCGAGGAAGATGTTCTCGGGCTTGAGGTCGCGGTGGACGATGCCCTCGCCGTGCAGCCGCTCGAGCGCCGAGGCCACGTCGCGGAGGATGGGCAGCGCCTCCTCGGGCGAGAGCGGCCCTTGCATGAGCCGGTGCCGGAGGTCGTGCCCCTCGAGGAGCTCCATCACGAGGTAGGGCGATCCGTCCTCGAGGAAGTTGTAGTCGAGGACCTCGACGATGCGCGGATGATGGACCTTGGCCGCGATCTCGGCCTCGCGTCGGAAGCGCGCCTTGGCGGCTTCGTCGGCGGCGACGTGGAGCACCTTGAGCGCCACGCGCTTGGGCAGGCGGATCAATTCGGCGACGTACACCGCCCCCATCCCCCCTTCACCCAATTTTTCGACGATGCGGTACGTGCCGTCGATCTCGGTTCCGGGGCCCAACTCGGTCGCTCGCGCCATCGAAGGGGATGCTAGCAAAGGAGGGTCGTCCGTCGTAGTTTGGTCCGCGGATCATCGCTGCATGAACGAACCCATCCTTGCCAACCTGGTCACCCTGACCTCTTCCAACGACGGCGAACTGCACCCCCTCCAGCTCATCGCGGAGGCCTCCTTCGTGGTGCAGCTCGTCATGCTCATCCTCACGCTCATGGGGATCGGGAGCTTCGTCATCATCGGCATGAAGATGGTGCGCTTCTCCAAGGCCCGACGCGTGAGCCAAGCCTTCCTCGACGCCTTCTGGGAGGGCGAAGACGGATCGCGCTGGACCACCACCCGCCTCGAGAACGTCTACGCGCGCCTCGGTCAGTTCGAGGGCTCGCCGCTCGCCGCGCAATTCCGCGCAGGCTACGTCGAGCTCGCGCGCGTGCTCGGTGAAGGCGGCTCGGGCCGCGAGGCCGAGGGCGACACCGAGAGCGTCGAGCGCGCCATGCGACGCGCCGCGCGGGGCGAGATCACGCGCCTCGAGGCGATGCTGCCCTTCCTCTCCACCACCGGCGCCACGGCGCCCTTCATCGGCCTCTTCGGCACGGTCTGGGGCATCATGCAGAGCTTCATCTCGATCCACGGGAGCGGGAGCGCGAGCCTCGACGTCGTCGCGCCGGGCATCGCCGAGGCCCTCATCGCCACGGCCATGGGCCTCGTCGCCGCGATCCCCGCGGTCATGGCCTACAACTACGCGGTGCGCTTCCTGCGCGTCATCGAGAGCGAGATCGAGGCCTTCGGCTACGATTTCCTCAACATCGTGCGCCGCTCCTTCCTGCGAGGCTGAACCATGGCGATGTCGGGCGGAGGCGGAGACCATCGCGGGGGCATGAGCGAGATCAACGTCACGCCGCTCGTCGACGTGATGCTCGTGCTCCTCATCATCTTCATGGTGGCCGCGCCGATGATGACCACCGCGCTCCCGGTCGACCTCCCCAAGACCAAGGCCGAGCGCGTGGAGATCGAGCAGGACACCCCGCTCGTCACCATCGGCGTCGATCAGCGCATCTTCCTCGGCAAGGACGAGGTGGGCCTCGAGGGGCTCCGCGCCGCGGTCGCCGCGCACGAGGGCGCGCGCAAGGAGAACAAGGTCTTCGTCCAGGCCGACGAGAACGTGACCTACGGCTTCGTGATGAAGGCCTTCACCGAGATCCGCGAGGCCGGGATCGAGAACCTCGCCCTCGTGACGGATCCGGCCGGCGGCTCCACGGTGAAGTGAGGAGGCCGAATGCAGATCCACCCCAGTGATTTCCGCCCGAGCAGCGCGCTCCTGCCCGCGTGGCCGAGCGTGCGCGAGCTCGCGGGCGGGATCCTCGGGGGGTGCCTCGGCGCGGCCTTCCTCGGCCTCGTGGTGCTCGCCGACGTGACGGGCGCGCTCGACGCCCTCCGCGACGAGGAGGTGGTGGCTCCCCGCGAGCGGCCCACCGTGGTGGAGGCGAGCTTCGTGCAGCTCGGGCGCGAATTCGACCCGCGGGAGCTCCCCGATCGGCAGGTCGACCGCAGCAGCTTCGTGAAGGCCGAGCCCAAGGAGGTGGCCACGCCCGACGCGAAGCCCAAGGTTCAGCGCGAGGAGCCCGAGCCACAGGTCAAGCCCGTCGACGCCTACGAGAACCTCCTCGACCAGCTCGGCAACCGCGCCGACTTCTACGATCGCATCAGCCGCGCCGAGATGGAGGGCTCGCCCGACGGCGTCGCCGAGGGCAACCAGAAGGAGGGCGACGCCTACCGCGGCACGCTCTACGCGCTCTTCCGCCGCGGCCTCCGCGCGCCGTCCACGATCCCCGACGACGTGCTCAAGAACCTCCGCGCCGAGATCGAGTTCCGCATCACCGAGGACCTCCGCATCCGCGGCCTCAAGCTCACCAAGAGCAGCGGCCACGAGGACTTCGACCGCGCGGTGCGCACGCGCATGGCCGAGATCGAGGAGAGCGATCCCGTGCTCCCCGAGCCGCCCGCGCACAGCCGCTCCATCTTCGTCGGCCCGCCCATCCAGATGGTGATCACGCCGCCGAAGTCGGTCGCCGGCGCGTCGCCCACGCCGGCGTCGCCCGAGCCCCCGCCCTCGACGCCCGCGCCCAAGGCGGAGGAGCCGCCCTCAACCCGGGAACGAGATCCGGATGACCTTGCGCCGGCTCGTCCGGCCCCCGAGCCGCGAGAAGACGTCGAGTAGGCGCTTCTGCCAGCCGTATTTCTCGGTGAGGAGGCGGTAGGCGCGGTCTTCGTCGGGGCCCGGCTCGAGGAGCTCCGCCACGGCCTCGTGGAAGGGGCCGCGGAGCCCTCCGCGCACGTCGCAGGGCGCGACGCGGGCGCGCGGGTCCCGCCGGATGCGCTTCACCTTGTAGGAGGTGCCGTCGGTGAAGACGACGAGCGAGTCTCCGTCGATCGCGAACCAGACGGGCGTGCGCACGCCCTCGCCGTTCTTCTTGAAGGTCTCGAGGCTGATGTAGCGGTGCTCGCGCAGGGCTTCGATGGCGGGGACCATTCCACCACTCATAACCACCGCCGCGGCCGGTGTCACCCCCGGGGCCCTCTAGCGGAGGACGGGGCGGGGCGTGAGGCGGCGGGGGTGGTGCTCGAGGAGCTCCGCGAGGACGATCGCGGCCTTGTCCATCGACGGGGCGCTGCCCGAGTAGCCGCGGAGCACGAAGCGGTCGAGCACCTGCTCGCCGTGCGTCTGGACGTCCATGCGGATGGGGAAGAGCCCGTGCATCCCGAGGCGCCGGAGGATCGCGGCGAGGAGGCCGCGCCGGTCGGGGCCGCGGAGCTCGAGGCCGATCGCGCCGTCGCGCTCGGGCCAGATGTCGCCGCCGGAGAGGTGCAATTCGTAGAGGCGGGCGTCGACCTCCTCGCGCTCGTAGAGCCCTCGGCGGATCTCCACACCCACGCCGCCGAGGAGGGCGATCTCCACCTCCCAGCGCCCCTTGTCCGAGGTCGCGACGAGCCGATCGATGCTGGCGCCGCGGGCCGTCAGGTGGGTCGTGAGGTTCTCGCACCAGCCCACGGGGAGCCGGCCGTCGAGGTGCACCTCCATGCGGCCGAGGCCGAGCGCGCGTTCTCGCACGGTGAGTTCGGTCGGGAGAGGCGATAGGCCATGCATGCCCGAGATTGTTGGGGGCGATGGTTTCCGGGAGGTTTACGGCAGGCTAAATGAGGCACACCGAGGACGAATTTCGGGTGGGGACGCCGACGATTTTGGGTGGTGAGGAGTGCCCTCGCTCCCTGCTAAGCTCTCCGCGTGGCCATTCGCTTGAGATTCCTCTCCCTCGCCGCCCTCGTCGCGGCCGTCCTCCCCATCGCCTTCGCGCGCTCCGCGCCGGCCGAAGACGCCCCGCTCCCCGAACGCCCCGTCGCCATCGAGGTCGACATGCAGGAGCGGGTCACCTATCGCCTCGCCGTGCCGCCCGTCCGTGGGGGTGAAGGCGCGCGCACCGTCACCGACGTGCTCCGCTTCGACATGAAGGTGAGCGGTGAGGTGGCGGTCGTGCCCGACGGCTCCTTCCCGCGCGGCTACGAGTCCGAGGGGCTCGACGTCCGGCGCAAGGCCTGGACCGACGCCGGCATCCAGGGCGTCATCAAGGGACAGCTCACCTCGCAGGGCGATCGCCACACGCTCGAGCTCCGCTTCTACGAGGTGGGGCGCAAGGAGGGCGTGAGCCTCAGCGAGACCTACCGCGGCACCACCGACGAGCTCCGCGACTTCGCCCACCGCTTCGGCAACGAGGTCCTGCGCGTGCTCACCGGCAAGCCCGGCGCCTTCGACACGCAGATCACCTTCGCCGAGCGGCTCGGCCCAGGCCGCAAGGACGTCGTCGTGATGGACTACGACGGGGCGCGCCGCCGCCGCGTCTCGCCCGCCGAGGGCACCTCGCTCCTCCCGAGCTTCGGCTCGCGCGGGATCTGGTACTCGCGCCTCACCACCTTCGGCATGTTCATCACCAACACGCGCGCGAACGGCGCGCCGGTGATCGAGAGCGATGGCCTCAACATGGGCGCGACCGAGTGCAACGGCCGCCTCTACTTCACGTCCACGCGCGAGGGGAACAGCGAGATCTACAGCTCGGCGCTCGACGGCAGCGACGTGAAGCGGCTCACGCAGCACCCGACCATCGACGTCTCGCCCACCTGCGGCCCGCGCGGCGAGATCGCCTTCGTCTCCAACCGGCAGGGCAGCCCGCAGATCTTCGTGATGAACGCCGACGGCTCGAACCCCCGCCGCGTGACCTTCAAGGGCAGCCACAACCAGACGCCGGCCTTCTGCCCCGATCCCACGCGCCAGCTCCTCGCCTTCACGGGGCGTGACGCGGGCATGGACATCTTCACGGTCGACCTCCAGACCAAGGTCTACACCCGCCTCACGCAGGCCCAGGGCGTCAACAAGGACCCGACCTTCTCGCCGGATTGCCGCATGGTGGCCTTCCACTCGAGCCGCGGCGGCGGCGGGATCTGGGTGACCAACCCCGACGGCTTCAACCAGCACCAGGTGGCCTCGGGCCACGCCGAGACGCTCCGCTGGTCGCGGCGCTGAGCCCACACCCGGGCCCCCAAATGGAACGAGCCCTGGAAGGGATTCCAGGGCTCGTGTCGTTCGGGGTGGCGATACGTGGATTCGAACCACGGACCTAGCGCGTATGAAACGCCCGCTCTAGCCAACTGAGCTATATCGCCAGGAAGGGCGCGGAGTATATGCGCGAGGCCGCGGCTGTCAAAGGCGAGGCCCGAACCGCCGGAGTTTTCGCGGCTCGGAGGCCGGTGCGAAGGTGTGCGAGAGCCCACCCAGAGCCCATGTACTTTGTCCCCTGACCTCCTCCGAGGGTGTGCTAGAAGCCGCGGGCATGGCTCGATTCGATGCTTCCAACGCCGAGGTCCTCGTCTTCTCCTATAAGGACGGGCTCCTCGCGAAGATGGCCCACGACCTCAAGATCCGCGTCGAGAGCTTCTCGATCGAGGTCGACGACGCGACCCGCGCCGTGGAGGCGCGCTTCGACCCGAAGAGCCTCCGCGTAGTCTGCGCGCGCAAGGACGGCCGTGACGATCCGGGCACGCTCGGCTCGGGGGACATCCAGAAGATCCACGCGAACATCGAGAAGGACGTCCTCGAGGTGAAGAAGTACCCCGAGATCACCTTCCGCTCGCGCGACGTCGTCGAGACCGACCGCGGCTATCGCCTCTCGGGCGACCTCACCCTCCACGGCAAGACCCGCCCCATCGTCGCCGAGGTGCTCCGCGACGGCGAGAGCTACCGCACCGAGGTGCGCCTCCAGCAGACCGACTTCGGCATCAAGCCCTTCACCGCCGCCCTCGGCGCGCTCAAGGTGAAGTCCGAGGTCCTCGTCACCGTCGCCACCGAGCGGCGCGGCTGAAATCTTTCGACCGGAGCGCGAACGCGCCTCTCCCCAAGGGGGGCCCCGGGCGGTAGACTCGGGCCTCATGGCTAGGCTCCCGATCGTTCTCTTCGCGCTCCTCTTCGCTCTCTCGCTCTCGGCCTGCGGCGACGACGATCCGCCGCCCCCCGCTCGTGGAGATGCCGGGGCCGACGGCTCGATCCCACGAGACGACGGCGCCGTCGGCGAAGACGACGGCTCGGTCGACGACGGCTCGGTCGACGACGGTGGCGTGGACGACGGCGCGGTGCCGGGCGACGACGGCGCGGTGCCTGGCGACGGCGGGACGGATGGCGCGGCGCCGGGCGACGGCGGGACGGATGGCTCGACGCCGGACGGCGGCTGCTGGTGGTGGCCGGACGGGGGTCTCCCCGATGGCGGGATCGACTACGACGCCGAGGTCCCCGATGGATTCGTCTGGAGCGACGCGAGCCTCGACGACTGTCAGGAGCCCCCGACCGTCCAGTTCACGCTGTTCGTCGAAGACGAGGAAGGCGACGCGATCGAAGGGGCCGCCGTCCGGGTGGTGGGTATCCCCGGCGAAGCCGCGACGACCGATGAGGAGGGCGCCGTCGCGCTCGCGGTCTTCGAGGAAGGGGTCTTCCTCGTGCACGTGACCGGCCCGACGATCTTCGACATGCTCGTCGCGGTCGAGATCGTCGGTGGGGTGCCCTCGCCCGCGGTGATCACCGCCACGTCGGCGGAGGTTCGGGATGTCCTCGAGATGATCCTCGGCCCCTTCGCGCCAGACACGGGCTTCGTCAGCTTCCTCTTCGAAGGTCGGACCGGCGGCGGCCAGTCCGCCGTCCTTTCGAGGGGCCGAGCCTTCGTGGGCCATTACGACGAGGACATGGACACCGTCGTGGTCATCGAAGACGACACCCTCGACGCCGAGGGGGCGGACGAGGTGATCTACGTGGAGGTGACCCCGGGACCCATCGACCCGACCGTGAGCGGCGGCGG
>JAAYBZ010000015.1 GCA_012744445.1 Myxococcales bacterium | reverse complement strand
TCGCCGCGTCGGCGAAGCGCCCCTCGCGGAAGGCGAAATAAGCGCGGGCCTCGGCCGCCCGCACTGGATCGAGCTCGGCGTAGCCCGCCATGCCGAAGGCGCGGAGCTCCTTCGCTTCGGCGCCGGGGCGGAGCGCGGCCCAGGCGTAGTACGCCTCGGTCTCGGCCTCGGTCATGAAGCGCGTCGGCTCGAACGCCATGAGGGTGGCGAGGCGCGAGGCCGCGAGCGCGCGGACGACGATCCGCGGAGCGATGCGCTCGCCGCCGACGAAGACCCCGTGCATCGTGAGCTGCCGCTCGAAGTCTCCGAGGATCGCCTCGTCTTCGTCCGACTCGCCGTGCACCCGCCGATCGATGCGCGCGACCAAGGCTCGCGCGAAGGCGTCGAGCGCCCCGCGGCCGAGGTGCGTCTCGACCGAGCGCGCGAGGATCTCGGTGCGCCGCCGCCGCTCTTCCGTGGCCGTCGCGGGCTCGGAGGCCCCCCGCTCGAGCGCGCCCCTCGCGAGGACGAGGGCCTCGAGCCGCTCGAGCATGGGGTCGTCCGGCGGCGCCGGAACCTCGACCTCGTGTGCTTCATGTCGTGGGACGTACGTGGGCGGCTCCTTCGGCTCGATCGCGCGCGGGAGCGCGACCACGACGTAGGCGCAGGCCGTGGCCGTGGCGACGACGATCAAGCGAGCACCGGAGGGCGTCATACGCGCGGAGCCTAATGCGCAAAGGGTGCGAACGTCCACGTCGAGGCGGCCTTCACGCTTGACTGTGACGCCCCCGACACTAGAACATCAGGCCTCGCTCGAGGCGGTCTTGAAGTCTTTTTTCTTGGACCCAAAGGGCTCTCACGGATGACTCGACGTCGCGCCCATGAGCGCTACCAGTGCGAAATCAGCGTTCGGCTCGTTCACGAGGGACGCGAGCTCCATGCCGTCTCCGAGAACCTGAGCCTCGGCGGTATGTTGCTCCGCTCCGACGTCTCGCTTCCGCTCGCGGCGGAGGTGAAGGTGCAGTTCGACGTGCCTTCGAGCGGCATCACCGTCGAGACGGATGCGGTCGTGCGCTGGCACAAGCCCTCGGGCTTCGGCGTCCAGTTCATGAGCCTCCGCGCGCGCGAGGTCTGGGCGCTCAACCGCTGGTTCACCAAGCTCTCGGCGGTCGAGCAGTCGATCTGAGCCCGGCTCAGGCGAGCCCGAGCGCGGTCTTGATCTTCTTCGCGCGGCGATCGCCCACGATGCCCACGCACGAGACGAACGCGCGATCGCGCGAGAAGAGCCGCGCGGCGAGCCCGTGGATCTCCTCCGCGTCGACGCGGCGCACGGCTTCCGTCAGCGACTCGAGCGTCCACGGCTTGTCGAAGATCGCGTTGGTCGCGTAATAGGCCGCGAGCGAGGCCGCGTCGTCGAGGAGCGCCTCGAGGCCCCAGAGGTAGCGCTGCTTGATGCGCGCGAGCTCGTCCTCGGGCACGGGCTCGCGCGCGAGGTCCTCCATGAGCGTGAGGAAGGCCTCGACGATCGCGGGGACGTTCTCGTGCGCCACCGTCGCCCCGAGGTCGAAGACGCCGCAATCCTCGTAGGGGTCGAGGTTGGCGAAGGCGTAGTACGCGAGGCCGAGCCGGTCGATGACGCGCTCGTGGAGCCGCGCGCTCATGCCGCCGTCGATGAGGTGCTCCACCAGGTGGAGCGCGATCGCGGAGGGATCGTGTTCGCCCGGCGTGAGGTACGAGACGCGCACGTCGGTCTGGCTGTCCGAGTGCTTGAGCGCGTGGAAGCGCGTGCGCGGGAGCTCGGAGGGCGCGGGCTCGGGGAGGATGCGCGCGCCGGCGGGGAGCCTCGAGAACGCGCGCCGGACGACGTCGGCCGCCTCGTCGACCGAGAAGGCGCCCGCGATGGCGAGCGCCGAGTTCTTGGCCGTGTAGTGCGCCTGGTGGTGACGACGGAGGTCGTCGACGGAGAAGCCCATCACGTTGTCGATAGGCCCCGTGATCGACTGGCCGAGCGGGTGCGATCCGAAGAGCCTTCGCCGCGCGAAGTTGTCGACGTCCACGTCGCGCCCCTCGTCGTCGAGATCGTCGAGGAGCTCCTCGCGGAGGATCTTCTTCTCCACCTCGAAGTCGGCGAAGACCGGAGCGGCGACGATCTCGGCGAGGCGGACGAGGCCTTCTTCGAGCTGGCTCGCCGGGAGCGAGAGCGAGAGCTCGGTGAAGTCCACGTGCGTCGCGGCTTCGAGCGTCCCGCCGATCTCCTCCACGGCGAGGTTGAGCGCCGCGGAGCTCGGCCGCGCCTCGGAGCCGCGGAAGAGCATGTGCTCCACCACGTGGGAGAGGCCGCTATCCCTCGGCGACTCGAACCTCGAGCCCGCCCTCACCGAGAACACGACCTGGACGGTGTGCAGGTGAGGGAGCGGCGCGAAGATGACCGGGAGGCCGTTCTCGAGTCGTTCGCGACGGAGCGCGTGCATCTCGCTCGGTCCGCGGGAGCTCAGCGCGCCTCCGCCGGCGCCGCGGGCGCGGCCGCGATCTGGAGGTCGCCGCGCTTCTCCGCGGCCTCGCGGAGCTCGCGCACGTAGTGGCGGAGGACCTCCTCCTGCTTCCGCGCGTGGAGGTCCTCGCGGAGACGCGCGCGCGTCTCGTCGTCCGGGCCGCCCTCGGACGGCTTCGTGCGGACCTCGACCTGGAAGATCACCTGATCGTCACCCGCCGCGTAGGGCTCGGCGGGGAGCGGGTCCTGCTCGTCGTGCTCTAGCGCGAGCGCCGTGATGGCCTCGGAGCCCTCGAGATCGGGGATGAGCTTCTGGCCGCGGCCGAGCGGGCCCACCGTCACCACGACGGGGGCGAACGCCACGTCCACCTCGGCGAGCTTCGCCGAGAGCTCGTCCATGGTGATGCGACCTGCGCGGAGCGCCTCGAGGTCGGCCTCGGCGGCGCGCTTCGCGGCCTCGCGCGCGCGCTCCGTGGCGTAGAGGCGCGCGGCGATCTCGCGCTTGGCCACGTCGTCGGGGACGTCGCCCTCGCGCTTCTCCTCGACCTTCACGAGGTGCACGCCGAAGACGGTGCGGACGGGCTCGGAGATCTGCCCCGGCTCGAGCGAGAACGCGGCCTCGTCGAACTCGGCCGGCATGCGGCCGCGGGCGCGGAAGCCGAGGTCACCGCCGCGCTTGGCGGTCTCGGAGTCCTCGGAGTGCTGCTTGGCGAGCTCGGCGAAGTCGGCGCCGCCGAGCGCGCGCGCGCGGAGCAGCTCGGCCTTCTCGTGGGCCCGCTCGAACTCCTCGTCGGTGGAGGCGCGGAGGAGGATGTGACGCGCGCGCACTTGCGGCGGGAGGTTCTTGTAGCGGTGCTGGTTCCGCTGGAACTCGGCCTCGATCGCGAGCTCGTTGGCCGTCTCCCACGCCGGGGGCGGCGTGAGCTCGCCGAGCGTCTCGAGGTAGTGCGAGGCGCGGTAGTGCACGTAGCGGAGCGTGACGGTGTCGTTCTCGGCGCGGTACGCGTCCTGGATCTCGGCGTCGCTCACGACGACGCGCGCGCGGACGATGTCGCGCATCTGGTTCGCGAGGCGCTCCTCGGCCTGCCAGCGCCCGAACGCGCCAGGGCTCAGGCCGAGCGCGTTGCGGAGGTAACCCTCGGCGTTCTCGCGGACGAAGTTCCCGTCGTCGTCGTGGAAGCGGAAGGGGATGCGCCCGCTCGGGAGCGGGAGATCGCCGCCGAGCGTGAGGAGGATCTCGTCGTTGCGCATCGACTCCACGAGCGCGTCGTCGGGCGCCACCTCGAAGCCGAGCTCACGCGCCGCGTCGGCGAGGAGCTTCCGCTCGATGATCCCCTCGATGGCCGCGCCGCGGACGTCGAAGAATTGGAGGATGCGCGCGTCGCGCACGAGGTCGCCCATGAAGCGGAGCATCGAGTCGACGTCGCGCTCGAGGTAGTGCGTGCCGTTCACCGTCAGGGCGCGCCCTTCGGAGGGGGGCGAGCAGCCCTCGGTCTGCGGGCCGCCGAAGGTCAGCGCGAACGCGCCGATCAAGAGGGCGACCAGCGTGACGACGAACACGGATCGAACTTTGGAAAGGATATTCTCGAGCATCCGGCCTCAGGGGGGCGCGCAACGCGGGTGCGGCCTTCGGGTGCGGAACGATAGGAGAGCCGCTCCCGGGTCGCAACGCCCAAAGCCTTTTCGGCAGCTCGGGGGCTCAGAGGGCGCGCGTGAGCACCACCTCGGGGGCGCCGGGCGGTCCGTACGGCCCCTCGAAGCGGAGGAGCGTGTGCGGGGCCTCGACCGCGTACCACATCCGGTATTTGGGGAGGAGCGGCTTGGCGATCTTCGTCGCCATCGCGCCGAGGCTCACCCAGTCGTTGAGATCCGGATAGAGGATGGCCTCGAAGGCGTCCACGCGGAGCCCGCCCACCTCGAGGGTCGATCGGCCCGCCACCTCGAAATAGGTCCGCGCCACGAAGCGGTCGTTGATCCACGAGTGGAGGCTCCGCTTCCGGCCGTCGAAGGGGAGGGCGTTGAGCAGGAAGGGCATCAGCACTTCGGGGTACGTGGACTCGGGCAGGTCGAGCAGGCGGCTCTCGAAGTCCACCTCCTCGCGCCGGATCTCCCGCTCGCCCTCGAGCATCCGCCGGACGAGCGAGCGCGATCGGAGCCCCCGCGGCGTCACCGACGCCACGTAGGTCTCGGCGATCGCCCCGCCACGGATCGGGTGGAAGGTCTCGAGGACGACGCCGTCGTCCCGGCGCGTGAGCCGGACCTCGCTCCTCCGGCCGTCGCTCGGATCCAGCAGCTTCGCCGCATCCAGTACGGTGTGGAAGCTCCGCTTGGGCCTCGGCGAGAGCTCGAACTCGAGACGCGTGAAGCAGGCGTCGTGGGGGCAGGGGATGAGCTCGATCATGCTCCGGACACTGCGGCGTGCCGCCTCGGTGATCAAGGGGGCTCAGTCCTGGAGCGCCGAGAGCCGGACCGGCACCTCGAGCCGCTTTCCACGGCGGAGCAGCGTGATCGTGACCTCCGAGCCCACCTCGAGGCCGTCGAGGATGCGGTAGAGGTCGAGGGAGTTCTTCACCGGGTTGCCCTCGAGGCCGACGATCACGTCGCCCAGCACGAGCGCGCCGGTGCGGGGGTCACGCGTCGTCGGGCGGATGCCCGCCTCGGCCGCGCCCGAGCCCTGGACCACGCCGAGCACGAGGCAGCCCTCGATGCCGAGGCGCCGCGTGAGCGCGCCCTCGTCGAGGTGGACGCCGAGGCCGGCTCGCGTGACGCGTCCGTAGCGGATGAGCTCCGGGACGATGCGGCGGATCGTGTCGACGGGGACCGCGAAGCCGATGCCCGCGCTCGCGCCCGTGGGGCTGTAGATGGCGGTGTTCACGCCGATGAGCCGCCCCGAGCTGTCGAGGAGCGGCCCGCCCGAGTTGCCGGGGTTGATGGCCGCGTCCGTCTGGATCACGCCCTGGATGGGGCGGTTGCCCACCGACATGATCTCGCGCCCGAGGCCGCTGATGACGCCCGTGGAGAGCGTGTGGTCGAGGCCGAAGGGATTGCCGATGGCGAAGACGTGCTGTCCGACGAGCAGGTCGGAGCTCGAGCCGATGGGCAAGGGGCGTGGCGCGACCGAGGGATCCTCGAGCTTGAGCACGGCGAGGTCCTTGTCGGGCGCGACGCCCACCACCCTGGCGGGGACGGTCTTCTGGCCGTCGAGCGTGACCTGCACGGCGTTCGCGCCTTGGATCACGTGGAAGTTCGTGACGATGTGCCCTTCTTCGTCCCAGACGAAGCCGGAGCCCGTGCCCTGCGGCATCGTGAGCTCGTCGAAGCTCAGCTTGTCGTTGCGGACGCGCAGGTTGGTCACGAAGACCACCGAGGGCGCCGCTCTGCGGAAGATCTCGATGGTGGTGCGCTCCGCGGCGGAGAGATCACCGCGGGGGGTGATGGGCGGGAGCTCGACGGGGTTGGCTTCGGGCTCTTTCGGCGTGCTGGTCGGGAGGGCGACGACGGGATCGGGCGCGTGCTCCACCTTGGGCTGCACCGAGAGCATCCCGAGCACGAGGAAGGCAGCCAAGATCCCGAGCGCACCGGCGCCCAAGAGCCAAGGGAGGCCGCTCGGATCAGGCCTCCGAGCGTTCATACCGAGAAGCTCTCTCCGCAGCCGCAATCGCCCTTGGATTGCGGGTTGAGCCACTTGAAGCCATAGCCCATGAGGCGCTTCTCCCAGTCGAGCGTGGCGCCCTCGAGGAGGGGCAGGCTGCGATCGTCGACGACCACCTTGAGGCCGTCGAAGTCGTAGACGTGGTCGCGCCCCGGACGGACCTTCTTGGCCAGGTCGTAGACGTAGTAGTAGCCCGAGCAGCCGCCGCCCTTGACGCCCACGCGAAGCCCGAGGGAAGGCTCTCCGGCCTCCGCGAGCTTGAGCTTCGCGTGACGGATGGCTTCCGGGGTGAGGGTGATGCGGGGGTTCGGGTCGATGGGGATCTCGGTGTCGTGCTGTTCCATGGACCTTTCCGTACAGATAACGCCCCGCCGGGGGGTTGGCTACCCCCCGAGGCAGGCATGCCGAGCGCAGCTCAGCGCACGCGGAGGCTCTCGAGCGCGGCGCCGAGGGTCTCGGCGGCCACCTCGATGTCCTCGGGGGTGTTGAAACGACCCACACAGAGCCGGAGCGTCTCCTTGGCTTCGTGCGGCGAGAGGCCGAGCGCGAGCGCGATGCGGCGCGTGTCCTTCCCGGTCGCGCAGGACGAGCCCGTCGACGCGCAGACCGTGGGCGAGAGGGCGCGCACGAGGGAGGCCGCGTGCACGCCCGCGAAGCGCATGTACACGTTGCCCGGGTGGCGCCGCTCGTCGGGCGGGCCGAGGCGGATCGCGCCGTCGAAACCCTCGACGCGCGCGCGGAGCTCGTCGCGGAGGGCGCGGAGGCGCGCGGCTTCCTCTCGTCCTTCGAGGCGCATCAGGCGCGCGGCCTCGCCGAAGCCGACGATGCCGGGGACGTCGTGCGTCCCCGAGCGGAGGCCGTCTTCCTGACCGCCGCCGAAGGCGATCGGCCGGAGCTCGGCCCTCGCGCGCGAGCCCGCGACGAGCGCGCCGACGCCCTTCGGCCCGTACATCTTGTGCGCCGAGAGGCTCAGGAGATCGACGCCGAGCGCGGCCACGTCGAGCGGGACGAGGCCTGTGCCCTGCGCCGCGTCGACGTGGAGGAGCGCGTTCGAGTCGTGGACGATCGCCGCGATCTCCGCGATCGGCTGGATCGCGCCCACCTCGTTGCCCACGTGCATGATCGAGACGAGGCGCGTCTCGGGGCGGATCGCGCGGCGGAGCGAGTCGGGATCGATGAGCCCCTCCGCGCTCACGGGGAGCACGGTGAGCGCCACGCCATCGCGCTCCATCGCGCGGAGCGTCTCGAAGACCGCGTCGTGCTCGGTCGCCTGCGTGATGGCGTGGCCGCCTCGCCCGCGGAGGAGCCCCTGGATGGCGAGGTTGTCCGACTCGGTCGCGCCGGAGGTGAAGATCACGTCGCGCGCCCGCGCCCCGACGAGGGCCGCGACCTCGGCGCGCGCCGCCTCCACGGCCGCCCTCGCGTTTCGCCCGAGGACGTGGAGCTCGTTCGACGGATTGCCGAACTCCTCTTCGAGGTAGGCGCGCACGGCGCCGCGCACGCGAGGATCGATCGGCGTCGTCGCGTGGTGGTCGAGGTAGATCGGCGCGGGCATCGCCCGGGATCCTCCCACGTTCTTTGCCGATCGCACGGCCGAGAACGCCGCCGTCCCCGAAATCAGGAGAGCTGATCGCGGATGCGCTTGGCGCGCTCCTTGAGGTCTTGAGCCGCCGCCTTGAGCTCGGAGCTCGTGACGTTCACGGCCTTGCCGAGTTTTTCGAAGCCGCCTTCGACCTGCTCCTCGAACTGTCGGAGACGCGGCTCGATCTCGTTCCACGAGTCCTTCACCTCCATCGACGCGAGGTGCAGCTTGAGCTTGATCTCCCCCGCGAGCGTCTGGAGATCGCCCCGGAGCTTCTCGAGCTCCGCCTTGAGCTCTCGCGCGCTCTCACCGTCGGGCTTCTGTTGGGTCGCCATCGATTCCTCCTCCCAGGTTCGATGAGCGTAGGGAAGCTGTTCGCGCACGGCAATGGGGGGATCCGGGGGGATTTGGCGCGGCCCCCCATCACTCGTTAGGGTGAACTCACGCTTCGATCCCCGAGGCCTCTCGACGCGGCCATCGGCCCCTCGAAAAGGATTCCCCCCATGAAATCGAAGAATCATTACATCCTCCCCTTCGCTTGCCTCCTCACGCTCCTCGCTTCGGCGAGCACGGCCGACGCCCAGCGCGCGCTCCACGCCAACGCCCCCACGCGGGCCCGCATCGGGCTCGAAGCTGGGCTCGGCGCCGCGCTCGGTGACACCAAGGGCGGCGCGTTCCTCCTCGGCGGACAGCTCGGCGTCCAGGCGAACGACCTCTTCGCCATCTACTGGAAGCCGAACCTCGTGGTGGACGGTTGGGCCACCGACATCGACGACCAACTCGACGTCTTCGTGTTCGGTAGCCAGCTCGCCATGCTCGACTTCACGTTCGGCCGCGTGTTCCAGATCGGCGTCGGCGGCGGCGTCGACATCGGCAAGTTCGGCGTCTGCTCCGACACCGGGCGCGACGCCGAGTGCGACATGCGGACCAAGGAGGTGAGGCCCGCCGCCGAGGGGCGCGTGGCGCTCATCATCCCGCTCCCCGGCATCCGCGCGCGATGGGGCATCCCGATCACCTTCACCGCGCACACGACCTTCTTCTCGGGACGGCAGATCCACACGCTGGTGGCCGGCCCGGGTCTCCTGCGCTTCTGATCGGCTTCCCCCGGCCTC
>JAAYBZ010000151.1 GCA_012744445.1 Myxococcales bacterium | reverse complement strand
CCGGGACGCGGTGGATCTCGAGGGTGACGTCCTCCGAGAGCGCGCCGGCCGGGACGCGGACGGTGACCTGGCCGTCTTCGCTGACGAGCTCACCGCCGGCGGCGCCGATGCGTCGGACGTGCGTGACGTCGGGCGGCGTCTCTGCATCGGGATCGCCCTTCGTCGGGCCGTCCTTGCAGCCCACGAGGAAGAGCGCGGGGAACAACAAGAGGAGCAGTCGTTTCATGGGCTTGCCTCGAGAAGGGCAGAGGCGTTCACGCCTCGCCAAGTTGGCCAGCGGGGCACGGTCCCCCGCGAAGCGAGGAATAGCCCATTCGGGTCGGGGGGTCCATGGGCGGGGGGGCTCCCCCAAGTGCGGCATACTCGGCTATTACGTCCTCCGGCTCGATCCTCGATCGCGCTGGGCAAAAAAAGGAGCCTCCCCCCATGTCGTCTCGCTCGAAGCTCTCCTCGCGCTTCGGCGCCTCTCTCCCCGTCTTGATCGCGCTCCTCGCATTCGCCGGATGCGGCGACGACGCGAAGGATCGAGGCGTGCCGGACTCCGGCCTACGCGCCCTGACGCACGCCGTCAATACTCACGGAAATCCGTGATGCCTCGCGTCGCGAGCCCCGCTTCGGTGATGGCCGCGCTCGCGTCCGAGGCCGCGCGACCCCCAGGGGAAGCTGCGTAAGTATCGAACATCATGCGACGAGAACGCCCGTGCTCCAGACTGGCACGGGCGATGCAGAGGTGGCTCCGCGTTCATGGCCCCGAGAGACCTGCGTGGTCTCCCAAGCCAGGAGAGAGGAACCCCATGCAACTATCGCTACGAACGGCCCGGTGCCTTCTGCCGGCCGCTTTCTTTGCAGCGTGCACGCTGCTCGCGCCGAGGGTGGGCCTCGCGCAGACGGTCTGCCAGGAGCTGCCCGACGACGAGTACCCGAACAAGATCTACGGCGTCGGTGGCAGCGCCGCGACCCCGCTGATCTCGTCGATCGCGCGTGAGTTCGCGAAGCTTCCCGGCGATCAGCGCGTCACCATCATCTGGCACGATCCGGGCGCGGGCCACGCCATGCACTCGCTCATCGGCCAGGAGGTCGACGGCGTGCGTACGCCGGCGCCCGTGGGCACGAGCGGCGCGGTGCAGCAAGCGCGGTATTGGGACTCGAACGGCAACGAGCATCGCTGCAGCGTCGACACCCTCAGCAACCCGGTGCTCGCGGACTTCGGCTACATGGCCGCGCCTCCGCAGGACATCAACGGCTACGAGGACCTCGACATCGCCACCTTCGGCATCGGCGCCTTCGTCGGTCCGGTCTCGGGTTGGTCGCTGATCACGCACATCGACTCGAACCAGAACGCGATCAGCGCCGAGGCGCTCTATCTCGTCTACGGCTACGCCGACAACAGCGGCGTCGCGCCTTGGACGCAGAAGCGCTGGCTCTTCGGCCGCAACTACACCTCGGCCGCGCTCCTCGCGTGGGTCGCGGCGACCGGCCTCCCCGCCGAGTCGTTCCAGTTCCACGAGGACGTGCAGACGAACAGCGCGATGGTCACGGCCGTGGCCAACGCCGAAGTGCCCAACGCCTCGCTCGGCTTCGTCAGCACCGAGGTCGCCGATCGCAACCGCGGTCAGGTGAAGACGCTGGCCTTCCAGGCCAAGGGGCAGACCTGCGCCTACTACCCCGACTCGACCCCCACGTCCTTCGACAAGAAGAACATCCGTGACGGTCACTACTGGAACTGGGCCTACCACATCTTCTACGCGCCGGTGAACGGCAGCGGCGTGCCGAGCAACCCGCTCGTCGCGCGCTTCTTCGACGCCATCACCGGCAAGACGAACCCCGACGTCCCGCACAACCTCGACCTCATCATCGACGAGGGCACGATCCCCGACTGCGCCATGCGCGTCTCCCGCGACCCGCTCGGCGGCTACACCCCGCTCGCGTCCTACGCGCCCGAGGAGCCTTGCGGTTGCTACTTCGACTTCGTCGCGACGGGTGAGTCGACCTGCGACGAGTGCGCGACCACCGAGGATTGCTCGGGCGACCAGGTCTGCCGCCGCGGCTTCTGCGAGGAATGGTGAGAGTGATGATCCGCAAGACGTTTCTTGGTCTTCTCCTCGTGAGCGCGCTCGGCGCCTTCGCCGCGGGCTGCGGCGACGACGGCGGCGGCATCGACCGCCCGGACGGTGGCCCGATCAACCGGCCCGACGGCGGCGGAGGCGGTGGTCTCAACCCCGGCGAGTGCTTCGACGGCGAGCCGACGACCGAGCTCGAAATCATCAACGCGTGCCCGACGACCGGGTGCATCCCGTTCGACAACGCCACGCGCATCCCGCCGGACAAGCTCGCGCTCGTCCCGCAGTGACCTGATTCCGAACGTTCTCCTACGTCGCGAGCGGCGGCCTTCACGGGCCGCCGCTTTTTTGTTTGCTACGCGTGATGGAGGGACACCCTTAGGGATATCACGGGATCGCCCATGTCATTTCATGGGGAGGCCATGACCCGTGCTGGGGGACGGTTCCATATCGACGGTTTCCCCTGAAATTCATCGTTTCCTGGGGTGGCACGAGCCTTGCGTAAGGGCTCGGGTCGATGACACGGTGCATCGCCCCACGGTCTCGCTCAGTCGTGCTGATGATGGGTGATGCAGGGTCGAACAATCCTTCAGAACCCTGAGATCAGAAATGGATTCATTGCCGAAGAGGCCCCTCGCTTTCTTGGGGCTGGCGCTCGTCTTGGCATCTCCCAACGTGCTCCTCGCGCAGGCCGACGACGAAGAAGAGGAGCTCGAATTCGAGTTCGACGCGACGCCGACTGCGACAGAGGCGCCGATCACGACCGCTCGTGACGCGGAGCTCGAGGCGCTCCAGCGCGAGCTCGCGGCGCTCCGCGCGCGCGTCGAGCAGCTCGAGGTCGAGGAAGCCGAAGAAGAAGAGGCCGCGCCGCCTGCGCCTGCGCAGGCTTCGTCGTTCTTCGGCGGCGCCGCCGACTCGCCGACGGCCTCGGCGCGTCAGCCGCTCGCCGTCTCGACGCGCTCCCGCACCTTCCGCGCCTCGCGTGGGCTCAAGCTCTCGGGCTACGTGCAGGCGCAGTACGAGCGCCACGACGACTCGGAGGATCAGCTCTACCCGGGCGGCCTCCCGATGAACCAGGACCGCTTCCTCGTGCGCCGCGGGCGTGTGCGTCTTCGCGGTAACTGGGAGTACTTCGCCGCGGAGATCGAGCTCGACGGGAGCACCACCTCGGGCATCAACGCGAGCGTGCGCCGCGCCAACGTCTCGGCGCTCCTGCGCAGCGAGGACGAGAACGCGCCGCCGCTCGTCGCGCTCACGGCGGGTCTCACCGAGATGCCCTTCGGCATCGAGATGCAGCTCGGCCAGGAGGAGCTCGTCTTCATGGAGCGCTCGACCGGATCGCTCGCGCTCTTCCCCGGGCCCACGGACATCGGCGCCGTGCTCAACGGCGGCTTCGGTCCCCTCCGCTACGACCTCGCCGTGATGAACGGCACGCCGATCGACGATCGCGCGGGCACGCTCCTCCGCGAGCGCAACGCGGCGATGGACTTCTTCGGCCGCCTCGGCGTCGAGGTGGGCATCGGCGAGGTCTTCGAGTTCGTCGCGGGCATCAGCTTCCTCAAGGGCAAGGGCTTCAGCCCGGGCCAGGAGGCCACCGAGAACAGCCTCCAGTGGCTCGACTTCAACAACGACGGCGTCATCCAGGCCACGAGCGAGATCATCGCGGTGCCGGGTCGCGCGGCGATCCCCTCGCGCAACTTCAACCGCTGGGGCGTGAACGGCGACATCGCCTTCGCCATCCACACCAAGCGCACCGGATCGACGCGTGTCTACGGCGAGCTCGCGATGGGCTCGAACCTCGACCGCGGCATGTTCGTCTCGGATCCGATCCTCGCCGGCGGCAACCTCCGCCAGGTCGCGGGCTACGCCGCCATCCTCCAGGACGTCACGCGCTACGGCATCGTCGGCTTCCGCTACGACTACTACGACCCCAACGCGGACCAGCTCGACACGCGCCTCGGCCGCGCCGTGCCGGCCTCGGCCAACATCCAGACCTTCTCGCCGGTGGCGGGCCTCCGGCTGCCGGGCCGCGGCCGCCTGCTCGTCCAGTACGACGTGGTCGTCGACCACCTCGGCCGCGACGCGATCGGCGAGCCCACCGACCTCCGCAACAACCGCCTCACCGTGCGGCTCCAGGGGGAGTTCTGATGCGTACGTACGTTTCGGTGATCGGGGCTCTTCTCTCGGTGCTCGCGCTCGGCTGCGGCGATCTCCAGATCGCCGGCGTCGACGAGCCGCTCCGCGTCGAGGGCGCGACCTTCCACTCCGGCAAGCCTCCCGAGAGCGTCATCGGCGAAGGGCCGCGCGTGACCACCATCTCGCTCTCGCTCGGCACGATCCCTTCGGGCGGGCAGGGCGTCCGCGTCGAAGGCAACGTGACCGAAGACGCCCACGCCATCGCCCTCTTCCTGGTCGGACACGGCTCGGGCTACTGGGTGATGCCGGTCCAGGGCCTCGATCCCGCGGCGCCGGGCGAGCGCATCTTCCAGGGCCGCCTGAACTTCGGCGAGATCCCGCCGGGGATCCAGTCGCTCCGCATCGTCGCGCTCGACGAGCACGGCAACTCCGGTGGACATCAGGATCGACCCTTCTGCGTCCTGAACCCGGTCTTCGACAACGGCAACGCGTGCAATCCGTCGAACGATCCGCCCGAGCTCGTCGTCTCGCTCGTCTTCGACAACAGCGCCGACGTCGACCTCATCCTCACGGGATACGACGGGACCATCGTCGACGCGAAGCACCCGGTGGGCGGGAGCGGGGATCGCCTCGATCCCACCGCGCCGCGCCTCGATCGCGACTCGAACACCCGCTGCGTCCCCGACGGGCTCAACCGCGAGAACATCTACATCCGTGAGCTCCCGGACGACCCCGACGCGTGGTGGGAGGTCTACGTGGACCTGTTCCACGCCTGCGGCTTCAAGTCGATCACCTACGCGGTCGAGATCTACCGCCGCGCGGAGAACGAAGACGGAACCAAGAGGCTCGACCTCGTCGAGCGAAACGTGGGCTTCCTGCGCGCCGAGGACGCGGCAGGGGCCACGGGGGGACGCATCTACGTCACCACCCTGACCCCCCACTGATCACCAACGGAACGAGAGGACTGTCATGAACATCGTCGATCAACTCCTGCGTGTGTCGCTCCTCGGCGCGACTTGGGTGCTCTACCTCCTCATCGCGCTCTCGGTCGCCTCGCTCGCGGCGATCTTCGAGCGCTGGGTCTACTTCCGGAAGAACGCCAAGTCGTCGGCCGGGCTCCGCGAGGATCTCGATCGGGCGTTCGAGTCGGACGACGTCGCGGTGATCGCCGACGTACTCCGCAAGCACGAGTCGGTGGAGGCCCAGGCGCTCCGCGCGGCGCTCGCCTTCCGCAAGGGCGGCCCGGCCGCCTTCACCGAGGCGCTCGAGGCCCAGATCGAGCGCGCCCGCGTCCAGCTCGACCGCGGGATGAACTTCCTCGGCACGCTCGGCAACAACGCGCCCTTCATCGGCCTCTTCGGCACCATCATCGGCGTCATCGAGGCCTTCCAGCACCTCGGCGTCACCACCGCCGACGGCTCGGGCATGGAGAAGGTCATGGCGGGCATCGCCGAGGCGCTCATCGCGACCGCGGTCGGCATCTTCGTCGCCATCCCGGCGGTCGTGGCCTTCAACGCGGGCCAGAAGAAGATCGCCGAGATCGAGGGCAACATCGTCGCCTTCGGTCGGCTCATCTCGGCGTGGCTCCGCAGCGGTCCTGCGGACACCGCGCCCGAGGCCGCGGCCAAGGCCGCGGACGCCGCCGCCCCGGTGACGTCGTCGTCGTCGAGCCTCGCGCTCGAGGGAGCGCACTGACATGGCCGGCGGAACGATGGGAGGCGGCGGAGGCCGCCGCGGAGGAGGCGGCGCGATCACGGGCATCAACGTGACGCCCATGGTCGACCTCATGCTCGTCCTCCTGGTCATCATGATGGTCTCGGCGACCTACGTGATCGCGCAGGCGCTCAAGGTCGACCTGCCCAAGAGCGAGAGCTCCGACGGCTCCACCTCGTCGCCCGTGATCGTCTCGGTGCAGGCCGACGGAACGCTCTTCTTCAACGACGCGAAGGTGACGGAGGAGCAGCTCGTCGCGCACCTCAAGGCCACCGCCGCGGAGAACAAGGACACGACCGTCGTCGTGAGCGCCGACACGAAGGCGGATCACGGCTCCGTCGTCCACGTCATGGACCTCGCGCGGCGCGAGTCGCTCACGAAGTTCGCCGTCCAGGTCTCGTCTCGCTGAAGGAAGAACCGTGAAGCGCGGAGTCATCATCGCGGTGTATACCGCCTCGATCCTCAGCCACGCCGGCGTGGGCGTCGCCGTCGCGATGATCGAGCGGCGCCTGCCCGAAGCCGCGCCGGAGCGCATCGAGGTCTCGCTCGCGACGCCGCCGGAGCCGCCGCCTCCCGTGGAGGAGCCGCCGCCCGTGGAGGAGCCGCCGCCCGCGGCCGAGGCGCCGCCTCCGCCGCCGCCGAAGCGCGCCGAGGCGCCCAAGCCGCCCCCCAAGGCGGCCGAACCCCCGCCCAAGGCCGCGGCCGAGCCCCCGCCCGTCTTCGGCGTGGCGATGGGCAACACGTCGGGCCCCGGCGGCATCGCGGTGCCCGTGGGCGATCCGGGCGGCGTGCGTCCCGACGCCGCGCCCAAGCAGCTTCGTGAGGTCCGACGCCTCGCGCCGGTGGAGCAGCCCAAGAAGGCGTCCGTCTGCGAAGGCGAGACCCGAAAGCCGAAGCCCCTCTTCATGCCGCACCCGCAATACACCGCGGCCGCTCGCGAGGCGGCCGTCGAGGGTCGCGTCCGCGTCGAGATCACCGTGGGCGCCAACGGCGAAGTCGAGAACGCACGCGTGATCTCTCCCTTGGGTTACGGCCTCGACGAGGCCGCGCTCGAAGCCGCCCGCGCGGCGCGGTTCGAAGCCGCGCTCGATTGTGGCCGCGCGGTCTCCGCGACGTTCGTCGTCTCCATTCGCTTCCGCCAATGAATCGCCTCACCTTCTCCATCATCTTCGCGCTCGCCTTCGTGGCGGGCGCGAGCCAGGCCCTCGCGCAGACGCTCACGCGTCCGCCGGAGCTCACGCGCTTCGTCGAGGCCGAGTACCCGCCCTCGGCGCTCGAGGAGGGCCGCGAGGCTTCGGTCGTGCTCGAGATCACGATCGATGCGCGCGGTCGCGTGAGCGACGTGAACGTCTTCGAGAGCGCCGACCCCGAGTTCGACGCCGCCGCCATCGCGGCCGCGCGGCAGTTCGAGTTCGTGCCGGCGGAGTTCGACGGCGTCCCTGGGCCGATCCGGATCCACTACAAATACGACTTCCGGCTGCCGGCGCCGCCGCCCGAGCCGGTGAAGGCCTCGCTCTCCGGCGTGGTCCGCGACGAGACGACGGGCGAGCCCATCGCCGGCGTCACCGTCGAGGTCGAAGGCGGAGGCTCGGCCGTCACCGACGAAGAGGGCCGCTTCACCATCGAAGGGCTCGAGGAGGGCGAGCACGTCGTCCGGCTCTTCAGCCCGGCGTTCGGCGCCATCCAGACGATGGAGTCCATCGCCGCGGGCGAGCAGCTCTCGGTGGCCTACGAGCTCTCGCCGCCGCCGCCCTTCGAAGACGAAGAAGACGGCGACGACATGGAGATCGTCGTCCTCGCGCCGGTCATCCGCCGCGAGGTCGTCGAGAGCCGCCTCACGGCCGAAGAAGCGCGCTCGGTGCCCGGCACGGGCGGCGACGTGGTGCGCGTCGTCGAGAGCCTTCCGGGCGTAGGCCGCTCGGCGGTGGGCTCCGGCCAGCTCGTGGTCTGGGGCGCCTCGCCGGAGGACACGCGTGTCTACATGGACGGCGTCCCGCTCCCGCGGCTCTATCACGAGGGCGGTCTGCGCTCCGTGATCCATCCCTCGTTCGTCGAGTCGATCGCCCTCATTCCTGGCGGCGCCGGCGCGGCCTACGGTCGCGGCCTCGGCGGCGTGATCCTCGTCGAGTCGCGCGGGCCCACGCAGCAAGGCCTCCACGGCATGGTGGGCGTCGATCTCCTCGACGCGACGGCCTCGCTCGGTTACCGCGACGAGAAGGGCAATTACCAGGCGGCCGCCGGTCGCTTCGGTCTCCTCGATCAGTTCGCGAAGGTCGCGGGCGACGACGCGACGGAGCTCGTGCCCATCCCGCGCTTCTGGGACGGCCAGGCGCGCGTGGGCTATCGCCTCCGCGACGGCTCCACGCTCGACGTCGTCGGCATCGTCACGGGCGACCGCTACTCGCGCGGCGTCCCCAACCCCGATCCCGCGCTCGTCACGCGCGACTTCCGCGAGCTCGACGTGGTGCGCGTCTACGCGCGCTATCGCCGCCAGGACGAGGACGGAACGACGGTCGAGGTGATCCCGTGGGTCGGCTACGACCGCACCTATCGTGGCAGCAGCTACGGCTCGCTCACGACCTTCTCCGAGATCGACGCGGCGCGCCTCGGCCTCCGCTCGAGCTACGGCAAGCGCGTCGCGCCCTGGCTCACGCTCCGCGCGGGCGTCGACATCGAGCTCGTCTTCGACTCGCACGATCGCTCGGGCTCGATCGGTCTTCCGTCGCGCGAGGGCGACATCCGCGTCTTCGGCCAGGCGCCGCCCGACACGATCTCGACCGACCACTTCTCGACGCGTCAGATCGGCGTCGCGCCCTACGTCGAGGGCACGCTCAGCTTCGTCGACGGCAAGCTGCAGATCACGCCGGGCCTCCGCCTCGATCCCTACGCGCGCTCGGTCTCGCGCCGGCTCCCCGCCAACGGCCGCATCCCGGAGCAGGGCGCCTTCCTCGAGGACCTCGCCGTGGAGCCGCGCCTCATCGCGAACTACGAGGCGGCGTCCTGGCTCTCGCTGCGCGGCTCGGTCGGGCGCTATCGCCGGCAGCCGCTCTCCGAGGATCTCTCGGCGGCGTTCGGCAACCCCACGCTTCCCACGGCGCGCGCGACCCAGGCGCTCGCGGGCTTCGCCGTGAAGCCCGTCGACCGTGTGGAGCTCGAGGTCGTCGGCTTCCACTCGCGCTCGGATCACCTCGCGATGCGATCGCCGGATCCGACGCCGGCGCTCGCGAGCGCGCTCGCCGCGACGGGTGAAGGTCGCGCCTCGGGCGTGCAGGGCATGCTCCGCGGCTCCATCGATCCCGGCCTCTTCGGCTGGATCGCCTACACGTACTCGAAGGCCGAGCGGAAGAACGGCCCCGATCAGGCCTACCGCCTCTTCGACTACGACCAGACGCACGTCTTGACCTTGGTCGCGGGCTGGACGTCCAAGTTCGGCCTCGAGCTCTCCGGGCGTTTCCGTTACGCGTCCGGCATGCCGCGCACCGAAGTCATCGGCACCTATTACGACGCCGTGCGCGATCGGATGCAGCCCATCTTCGGTCGCCACAACGACATCCGGCTCCCCTCGTTCGTGCAGCTCGACGTCCGCGCGGGCTACTCGAAGGAGTTCGAGCACCAAGCGTTCATGGCCTACCTCGAGCTGCAGAACGTCACGAATCGGCGGAACGTCGAGGAGTACATCTACTCGCCCGACTTCACCGAGCGTAAGGCGATCTACGGCCTGCCCTTCTTGCCGGTCCTCGGCCTTCAATGGAGCTTCTGAAGATGCGCGCGATCCCGTGGTCGAGTCTCATCTCCCTCCTCTTCGTCGTGGCCTGCGTGCCCGACTTCGAGGTCGACGAGAGCGTGGTGCGCGCCCCACGCATCCTCGCCGTGCAGGCGAGCCCGGCGGAGAGCCGGCCGGGCGACGTCGTGAGCTATCGCGCCCTCGTGGCCGATCCGAGCGGTGGAGCCGCCGAGGCCGAGATCGATTGGTCGTTCTGCGTGGCGGTGAAGCCGCTCGAAGAGCTGGGGCCCGTGAGCCCGGCGTGCGTGCGCGGCGACGAAGGCGCGCTCGCCTTCCTCGGTGTCGGCGACGAGGTGACCGGGGCGATCCCGTTCGAGGCCTGCTCCGTCTTCGGCCCGGAGCCCTCGCCCACGTCGGACGGGCAGGGTGGTCGCCCGGTCGATCCCGACGTGACGGGCGGCTACCGGCAGCCCGTGCGCGCCGGCCTCTTCACCGAGACGAGCGGCTATCAGGTCTCGTTCTTCGAGCACCGCATCTACTGCGGCCTCGTCGGCGCCAACCAGGCCGAGTCGCTCGAGTTCCGCCGCCGCTATCGCCGCAACACCAACCCCTCGATCGACGAGCTCGTGATCGTACGCGCGGACGGGAGCGAGGAGATCGTCGAGCCCGGCGCGATCCCGCGCCTTTCGCCGGGCGAGGCCATCGAGCTCGTCGTCCGCTGGCCCGACTGCCCCACCGAGGCGGTGTGCGGCGACGGCTTCTGCCATCCCGACGAGTCGGCCGATACCTGCCCGGACGACTGCGCGCCGCAGCAGCGCGGGTGCGCGGGCGCCGAGACGTATCTCCTCTTCTCGCTCGAAGGCCGCGTCTTCAGCCTGAACCGCGAAGCGATCCGCGTGTCGTGGAACGCCAACGTGGAGGGCTTCGAGGAGCCGCGCACCGGCGTCGAATCGGACGATCTCTCGTCCGAGAGCCGGAACCGCTTCGTGGCTCCGAGCTTCGAAGGGCGATTCACGACCTGGATCGTCGTGCGCGACGATCGCGGCGGCGTCGGATACCGCGCGGTGGACTGGGACGTGGTCCCCTGAGGCGGCTCCGCCGATTCGCCTCGGGGGTGACGAGGATCACTGTGTCGCCTTGAAAACCTCCCCGTCTCGGGATTAGCTGGCGGATCGGTGTCCGACCAAGACGAAAAACAGAGAGAGCGCGCGTTCGTCCCCGCGCTCTCGAGGTTCGGAGCGCTCTACGACCCCGTCGTGGCGCTCACCTGCCGTGAGGGCATCTTCCGCCCTCGGATCATCGAGCAATTGAACCTCCGCCCAGGCCTCCGCGTGCTCGATCTCGGCTGCGGCACGGGCACGCTCGCCGTGGCCATCGCCAAGGCCGAGCCGGGCGTGAGCGTGGTCGCCGTCGACGCGGACGAGAGCGCGCTGCGCCGTGCTCGCCGCAAGGCCGAGGAGGCCGGCGTCTTCATCGAGTGGGTGCGCGCCTTCGCCGACGAGACGGGGCTCCCCTGCGAGAGCTTCGATCGCGTGGTGAGCACGCTCTTCTTCCATCACCTCTCGCCCGAGGACAAATGGAAGACCCTCGAGCAGGCGCGCTGCCTGCTCAAGATGGGCGGCGAGCTCCACATCCTCGACTGGGGCCGCCCCACCACCGTCCTCCACCGGCTGGGCTTCCTCGGCATCCAGCTCGTCGACGGCTTCGAGAACACGCAGGACCACGTGGCCGGCAACCTCACGAGCCTCGTGCGGACCGCGGGCTTCTCGGACGTGGAATCGCTCGGTAGCCTCGACACCATGTGGGGCACGCTCGACTTCATCAAGGCAGTGCGCGCGGAGTGAACACGGCGCTCGTCACTCGCTTCCGGCACGAGGTGGCCGCCACCACGGTCCGCGACGTGCTCTCGGCCAACGGCATCCCCGCCCACGTGGTCCTCGGCGAGCGCGGCTTCGAGGTCTGGGTCGACGAGGCCAACCTCGCGCGCGCGAGGGAGATCGTCGTCGGGCTCGGTCGCGACCGGCTCGAGCGGCCACGCCCGCCGAGGTCGTCCTCGCCGCGCGCCGAGGTCAAGACCCTACGCGCTCGGCTCGCGCGCGGCATCCGGATGGGGCCGGTGACCATCGCGCTCCTCGTGCTCTCCGCGGCGATCACCTACTACACGGAGTTCGGCACGGGCGAGCACGCCGCTCCCTTTCACTTCGCCAAGATCACCAGGGCTGGCAGGCACATCCTCGAGATCGACGGCTTGGCCTTCGTCCGCGAGCCGTGGCGCCTCATCACGCCGATCTTCATCCACGGGAGCCTCCTCCACATCTTCTTCAACGGATGGTGGATCAAGGACCTCGGCGGCATCTTCGAGACGCTCTTCGGCAGCGCGCGCCTCCTCGTCTTCACGCTCGTCGTGGGCGCGCTCTCGAACGCGGGCGAGTACTTCATCGGGCACACGCCGCTCTTCGGTGGGCTCTCGGGCCTGCTCTACGGCCTCTTCGGTTACCTCTGGATCCGCGGGCGCTTCGATCCGACCTTTCCGCTGCGCCTCCGCGGCTCGGTCGTGATCATGCTTCTCGGTTGGTTCGTGGTCTGCGCCGTGGGCCTCATCCCTCACATCGCCAACTGGGCGCACGGCATCGGCCTCGCGCTCGGGATGCTCTGGGGCTACCTCGAGAGCGGCCACCTCGCGCGCAAGCTCCGCTGACTCAGCGTTTCGGGAACCACGGGAAGATGGCCGGCACGCGCTTCATGTGCGCCTCGTATCCGGGCCGTCGCTCCTTGGAGCGCGCGTCGAGCATCGGCACCGAGACGAAGACGAACATCACGGTGATCGCGATCGCGCCGGCGAAGACCCACGGCGCGCCGGGCAGCGCGGCCGCGCCCAGGATCGCGAGACCCCACCAGAACGCGATCTCGCCGAAGTAGTTCGGGTGCCGCGAATAGGCCCAGAGCCCGCGATCCATGATCTCGCCGGGCTTCTTGGTGGCGGCGAAGGCGTGGAGCTGCGCGTCGGCCACCGCCTCGATCACGGTCGCGGCGAGCGCCACGGCGAAGCCCACGTAGTCGAGCACGGAGAGCGGCGCCTGGCCCAGGCTCACGGCGGCGTAGACGGGCAGGAGGCCGAGGAAGACCTGCACCGTGGGGAAGAGGTGGATGCCGAAGAGATCGACGAGCGGATAGAAGGCGCCCGTCTTCCTCCGGAAGTCGGTGTAGCGCCAGTCTTCGTGGTGGAGCCCGCCCCAATGGCTCGCCCAGTTGTAGGTGAGGCGCACGCCCCAGAGGAGCACCGCCGCGAGCACCATCGCGACGCGGAGGGGCGGGATCCCGTCTTCGACGGGCGAGAACGCCCAGTAGGCGGCGATGGGGATCGGCGCGACGCTCCAGTACGGGTCGTAGAAGCTCGAATTGCGGAAGACCGTGGAGAAGACGAAGACGACCACGGTGGCGGCCACGTCGGCGACGGCGACGGCCGCGAGCGGCGAGAGCTCGGGCAGCATGGCCACGACCAGGGCGCCCACGGCGAGCGCGACGACGTAGGCGAGGGTGCAGAGCGCGAACGCGCGGGCGCGAGAGGGGTTCACGTCGGACACCAGGGCAGGGTACCGCATCCGGGGATGCAGCCGACGTTTGAAGCGAAAGGCGATTCGGTCCACGATCGCGCGCCGCGCGAATGGCGCGCCCAACCCCCCGAATTCCCATGGCCGATTTCGAATTTTCCTCGATGTTCCCGGTGGGCGAGGACACCACCCCGTACCGGAAGCTCACGAGCGACTACGTCTCGGTGAGCGAGTGGAAGGGCCGCGAGATCCTCGAGGTCGCTCCCGAGGGGCTCACGCTCCTCGCCCGGGAGGCGCTCCACGACATCTCGTTCCTGCTCCGCCCGGGTCACCTCGCGCAGCTCCGCAAGATCCTCGACGATCCGGAGGCCAGCAAGAACGACCGCTTCGTGGCGCTCGAGCTGCTCCGCAACGCGAACATCGCGGCCGGCTTCACGCTGCCGTCCTGCCAGGACACCGGCACGGCCATCGTGATGGGGAAGAAGGGCCAGAACGTCTTCACCGGCGGCGGCGACGAAGAGGCGATCGCGAAGGGCATCTTCGAGACCTACCAGCGCGACAACCTCCGCTACAGCCAGCTCGCGCCGCTCGGCATGTACGAGGAGGTCAACACGCGGACGAACCTCCCCGCGCAGATCGAGATCTACGCCGACGAAGGGGACGCCTACAAATTCCTCTTCATGGCCAAGGGCGGCGGCTCGGCCAACAAGACCTTCCTCTACCAGGAGACGCGCGCCGTCCTGAACCCCAAGAGCCTCGTCTCCTTCCTCGAGGAGAAGATGAAGTCGCTCGGGACGGCCGCGTGCCCGCCCTACCACCTCGCGGTCGTCGTGGGCGGCACGAGCGCCGAGCTCAACCTCAAGACCGTGAAGCTCGCCTCCGCGCGCTACCTCGACGGCCTCCCCACGCAAGGCAGCAAGCTCGGCCACGCCTTCCGTGATCTCGAGCTCGAGGCCGAGCTCCTCGAGATCGCCCAGCGCACCGGCATCGGCGCGCAGTTCGGCGGGAAGTACTTCTGCCACGACGTGCGCGTCATCCGCCTCCCGCGCCACGGCGCGAGCTGCCCCATCGGCATCGGCGTGAGCTGCTCGGCCGACCGCCAGGCGCTCGGCAAGATCACCAAGAGCGGCATCTACCTCGAGGAGCTCGAGCGCGATCCCGCGCGCTTCCTCCCCGACGTCACCGACGACGAGCTCGGCGACGAGGTCGTGAAGATCGATCTCCGCCAGCCCATGTCGAAGATCCGCGAGACGCTCTCCAAGTACCCGATCCGCACGCGCCTCTCGCTCACGGGGCCGATCGTGGTCGCCCGCGACATCGCGCACGCCAAGATCAAGGAGCGCCTCGATCGCGGCGAGGGCCTGCCCGAGTACATGAAGGAGCGGATCGTCTACTACGCCGGCCCGGCCAAGACCCCCGAGGGGTATCCCTCGGGCTCGTTCGGTCCCACCACGGCGGGCCGCATGGACTCGTACGTGGACCTCTTCCAGCAGCACGGCGGCAGCTACGTGATGCTCGCCAAGGGCAACCGCTCCCGCGCCGTCACCGAGGCGTGCGCCAAGCACGGCGGCTTCTACCTCGGCTCCATCGGCGGCCCCGCGGCGCGCCTCGCCGAGCACTCCATCAAGAAGGTGGAGGTGCTCGAGTATCCCGAGCTCGGGATGGAGGCGGTGTTCTCCATCGAGGTCGAGGACTTCCCGGCGTTCATCGTGGTGGACGACAAGGGCAACGACTTCTTCGCCGAGCTCTCCACGCCCAAGGGCGGGCTGAAGGTCCTCTGATCCCCTCCCGGCCCGAGGCCATCACGAGCGGTCCCGCCGCGCGCGGGGCCTCCGCGCTTGCGCCGAGGGCCGAGATGCTTTAATTCGCGGGCTCCGAGAGAACGCCATGTACATCCATCTCAACCGACACAATCCCAAGAAGCGCGGCAAGTCCAACCGTTACAAGGCCAAGATCAAGGCCGCCCAGCGCCGCCGCGTGAACCGGATGGCTGGGCGTAAGCTCGGTCGGCGCCGCAAGTACAACGGCTGATCTCCCCCGGCTTCGATCGGCCGGGCGTTCGCTCGGCCCTTCACGCGCCGGGCGATCACCGACATCCTATTGGAGAGCTCCGAGCGCGCCTCGGGCGCGCCGGTCCGAAGGGGGAGACGTGGAGACCGAGCCTCCGATCTTCATCGTGAGCGATTCGACCGGTGAGACGGCCGAGAAGGTCGTCCGCGCGTCGTTGCTCCAATTTCCTCAGCGCCGCGTGCGGGTGCGGCTCTTCACGCGCATCCGCGACGAAGCGGCGCTCGAGGCCGTGCTCCGCGAGGCGAGCGAGAAGTCCGCGCTGGTCGTCTTCACGCTGGTCAAGCCCGAGCTCCGCGAGACCTTCCTCCGGCTCACGCGCGAGCACGAAGTCCAGCACTTCGACGTCATCGGCTCGCTCATCGGCAAGATCAGCTCCTTCCTCGGGGCCGATCCGCTGAACCGCCCCACGGTCGAGCTCCCGCTCACCGAGGAGTACTTCCGCCGCGTCGAGGCCATCGAGTTCGCCGTGAAGAGCGACGACGGCAAGGAGCCCCGGAATTTCGCGCGCGCCGATCTCGTGCTCACCGGCGTGAGCCGTACGAGCAAGACGCCGCTCTCCACCTACCTCGCGGGCCGCGGGCTCAAGGTGGCCAACATCCCGCTGGTGCTCGACGTCGAGCCGCCCAAGGAGCTCGACGAGGTGCCGCCGCACAAGGTCGTGGGGCTCACCATCGACCCCGAGCTCCTCATCCGCATCCGGCAGCATCGGCTCAAGCAGCTCGGGATGCCCGAGGACGCGAGCTACGGCCTCCGCGAGCACGTGCGCGCCGAGCTCGAGTACGCCAACGAGATCTTCCGCCGGCACCCCGACTGGCTCATCGTCGACGTGACCAACCGCGCGATCGAGGAGACGGCGGCGATCATCCTCGAGGCCAAGAAGGCCCGCTGAGCGAGGGGCGGCGTCCCCGTGGACGCGCGCGGATCAATCGGCGATGGGCCGGCGCGCGCGCGGATCGCTCGAGAGGCCGTGCACGCTGGTGACGACCTGCGCGATGATCTTGTCGGCGACGCGCAGGCGGCGGCTCAGCTCGCGCGCGATGTTCATGAGGAAGATGGAGTAGGCCTTGAGATCGCGGCGGTAGAGCAGCGTCTCGACGTGCTCGGCCGTCATGCGGAGGAGGAGCGTGGGGGCGACGGCGCGCACCGTGGCGGAGCGGGGCTGCACGTCGAGGATGGTCATCTCGCCGAACCAGTCGTTGGGTCCGATGAGCGCGACGCGGACCTCGCCGCCGCCGGGGCCGTGCTTGATGACCTCGAGCTCGCCGCCGATGACGACGAACATCTCCTGCGAGCTCTCACCCTCACGGACGACCACGTCGCCGATCTCGACGCGGACCGCCGGGAGGTGCTGTCCGAGCACCTCGAGCGTGACGTCGTCGAGGCCGCCGAAGAGACCGATCTCTCGCAGGTGCTCCGGTCGAATCTGGGGGATCCCGCCGCTCATGAGTCTCCGGAACGCTGTCTATCACGAAGCCGGCCCGGAGCGAAGCTCAAGGGCGCGCGTCCGTCTCGAAGACGCAGTTGTCGATGAGCCGCGTGCCGGAGATCCGCGCCGCGACCAGCGCGACGAGCGGCGAGGCGTCGGTGGGATCCTCGGTGAGCGAGGCCTCGTGGACGACGCGCACGTAGTCGATCGAGTCCATCTCGCGCTCCACCTCGGCGAGGACGAGCTCGCGGAGCCTCGAGGGGTCGCGCTCGCCGGCGTGGAAGGCGTCCCACGCCGCGCGGAGGCCTCGGGAGATGGAGAGGGCGCGCGCGCGATCCTCGGCGGAGAGGTAGCGGTTGCGCGAGGAGAGGGCGAGGCCGTCGGGCTCGCGCACGGTCGGCGCCTTGACGACCTCGACGGGCATGTCGAGGTCCTCGGCCATGCGGTGGAGGACGGCCGCCTGCTGGAAATCCTTGCGGCCGAAGATCGCGACGCACGGCCCCGCGAGGTTGAAGAGCTTGGTGACGACGGTGGTCACGCCGCGGAAGTGCGTCGGCCGGAATTCACCCTCGAGGGGGAGCGTGAGCTGCTCGACCTCCACGTGCGTCTGGAAGCCCGCCGGGTACATCGCGCCGGGCTCGGGGGCGAAGATCACGTCGACGCCCTCCTTCTCGCAGGCCTCGACGTCGGCCTCGAAGGTGCGCGGGTACTTGGAGAGGTCCTCGTGCGCCGCGAACTGCAGGGGGTTCACGAAGATCGTGAGCGCCACGAAGTCGGCGCGTCGCCTCGCCTCGCGGACGAGGGAGAGGTGCCCCTCGTGGAGCGCGCCCATCGTGGGCACGAGCCCGACCTTTCGCCCGGCGGCGCGTGCCTCGTCGCACGCCGCGCGGAAGGCTTCGCGTTCGCGGATCACCTGGGTCATCGGGTCGGTCCGTATCCTGCCGTGCGGTTCGACGTGCCGTTGTGGGGCGCCGACTCTTCGCCTTCGCGCTTCACCTCGCCGAAGCCGTGCTCCTCGGCCGGGAAGACGCCGGCGCGGACCTCGTCGCAATAGGTGCGCGCGGCCTCGACGCCGGCCGTGAAGAGCTCGGCGTAGCGCTTGACGAACTTGGGCCGGAGCGTGGGCGTGAGGCCGAGGAGGTCGTAGCAGACGAGCACCTGGCCGTCGCACTCGGGGCCCGCGCCGATGCCGATGGTGGGCACGGGGACGGCGCGCGTGATCTGGCCGGCGAGGTCGGTGGGGATGCCCTCGAGGACGATGCCGTAGGCCCCGGCCTCGGCCACGGCGACGGCGTCGTCGAGGAGACGCGCGGCGGCCTCGCGCGTCTTGCCCTGCACGCGGAAGCCGCCCATGGCGTGCACGCTCTGCGGCGTGAGGCCCACGTGCCCGAGCACCGGGATGCCGCAGCTCACGAGGCGGCGGATGGTCTCGGCGGCCTCGGCGCCGCCCTCGAGCTTCACGGCGTGCGCGCCGCCCTCGGAGAGGAGCCGCCCGGCGTTGTCGATGGCGCGCTCGACGCTCGGCTGCCAGCTCAAGAAGGGCATATCGGCCACGATGTGGGCGTACTGCGTGCCTCGGGCGACCGCGCGCGTGTGATAGACGATCTCGTCCATCGTGACGGGCAGCGTCGACTCGCGGCCTTGCACGACCATGCCGAGCGAGTCGCCGACGAGGAGGGCGTCGACGCCGGCTTCGTCGAGCATCCGCGCGAAGGTGAAGTCGTAGGCCGTCACCATCGTGATCCGCTCGCGGCCCTTCATCTTGACGAGCCGGGGGACGGTCATCGGGCTTCGCACCTTCGGAGAGGGGCCGGATGAGAGCGTCATGGGCGTTGATCCGAGTTCCGTCGCGGCCGGGGCGATTCCTGGTCCACGCTTCGATCGGTCCTCGGAGCTTAGCATCCGGTCCCGGGGGCGCCATCGGGCTCGAGGGCCTGCGCCGAGCGTTTGGATGAACCGCGGCTCAGCGCTTCTTGGACTTGTCCTGCTCCTCGATGCGCTGCCGCGCCGCGGTCTTGAGCGGGGCGGGGATGCCACGGGAGCGCGCGAGCGCCTTGAGATCGTTGGGCCGGAGGTGGGGGAGGAAGCGAAGGCTCACACCCACGGGGACCTTGGGGTTGAAGGTGAGGGCCTTCTTGATCTCGTAGCCCCTGAGCCACTCGCGCTTGTTGGCGATGTAGCGGAGGACGTCCTCGTTGACCTCCTTGCTCGAGGCGATGGCCACGGCCTCGTCCTCGCGCATCGCCGGCGAGCTGATCGCCGCGTGGGCCACCTGCTTGATGGGATCGCGCACGAGGAGCGCCCGGGCGGCCGCGTCGCCGACGAGGGCGAGGCGGATCTTCTCCGGCAGCGTCATGTTCCGGATCTTCACCGAGAGCGGGATGAACTTCTCCTTGAGCGTCTCGGTGCCCTCCTCGTCGGCGTCGACGACGACGGCTTCGTTGGTGTCCTCGGCGAGGGCCTCTTGGAACTGCTGGTCCGCGGGGAGCGGCTCGTCGCTCGGCTCGAAGATGAGCTGGCCCCGGATGGCCTCGACGTGCGCGCGGTAGGCCGGGATGCCGGTGAGCTCGAGCCCGTTCCGGGCCGCGAACTCGATGAGGCGATCGGCCGTGGACATGCGCACGTTCTTGTTCTTGTAGAGCGCCTCGATGATCTCGGGGCAGGCGAGGAGGCGCGCCTGGTTGAGCGCGATGCGCTCGCCGAGCATCTCGCTTGCGGTGCGCGCGATCCGCTCGAGGGTGAAGTCCGCGAGCGCGCGGTTGGCGACGAGGGCCTCGAGGACGCTGGGGCGCCCGCCGAGGTGCTCGAAGAGGGCGTGGAGGAACGAGGGGTGGAGGTCGGCCGCGCACGCGGAGAGCACGATCTCCTCGGGGAGCGCGGCGAGCGTCTCGACCGCCTTCGCGCGCACCTCGTCTTCGGCGTCGCCGCTCAGCTGGCAGAGCAGGGCCACCTGGTTCACGCCCGTGACGGGGACGGCGCCTTGCGCCGCGAGCATCTTCGCCGGGAGCGGCGCCGCGGGGTTCCCGAAGCGCGAGAGGCCCTGGGGCAGCGCCTCGACGGGGAGCGGGAGCGCGGGGATCGGTGCGATGGGCATGGGCGGGAGACTCTGCATCGAACGGCGCCGCGTCAAGGCGCTGAACGAAAACGCCGCCCGACCCCGAAGGGACGAGCGGCGCATCCGAAGAGGGAGCGACGTCGCGTGTCAGCGCGCGAGGTGCGCCACCGAGCGGACGTGGCCCTGCGCCTCGAGGACGATGTCCCCGTAGACGTTGCCGGTGAAGTCGCGGAGGTAGGTCTTGCCCGCCGCGTTGTCGAACTCGGGGAGGAGGGTGCCGTTGCCCGTGTCGATACGGAGCGTCGCGCCCGAGCTCGGCGCGAAGTCGAGCGGCACGATCATCTCCTGCTCGTAGTCGACCTCGGCCCAACGCCAGGCGGGGCGCGAGGAGAGGACGCGCGCGTTGCCCACGGGCGTGCCGTTCTCGCCGCCGGTGCGCCACTCTTCGAGCGTCATGCCGAGGTCGTCCTCGCTGAGGTAGCGGAGGTAGGCCTTGGTGGCGGTCGGGCCGGGGACGAGCGTGCCGGCCGCGGCCTCGATCGCGAGGTCGAAGTAGACGGCGTTCCCGCCGAACTCGAGCGTCTCGGGGTCGAGGATCTTCATGCAGGGGCGAGCCGCCTCGTCGCCCGTGATGGCCCAGTACGCCGCCGCGTAGGCCTCGCTGCCCACCCAGAGCACGTCACCGCCCTGCACGACGGAGAAGCTGTAGCCGCACTCCCCATCGGGATCGCGCACGACCTTGGTCTCGTCGGTCTCGGTGTCGATGACGAGCACGGCCGCGCCGCCAATGACCTCGAGCGTCTGCGCGTCGAGCCAGCCGAGGCCGATGTAGAAGCGCCCGTCGTGGAGGAGGGGGAAGCCGGAGATGCCGGTGCGCAGGCCCTCGCCGGTGATCGGCTCGTCGAACTCGACGCTCCCCGTCACCTCCATCGTGGTGGGATTCCAGACCACGAGCTGATCCTTGGCCTGGTCGATGTAATAGGCCTTCTCCTTGCTCACGAGGAGGAGGTTCGACTGGTAGCCGCCCACGCTCGTGGTGCCCGCGCCGGCGAGGCTCACGCGCGCGTCCTCGACGAGGCCCTGCTCGGTGAGCGCGTAGCGGACGATCTCCGGCGCGTCGCTGGCGCCGACGTAGAGGTAGGGGTCGTCGCCGAAGGAGACGCCGATGGCGACCCCCGGGATCTCGACGCCGTCGTCGAAGCCGACGGTGGCGCCGGAGGCGAGCGCTTCGACGCCCATGAGGTAGCTCACGGGATCGGCCTGGCCGATGACGACGTAGCCCTCGGTGAAGCGGATGTCGTTCACGGGGGCGTCGGTCCCGGGCGAGTCGTCGCCGCACGCCGCGAAGGCGAGGGCGGCGGCGAGCCCGACGAGTACGTTCTTCATCTTGATTTTCATGTTCGGTTCTACTCCGCTCTGGAATTCACACCCGCCGTGGAGTGCGGGTCAGAGATCGATGGCCAGCTTCGCGTAGATGGCGCGCCGCGGTCGCTGCACGCCGTAGAAGTCGTAGACCACGGCGTTCGCGAGGTTCTGCGCCTCGATGACCGTGGAGATGGTGCGCCGCTCGCGCGTCACGACGTACCGGACGGCCGCGTGCATCACGAACTGCGAGGGGATCGTGACCTTGCTGCCCGCGGTGCCGCGGCTCTCGTACGTGAGGAAGTACTCGTGCACGTAGCGGAAGCCCCAGAGGAGCGAGAGCCGGTCGCGAGCCGTGATGAGGTCGCTCTTGCCGAAGGTGGCCTCGCCGGCGGCCTCGAAGAAGGGTCGGTTGGGGACGCGGTCGCCGTAGACGTCGGCGTAGCGGCCTTCCTCGGTGATGTTGCGGAAGTCCTGGTACGTGAGGTTGCCGCGGACGTCGACCCAGTCGCCCGGCGAGCGATAGCTGAAGCTCGCCGTGGAGCCGATCGATCGCGCCTCGCCGACGTTCTCGAAGTTGAAGGTATCCGTGCCAGCGACGAGCCAGATGAGGTTGCTGAGGCGGCGCGCGAAGAAGGCGACGTCGCCCCGCAGCACGCCGAAGCGCTCGCGCTCGTACCGCGCGTCGAGCGAGAGGTTCGCGTTGTGGCTCCGCTCGGGGCGGAGCGCAAAGTTGTGGAGCGTGAGCACGCCGTCGCCGAAGTACTCGTCGCTCTCGGGGAGGCGCGTCGCCCACTCGTACGAGGCCTTGAGCGCGACGTCGCGCGCGAGCTCGAGCCGGAAGGCGTCGCCGAGGCCGAAGGTGTGCTGATCGACGCGGTAGGTGACGTCACTGCCGAAGACGCGGTCGTCGGCGCTCAGCCACTGGGCGTACGACTTCACGAAGAACGAGTTCTGGAAGGGCGCGCGCGTGTATTCGTGCTCGAGGCCCACGACGAGCCTTCCGTCGGAGCCGCGGCCGGTGAGGGTGCTCGTGGCGACCGCCTCGCGCACCGTCTCGCGCGCCGCGTAGCTCGGCGAGATCGAGAGCGTGATCGCGTGGCCCTCGGCGGGGCGAAGCACGAAGCTCGAGCGGAGGAAGGTGGTGCGCTCGAGGGTCTCGATGTTCCGGCCGCCAGCCGTCATCTCGCCCGGCGTCGTGAGCGTGCGCACGCAGTTGCCGAACCAATCCACGACGCAGTCGCCGCGATCGTAGAAGTCGACGCGGTGGGCGACGAAGCCGGCCGCGAGCGCGACCGAGACCTTCCGGCCGAAGAAGTCGTTCTCGTAGCGGAGGAGCGCGCCGACGTCCTGGTGGCCATATCGGACCTTGCCGTAGGGCACGGTCATGACGATGTTGTGTGGGATGTGCCGCTCGTGGTCCGTGAAGAACGCACGGATCGACGCGAGGCGCGCCTTGGGACGGCCCGAGAAGCCGGCCTCGGCCACGACGCCTGCCGATTGGTACTCGGCGTTCTCGAGCGAGACGCGGCGCTCCTCGATGCGTCCGCGGGAGTCCGCCACGCGCGCGTCGACGTCGTAGTCGTTCTCGGCGTGGTCGAAGTAGGCGCTGCCGCGCGCGAAGAAGCCCGTCCGCGCGTCGCGGACCCGGCCGTTCGCCGCGAGGCGATGCGTGCCGAAGGAGCCCGTCTGATAGGAGACGGTGCCGCGGCTGCCGACGGTCTCGAGGTCGGAGACGAGGTCGATGGCGCCGCCAACCGCGTCGGCGCCGTATCGGACCGGCACCACGCCGCGGTAGATCTCGACGCGATCGACGAGGCCCACGGGCACGTTCGCGATGCCCATCCCGAAGCCCATGTACTGTGCGGGGATGCCGTCGATGAAGGTGCGGATCTGGCGGCCCTCGAGGCCGACGAGGGAGAGGCGCTCCTGGCTGCCGAGGCCGCCCGAGCGGCGGACGGTCACGCCCTCGGTGCGCGCGAGGACCTCGCCGAGATCGGCCGTGCGCTGTCGCGCGTCGTCCAGCTCGACCACGTCGACGGCCTCGACGGAACGGCGTCGCTCCTCGGCGGCGGTCACGGCCGTGCCAGTGGCGCCGAAGCGGGGGAGGGCGTCGAGGTCCGCCTCGTCGGGCGCGGCCTCCTCTTCGGGCGGGCTCGGCTCGGGCGCCTCGGCGGTGGCGTCGCCGGGCTCGGCGGGCTCCTCTTCGACCGGGAGCGCCTCTTCGGCGGGCGGCTCGGGCTCCGCCGGGAAGGCGTAGACCAGCTCGAAGCGGGAGGGGATGGGCTGGCCGTGGCGTCGAGCCGGCCGGAAGCGGGAGCGGGCGACGGCCTCGCGGGCCGCCTCGGCGAGGGCCTCGTGCTCCGCGGAGAGCACCTCCACGTCCGTCACCTGGCCCTCCGCGTCGAGCGTGACGCGGAGGCGGATCTCGGTCGCATGGGCGCCGGTCTCGGCCGGCCGGGGGGCGTCCGCGAGCGCTTCGATCGCGGGCGGTTCGAGCCCATCCTGGGCGCGCGCCACGCTTGCCCCGGTCCCTAAATCAAGCCAGGTTAGGAGCAGGATGAAAATGAAAACGATTTTCATCTGGTCCCCATTCTGGGACGCATTTTTCTGCGCGCAACGAAAACCAAGCGCGATTGGAGCAAAGAGACCATGAAGCGTCCCCTTCGGGTGCGCACCGTCTTCCTCTGGACGCACCTCGTCCTCGGACTGCTCGCCGGGCTCGTGATCGCGGTGATGTCGTCCACGGGGATCGTGATCGCCTTCGAGCAGGAGATCCTGGACTTCATCGATCGCGACGCGCGCACGGTCGAAGTGCCCGAGGGGGCCGCGCCGCGCGACCTCGCCGAGCTCCTCGAGGGCCTTTCGGCGGTCGAGCCCGACTTCTCGGCGCGCTCCGTCGTCATCCCGGCCGATCCCGCCGCCGCCTATCTGGTCTCGGGCGGCAAGGACGGATCGCGCTTCGTCGATCCCTATACCGGCGAGGTGCGGCGGCAGCCCTCCGAGGGGGCCCACGAGGTGCTCCACTTCATCGAGGACGTCCACCGATTCTTGGCGCTCGAGGGCGTCGCGAAGCCCGTGGGCAAGATGGTGACGGGCGTCGGGAACCTGATCTTCGTCTTCCTCTGCCTGAGCGGGATCTACCTGTGGTTCCCGCGCAACTGGGCGAGGAAGGCGCTCCGTCCGCTCGTCGTCCTCGTGCGGACGCGCGGCGACAAGGCGCGCCACTTCAACCAGCACAACGTCTTCGGCGTGTGGAGCGTGCTCGTGCTCCTCGTGATCGCCGGCTCGGGCGTGGTCATCTCCTTCCCGTGGGCGCATGAGCTCGTCTTCCGGGTGGCCGGCGAGGAGCCGCCCAAGGAGCGGGGCTTCCGGATGATGGCCGTGCCCGACGAGCCCTTCGCGGCCCCGGAGGAGGGGCAGGCCCCCATCACCCATGCCGAGCTCGTGGACACCCTCGCGGCGCGGTTCCCCGAGCGCGAGGCCATCGTGGTCGACCTCGCGCCCCGCGAGCCCGAACGGCCCATCCACGCCCAGGTGATCCTGCCCGACCTCTTCACGACGCGCGGGCGCGTCTTCGTCCAGGTGGATCCGTACCGCGGCGAGGTGCTCCGCGCCGTCTCCTTCGGCGAGCGCTCGGCGGGGCTCCGGGCGCGCGTCTGGCTGCGCTTCCTCCATACCGGGGAGGCGTTCGGCCTCGTCGGCAAGGTCGCCGCGACGCTCGCGAGCGCGGCCTCGCTCGTCCTCGTCTACACGGGGGTGATGCTCTCCATCCACCGGTTCTTCCGGAAGGGCCGGCGACGGCGCGCGCAGGCCCCGATGATCGAGCGCAAGACATCGGAGGTGGGGGGCCTGGCGGAATCGCCCGAGGTCCCCTAGTCTCCGCCGCCATGCCGATCCGCCGCGAACCTCTGCAAGATGGAGTCCTGACCATGATCTACGAGGGTGACTTCAACCTCGCAGACCTCGAGTCCACCCTGAACTGGGCGACGAAGGAGCTCGAGAAGGCACGGGCGAAGAAGCGGAAGATCGGGCTCCTGTCCATCGCCCAGCCCGACTCCAAGATGGACTCGAAGCTCCGGAGCTACGCGGCCAACTGGCTCAAGGAGCAGAACGAGCTCCTGCGCTTCGCCGCCGTCGGTCACGCCGTGGTCGTGTCCAACCCCATTCAGCGCGGGGTGCTCACCGCCATCCTCTGGCTCGGCGACTACTCCATCCCCATCCGGGCCTTCGGCACGGACGCCGAGGCGCGGCGCTGGCTCGTCGGCACCATCTCCTCGCTCGAGGCGACGGGCTGATCGGCGCGCGGGGCCCCGCCGCGCGGGAAGGCTCGCTCGAGGCGAAGGGCGGGCGGCTCAGGCCGCGTCGCTCGGGGCGAGGTTGCAGTAGACGGCCTGCACGTCGTCGTCCTCTTCGAGCTTCTCGATGAGGTCTTCGATCTCTTCGCGCTCCGCGTCGCCGAGCGTGGTCGTGGTCTTCGGCACCCAGGTCATGGCCGAGGAGATCACGTTGAGCTGGCGCGCCTCGAGCGCGCTCTGCATCGCGGCGAAGGAGTCGCGGCCGCAGTAGATGACCCAGACGTCCTTTCCGTCTTCGTTGACGTCGTCCTCGAGGCGCTCGAGGCCGGCGTCGATGAGCTCGAGCTCGAGCTCGTCACGGTCGGCGCTCCCGGCCTCGACCACGAAGGTGCCGAACTGATCGAAGAGGAAGGCCACGCTGCCCGAGGTGCCGAGGGCGCCGCCGCCCTTCTTGAAATAGGAGCGGACGTTGGCGACCGTGCGAGTGGGGTTGTCGGTGGCGGTAACCACGAGCATCGGGATGCCGTGCGGGCCGTAGCCCTCGTAGAGCACCTCCTGGAAGTCGTCGCCCGCGTTCGCGCCCGAGGCCTTCTCGATGGCGCTCAGGATCTTGTCCTTGGGCATCTGCACGGCGCGCGCGTTCTGGATCGCGCGACGGAGGGCCGGGTTCGCGTCGGGATCCGGCCCGCCCGCTTTCACGGCGATGCTGATCTGGCGCCCGGCCTTGGTGAACGCTTTGGCGTCCCGCGCGCCGCGCTTGAGGATGGCGTTTTTCCGGTTCTCGAAGTCGCGTCCCATGCGCGAATCCTTGTCAGACGCCGGGAGCCTCGACAATCGCTCCGGCGTGGTTTTTCGAGGGGCTGACGTCGTTTTTTCGAGGGAGGGGTCAGCGACCGCGGAAGACGGGCTTCCGCTTCTCGAGGATGGCGGCCATGCCCTCCTTGGCGTCCTCGGTCTCGAGCGTGGCGGCCTGGAGCGGGGCCTCGATGGCGGCCGCGTCGCGCACGGCGAGGGCGTTGAAGCGCTTCATCGTGGCCTTCATCGCCCGCACGGCGATGGGCGCGGCCGTGGCGATCTCCTCGGCCAGCGCCATGGCGGCGGGGAGCACCTCGGCCTCGGGGACGGCCTTGGAGAAGAGGCCGATGCGCGCCGCCTCCCGGCCGTCGACGAGCCGGCCGGTGAAGAGGAGCTCGGCCGCCATCGAGATGCCCACGAGGCGCGGGAGGAGGTAGCTGATGCCGAGCCCGCTGTGGAGGCCGATGCGCGCGAAGTTCGCGCCGTACTTGGCGTCCTCGTTGCCGATGCGGATGTCGGTGAGGAGCGAGAGGCCGAAGCCGCCGCCCACGGCGTGTCCGTTGAGCGCGCCGATGACCGGCACCTCCACGTCGAGGAGGCTCAGGAAGGCCTCGTACATGCCGAAGCTCTTCTCGTGCGGGAGCTGATCCTCGCGGCCCTTCTGGAGCCCGGCCTTGAAGTCGGCGCCAGAGCTGAAGCACTTCCCGGTGCCGGTGAGCACGTGCACGCGCGCCTCGCGATCCTTGCGCACCTCGGCGATCACCTCGGCGAATCCGTCGAGGAGCTCGGGCGTCATCGAGTTGCGCGCCTCGGGGCGGTTGAGCGTGATGAGGCCGACGTGGCCTTCGCGGCGGTAGAGGACGGGATCGGACATGCGCGCATCGTTGGACCGGCCCGGGCGCCGGCGCAAGTCCGCCGCTTTTTTGCGTTGCGGGCGGAAGCTTCTGTAATCCGTCCGCATGGTATCGAATCGGGAATCGCGCGGAGGTCGGCCCTTCGCGTTCTTCAGGGCTGGAGCCCGGGTCGGCGCCGAGGGTGCCGAGCGCCCGATCCTCGCGTTCGAGGACGTCTACAAATTCTTCGGGAAGGACCAGCCGGCCCTTCGCGGCTTGAACCTCACCATCGAGCGTGGCGAGTTCGTCTTCCTCACGGGGCCGAGCGGCGCGGGCAAGAGCACGCTCCTCAAGCTCGTCTACCGCGAGCTCACGGTGGACTCGGGCCGCATCCTCTTCTGCGGGCGCGACATCGCGCGCCTCACCGATCGTTCGATCCCCTTCCTCCGGCGGAACCTCGGCATCGTCTTCCAGGACTTCAAGGTCGTCCCGCACTGGACGGTCTTCGAGAACGTGGCGATCGCCCTCGAGATCCTCGAGCTCCCGGCGCGCCTCGTGCGCTCGCGCGTGGGCGAGGCGCTCGAGCGCGTCGGCCTCTCCGGCCGCGGCGACGAACGCGTCGGCACGCTCTCGGGCGGCGAGCAGCAGCGCGTCGCCGTCGCGCGCGCGATCGTCTCCGAGCCCGCGCTCCTCCTCGCCGACGAGCCCACGGGCAACCTCGACCCCACGCTCGCGGTCGACGTGCTCACGCTCTTCGAGGAGATCCACCAGACGGGCACCACCGTGCTCTTCGCCACGCACGATCACGGGCTCATCGAGCGCCGCGACCACCGGATCCTCTCCCTCGAACAGGGCCGGGTCTACGACGTGCGCCGCGGTCTCGCGTCGTGGTCGTCGAGCGGCGTGCACGCCGTCCGTGAGGCCCGTCGCGCGGCGGGGTGAGGAGGAGTCGGGATGAGCATCGACAGCCTGATCTCGCGCGCGATGCGCGGCTTCCGCGAGGAGCTCCGGCTCTACGTCGTGGCCGTGACGAGCCTCGCCGTGGCCTTCCTCTGCCTGGGCGCCGCCCTGCTCGCGCTCCAGAACCTCGGCGCCGTCGCCGAGCGTTGGGGCAAGAGCGGGCACATCACCGTCTATCTCCGCGACGGGCTCGAGCCGGCCGAGATCACGCGCCTCGCCGCGGTGCTCGAGGGGCTCCGCGAGGTCGACCACGTGCGCGTCGTCTCGAGCGAAGAGGCGCGGGCCGAGTTCCTCGCCCGCACCGAGCTCGGCGAAGAGGTGGCCGAGCTCGGCGCCGAGGTCTTCCCCGCCTCCATCGAGGTGGGCATCGTGAGCGGCGTCACCGTCGAGGCCATCGAGAAGCTCGCGGCGCGTATCGGCGCCCTCGAGGGCGTGAGCGACGTCGAGAGCTACCGCGGCTGGTTCGAGCAGCTCGCCTCGCTCCTCTCGGCGGGCAAGGTCGGCGCCACCGTGATCGCCGTGCTCGTCGGCTTCTGCGTCTTCGCCGTGGTGGGCAACACCGTGCGGCTCTCCATCGCGCGTCGTCGGCGCGAGATCGAGGTGATGAAGCTCTGCGGCGCGACGCACGGCTTCGTGCGCGGCCCCTTCATCGTGGAGGGCATCGTGCAGGGGCTCCTCGCGTCCGCGCTCGCGGTCGCGGCGCTCGCCGCCGCGTTCTTCGCCCTCCGCGCGGAGCTGAACTCGGCGTTCTCGATCTTCGTCGGCACCGAGGCCGTCTTCCTCGGCCCCGGGCTCCTCGCGCTCCTCGTGTTCTCGGGCGCGTTCATCGGCGCGACGTCGTCGACGCTCTCCCTCCGCCGCTACCTCGAGATCTGATGCGCCGCGCGTCCCTCTTCCTCACGCTCCTGGTCGTGCCCACCGTGGCGCTCGGCGCGCCCGACCTCGTGATCGGCCCGCCGACCGCCGAAGAGCTCGAGCAGCAGCTCGCATCTTCCGAGGCCGAGGTGAAGGAGCTCGAAGGCGAGCGCGGCGAGCTCGCGCGACGCCTCGCCGAGCGTACGCGCGCCCTCTATCGCCTGGCGCGCCGTCCGGTGCTCCCGGCGGGTGAGGGACTTTCGGCCTTCCTCGAGCATCACGGCCGCGTGCGCCGGCTCGAGCGCGTGGTGCGGCAGGATCTCGAGACCATGCGCCTCCTCGACGAGCGCATCCAGGCCGCGCGCGCGAACGTCGAAGCCAAGAAGAACGCGCTCGCCGAGGAGCGCGCGCGCCTCGAGGCCATCGAACGTCGCCGGAAGCAGCTCGAGGATCGCGCGCGTGTCTTCGCCGGCGAGATGCCCTCGCTCGGCGTGGCGCCGCTGCCCGAGCTCTCCACCTACGGCGGCTCGATCGTCGTGCGCGACATGGACGAGTCGCTCTCGCTCGGCTTCGCGAGCCTCCGCGGTCGCCTCGGCGCGCCCGTGCGCGGGACCTTCCGCGTGCGCGACGCCGTGCGCGACGGAGGCCCGGGCCTCGAATTCCTCGTGAGCCAAGGCGCGCCGGTGCACGCCGTCGCCGACGGACGCGTGGCCTACGCCGATCGCGATCCCGACCACGGGCGGCTCATCATCGTCGACCACGGCCAGAGCTTCTTCACCGTCTACGGAGGGCTCTCGGCCGTGCGCGCGCGCGTCGGCGCCTTCGTCGCCAAGGGGGAGGCCATCGGCACGGCCGACGCCTCCGGCGTGTACTTCGAGATCCGCCAGGGCGCGCGCAGCCTCGATCCCCGTCATTGGACCGGGCTCTGAAGGGGTGAGCTCCCTCACGCGCGGGTAGAGTGGCCGCGCCCATGCGTAGAACCTCTCCGAACCAATCGGAGGGCACATGGGCGAGCGGAGGCGCCGTCTCTCGGCGGCATGGGGCGTGTGCATCGCGCTCGCGTTGGCGACGCCGGCGTCCGCCCAGGACGTCGAGTCGGACCAGGAGTCCGACACCGAGCCCGAGGAAGTGAGCCTCTTCGGCTACACCAAGGACGAGGGCTTCCGGCTCCGCTCCGAAGATGGGAACTACCGGCTGCAGATCGCGATGCGCGCGGGGCTCGAGCTCGAGCCCGCGTGGACGGAGGGCGACGGCCGGGTGAACGAGGCGTTGGCCTTCCTCCGCCCGGTGCTCCGCGGAAATCTCTTCCGGGAGTGGCTCGGGTTCACGTTCTCGATGGAGCTCGCGGCCAACGATCCCTTCGTGCTCGACGCGTTCGTGGACATCGCGCCGTGGGAGGCCGCCGTCTGGACCCAGAGCGGCTGGCTCTTCGTGGCGGCCATCCTCGACCTCTACTCCCGTCGCGTCGTCGGCTGGGCGACGAGCGCGAATAACGACCGGGCGCTCGCCCTCGACGCCCTGCGCGCGGCTCTCGTCGCGAGGCAGCCCCCTCCCGGCCTCTTGCACCACTCGGACCGCGGAAGCCCCTACGCGAGCGGCGACTACCGCCGTGCCCTCGCACGAGCCGGCGCCGTCGCCAGCATGAGCCGGAAGGGCGACTGCTGGGATAACGCCGTCGCGGAGAGCTT